>JAADHH010000142.1 GCA_013151955.1 Chloroflexota bacterium
GATGTTTCTCAATGTTTCTGTTAGCTTTATTCTCGTCCCATTCAAATTGAAAATTCGTTGTCAAAGTATCGCGCTCCCTCTAGCCACCCCCTCGTCGTTCCCGCCCCAGTCGCCAGTCTTGGTAGAAGAGGCGGTACACGCGATCGGCTATCTCTTCTGGTGATGGTGGAGTCGTCTCCCGCTCGACCGCCGTATCTGCTGATCCTGCCTGCGCCGGCGGGGAAACCTCGTACCCTTCGTCTGCCGAGGATGCGGCGGGCATGGCCCGTTGCAGGAGGGGCAAGTCGCTCCCACGGGTGGGAAAACGCCCCGATGCGGGAGCAGGCCCGAACCCCATCCGCGCCCGGGCAAACTCACGGGCACGGCGCCCGGCAAACCCAATCCGCAAGGTCATGTTCCCTCCTCGGCCATGCGATTCAGCCGTGTGTTAATCGCCGCGATTTCGTCTACCCAACGCTGGCGTTCCCGGTGATCCATCTTCATCACCTCGTGGTACGGCCAGTGAAAATGGTAAGCGATGTAGGCCATTTCCTCGTACAGACGATCGAGCGGGTAGACCGTCACCCCCCCTGGGGCACGATCTCCCATTCAAAACGATGTTGGCATTCCGGGCAGACAATCTCCACCTGGGCATAGCCATCTTCATTGATCGTGCGGTAGAAATCTTGCAAATAGGCGAGATCGGCCGAGAAAAGTTTCTCGATGACCCCCGGGTTGATGTGGCGCAGCGTGCCCAAGCGGGTGATCACCCGCGAGAGCAGAATAATCGTCAGATACGCTTCATTGACCTTCACCCGCGGGTCGCGCATGGGGGCAATCTCGTCCAGGGCTGTGGTGGCAAGGCGCATGACCCCATCACGATGTACGTTGCCCTCGGAGTCGACGTACCCCTTGGGCAACGTGAACTCGAACTCTGTTTGTAGCATGGCACCCCTTTCGATTTTGGATTTGCGATTTTGGGTTTTGGGTTGTCGCTTTGCGTATTGCGCGGTCCGTCGCTCGACGCTCGACGCTCGACGCTCCCCGCCTCACGCTCTCCCCTACTCCCTACTCCGTTCACCATTCATCGTTTCGCTGACTAATTCACCCGCCACAGCCCTTCGTGCGCGATAGACAACTCCTCGATGCCGATCTCGTTGGAATCGGATTTCACCTGCGGGCCGCTGACCTTCACCGGCCATGCACTCTCGAAATTCCAGCGAGCAATCTCGCTGAGATGTTCATCGAACATGACGATGGAGCCGTTCGAGCGAGCAGAGTCGACGTCTCCATCCTCGACCTTCTTGCGCCAGTCCCAAATGTCCATGTTGTCGGTGATTCCACGCTTCAGGGTGATATTTTCCCACTTCAGCCGGCCCGGAATCTTCATGATGATTTCCTTGCCCTTGTCCACCACCTTGTGCTCGATCACTTCGTGTTCGGACCCCAGCCCCGAGCACTCCGTAAAATAGCCGCTCACCATGCCCTGAATCTCAACGGCATAGTGAAAACCAATTAGTGGGTCCGTCCGTCCATTTGCCATGGTTCATGCCTCCTTGCTTGCAATAAAATCCATCCCAAAGGTATACCTAATGCGTACTGCGTAAACCCGTTGACAATTGGCCATTGACAATTGAAAATTCTCCTACGCTGTCTCCGCGTCCGGCCCGGCCCACTGGCTGATGCGGAAGATGACGAACTCGGCCGGCTTGACCGGCGACATACCCACCTCGATGATCAGTTGGCCGGCATCGCGCACTTCCGGCGGGTTGAGCTCTTCATCGCACTTGACATAGAAGGCCTGCTCCGGTGTTGTCCCAAACAGTGCGCCACTGCGCCAAACCAGTCGTAAGAACGCGGACACATCGCGGCGGACCCGGGCCCACAAATCCTGATCGTTCGGCTCGAACACGACCCACTGCGTACCCGCCTCGATGGAAGCTTCGACAAAGTTGAAGAGCCGGCGCACGTTGATATAACGCCACGAGGGATCGCTCGATAGCGTTCTCGCGCCCCAAACGCGGATTCCCCGGCCCGGGAAGGCCCGGATGCAGTTGACGCCGATGGGGTTCAACCCGTCCTGTTCTCCCTTCGTCACGTTGATCTCCAGCCCTACAGCGCCTCGCACCACTTCGTTGGCCGGCGCTTTGTGTACGCCACGCTCGGAATCGGTGCGCGCATAGATGCCGGCAAGGTGGCCACTGGGCGGTATCAACATGCTGGAACCACTTGCGCTCAAAGGGTTCGGCGCAGCAACCCACGGATAGTACAACGCGCCAAATTTCGTGTCATAGCCGGCCTGCTTCTGCCTCCAATCGCCGATCTCCTGGGGACTCATACCCGGCGGCGCATCGAGGATCGCAAAGCGATACTTCATGCGCTCGCAATGGTTGATTACGGCCGTCTGCACCGCCTTGACGCCATCCAGGTCCATGTCGCCCCGCAGAAAGCTGCTCATCAAATCGGGCACGGCGACCATGGTCACATCGTCCAACGCTTCCAGGGCACCGAGACCTTCGCGTTTGGCGGTATCCCCTTCGAACTGCGGCGCGCGGATAGCCAAAGCCTTGATTTCGCCCCCTTGCAGGGCATAGCTCCCCTCCGCTGGCCGGCGCTCGGCCATCTTTCCGGTTTTGCGCAACACCTTGACCTGGATCAACTGTGATTGCGCGTTGACCACGGTCTCCACATTGCGCGCACCTGTGCCAAACGTCAGTCCCTCAAACCGTTCGGCCTCTCTCCCGCCGTGGTTCACAACCAGGGTGAAGGCATCGTCAGCGCCTTTGGGTGGTTCCTCCCCTTCGGCAGCCGGCGGAGCGGCCTCGTGTTTGACGGCGACCTCAATTTCGTTTCCTGCCGGCCCACCCTGTCGGGCCTCTATCGAGAGGCTACCTGCCTTAGGGTCGCCGGCCGCCGGCAAGGCCGCCTTCGCAGAGCTGGCCAGTGCCGGGTCATCGCTCGTGGCCAGCGTGGCCACGCTGATCACGTAGCACCGGCCACCGCCATTGGCAAAATAGCCATACACGGCATGAGGCAAGAACGCGCCCTCCACAAAACCGCCAAACTTCTGGGTATACTGGTTCCAGTTTGTCACCAGCGTGGCCTTATTCAGAAGCGACGTTGGCCCCGACCCATTGCCTCCCAACTCCTCCGCTCGTTCGGTGAAACCAACAAAGGCCGCCACCGATGTGCCCACACCTTCGATGGGCTTCGTGCCTCGGTCTACCTCTTCGACGTAAACGCCAGGCGATAGATATGCTGTTGCCATGAAAAACCTCCTCGTAAAGTGTTGCGTGTTGCGTAATGAGCACAAAAACCACATTACTCACAGGTTACGTATTACGTATTTGCGTGTTGCGTACTACGTATTGCGCATTACGCATTACGTTTCACGTTTCACGTTTTCTTCTCGACGCACACCTCCTTTCGCCCCCCCCTAGATTTCGAGATCATAATTCTTTGATGGGACCACAATCTTGTGACGTTTTGGTTTGTGTCCTTCTATCGATACTTCCAGCGTGTACGTGCCGGCTTCCAGATTGCCGACGACGAACCGTCCGTCTTTTTGAACCGGTACGGGCTGCCCCCGTTCGGCCAGAACGAGACGCACACCCTCGAACGGCCCGTCGCCACGCAAGGTGCCACCGACCATCCAGAAGCGGTCGCCGGCCGAGGCCCCCTCGGGCGACCGGTCTTGCGCCGGATCCGGCGTTTGCGTGAACCGCAGGTCGCGTGTCCGCACCAGCGGGCCGCTGATGGCTTGGTACGGGTTCAAGGCCAGCGTAAGGGTGCAAGCGATCGCCGGGCGCAGCTCGTTGTCTATCGCACTCCAGAGGTCGGCGGGCGAACGAAATTCATCGCGCTGCGCAACACGGACCGGGATCGACACCGGCTGGTCTTGCAAACTTTCCGGCAATAGATCGTCAGGCAGCGTAGGGATGCGGCACAAGGCCATCAGCGTGCGCGTCAACAGACGATGCTCATCTCCCGGATCGGCCGCCCAGGCAGTGATCACGTAGTGCAAATCTATTCTGACCGGTGTTCGTCGTTTCGTAGCAGTGCCATCACTGTTGCGCTTGATCTGCCATTCCGGTTGGCGCAGGGTGTTGTTCTCGCGCAAATCGTACAAGAACAAGTTCAGTGTAGGCCGCGAAATACGCGACGACCACTCCCGTTTCGGTTGATCGAAGGCAATGTCCACCTCGCCGTTCTTGACGGGTAACTCGCGGATGAGCAATTGCCGTAAGACTTCGTCTAGGTCACTGATCATGGTGTATCATACCCTCTGTGTTACGTGCCATGTGTCATGTCATGTGTCAAGTGTCAAGTGTCATGTGTCATGTGTCATGTGTTACGTGTCACGTGTCACGTGTTACGTGCCATGTGTTACGTAATTGAATGCTTCAAAGCACCAATAAGAGCCTTGGTTTTGGTCGCTTGCTTGTAATGTGTCTGGAATTCGTCGTGCGAGATATAGCCGGCATCACGGGCTACATAGAGCAGTGATTGCACTTCCACAGATGAGCGCCGGGCGATACCCAGAAAACGCGCAAACTCCCGCTTAGAGTCGCAGTCAAAACCTTCGGCGATGTTCGTCATGGCGGACACAGCCGCCCGCCGGATTTGATCGCGCAATCCAAAGTCACGTGCAAACTGTCCCTCGGCAGTGAGTGCATAAACTCGCTGCGTTAGCATTCGCGCTTCTTGCCAACCTCGAATATCCTCAAACCGCTCGATGAAAGCCACGATCCCAGTTCCCCTTCACATGATACCTGACACCCGACGCCCGACACCTGATACCCAATACCTGACACCTGACACCCGACCTGACACCTGACACCTGACACCTGACACTTGATACCCGACCCTTGCTACCCTCCGATCAACACCGTCGGACAGCCGGCAGCAATAACATCCGGCGGGCCGGTGCACATGGCCATGTCCCCCTGCCGGGCAGCAGGTTGGCCGCCGATGAGCACCGTGACGCCCCCCGGCGGCAAAATCGGGCCGCCGACGTGCGGCACGGGCGGCGTGCCGGGCGTGACCATGGGGCAGATGTGCATGTCACCGACGCGCGCTGCCGGCTGGCCCCCGATCAGCACCTGTGGGAAGCCGGCGGCAATCGTGCCCCCGTGAGCGGTCATGTCCCCCTGGCGAGCGGCGGGTTGGCTCATGCGCGAATCCCTCCCCCTACTTCCTGGCGTACGCCTTGATCCACTCGGCGAACTGATTGGCCCCCTCGCCGGTCGTGAACTGGTAGGCCACCTCGTTGGCAAACTGCTCTGGGGTCATCTTCTTCCCCGTATCCATTTTATTGATGACCGCTTTGATCGCCTCGTTCAAAGCCGTGCTGCCCGTTCCGGCCAGGAAATCACGCAACAGCTTCTGGCCGGTTGTCTGGAACATCTCCGCGGTGATCTTCTCGCCCGTGGCTTCAGACACCTCCCGCAGGACATCGCCGGAGATACCCTGAATGACCTTGGGAAAGAACTTTTCTTTCAGCGCTCCCCCGGTCAATGCCCCGGCAAAGCCCGTAATCGCGGCCATGCCCATATCCTTGAACATCTTGCCGAAGTCGAACTCTTTGCGCAGCCCGAACCCAAGCTCCGAAAGTTGGGTGGCCGCATCTTCCACCGCCTTGAATCCGGCTCCGACGCCGGCAGAGACCCCTCCGGACACGATCAGGCTGGCCCCCGCCGGGGCCAGCACCGCACCGCCGAGCGCCCCGGCCACGGCAAAACTGACATCCCGCGTGATCTCAAGCCCTTTGACGGTCACCTCCGCACCGCCGATCGTTGCCTGGCGGTATTTGTACCACTTCTCGGACGCCTCGTTGTATCGCTTCTCGGCCCGCTTGACGTTTTTCACGGCCAGCGCCAGGTTTTCGTTCGCCAGCGCATCTTCCGCTGCCTTGAGCCAAATCTCGGAGAGGTCCCAAATCGCTGGGCTGGGCGGCACAACTCCGGCGACAATGTCGGAGATCACGCCGACCCAGTTGTGTGTCTCCTTCATGAATTGCTCGTGCGACTCCTTCCCCGATTTCGAGCGAGCCCGGATCAGCCAGACGGAGCTGCGTAACCCACTGACCGCTTTCTTCTTTTCCAGCTCATATTGCTCCGGGGTGAGAAACTGCACCTTTCCTCCGATGACGACCCGGTAGGCCATCGTGGTCGCGCCGTCTCTATCGGCCGGTGGCGCCCCACCGCCTCCGGCCTTATCCTGTCTTTGTAGTAGGCCGGCAGTGGCCGCGTTGCCAATCGTTTTCTGGCGCGCTACGATGGCTTCCAGCTCCCGCACCCCATTGGCAACGGGGGCCAGGCGACCGCCCTGCCTGATCAACGAAGGAGTTTCCTTCTTCGCCTTGTCCGGCTTGTGCGCATGCGGATCACGACCTGGCTGCTTCCGGCCCGGCGCGCGTTTTCGAATGCGAGCCATACTGCCCCCTCTTTTCTTCCGCAGAGCCGCAGGGAATCTTATCGGTTTTGCCCGGTGTCCTGCGCGGCTGACCCCTGCCTACAGCGCCTCTTCCGGCAGATCCTCTTGACGTTGGATGGCCTGCATCTGCAGCTCTTCCTCTTCCTCCTCTGGCTGCATCTGTAACTCTTCCTCTTCTTCCTCCTCCGGCTGCATCTGCAACTCTTCCTCTTCCGGCATTTCCTGTCGCTGAACGCCCTCGCCAGAAGTCATGCCCGGCGCAGCTACCTGCTTGGCAACGGCATCCGCCTCCTGCTCGAAGGCATCGCCTGGGGCGTTGACCGTCATCCCGCCGCCGCTGCTGCTCACGGCCCCCGAGCCTTGCTGCACAACGTGCGTCAGCTCGTGGGCGATCAGCTCCTGCCCGCCGCTGGAATGGGGGTCGTAGGTCCCCGCGCGGAAGAAGACGTCGCGCCCGGTGGTGAAGGCCTTCGCCCCCAGTTGCCGGTTCAGGTCGTCCGCCTCTGGCGAGGTATGCACGCGCACGCCGCTGAAGTCGTAGCCGGTTGTGGCGCTCATCTGCTTCTGGACCGTGCTGTCCAGCGACCGGCCGCCGCCGCGCGCCTGGTTGATCCGGCTGGCCGTCTCGTCGTCCAGCGCGGTCGGGCCTTCGCCGCTGCGTTGGGCCAATATGCGTTGCACTGCGCGGTTGCCGACCAACTGCTGCAGGCCGGCTAGGGCGGAAGGCTGTTCCGCATCGCCCCCTTCATGTCGTTTTTCCGGGTCCTTACGTTCCGGTTTGTGCAGATTCGCTGCCTTCTCCTCTGAAATGCGTTCCGATGACATGCCTTCGCTTCTCCTTTCGCTGCCGTTGGCATCCCCCTTGGTGGTTGTGATCCGATGTGGTCGCGCCTAACTCTCGTCAGCTTCTGACCTATTCCTCTTCAGAACACCGCCCCCTGTCCGGGTGAAGGGTAGCATCGATTGAAATCCCGTGGTCGCAGCTATCGTGGATCGTTTGCAGCCGCCCGGCAAGCTCTTGCTGCTTGGCAGCCAGGTTTGCCTGAAGGTCTGCGACTGTCGAACCTGTGATTACGGTGTCCTCCTCGCCCAGGTTCCGGACAAACGTACGAGCTGCATCTACGTGCGCCTGCTGTTCGTGCTGCCGCGCCTGACCCATGAACCGGTCCCATTCGTGTTGTGCAGCAGAGCAGGCGGTGTTATAATTTGTCCAGCGTGGTAAGCCCACGGTAGCACCGGAGATTACCCATTGAACGCGGACCTGGTAGACGTTCCCAACGTGTTGCGGCGTTACTCTTCCTCGAATGGTGATGGGGGCATTCGTTTCACTCGCATACCCACCAAAATGGCTGAGTTGACCCACGATGTCGTGCAACGTTGCTCCACTCACAGTGTAATAGTTCGTTGTTGCGTGTTGGATGTGCCCTGACCCACGGCCACCGGGATGAGCTCCGCGCCTCCTTCGGCCGGGGCGCATTTGTACGGTAGCCGGAGCACCGGTTGTCGCCGCGCGAGCTCGTTTGCCAAACGAAACAACTCGTTGCAAATGCCCATTCCCCTGCATCCGGCCAATATGCGCCCCCAACGCCCGTCGCTGGGCGCCCTGCAACTGCCGGTCGCTCAACTGGGCAGCCTGGGCCTGGATCGTGCCGGCGGCTGTGAGTTCGGCAGGCAGAGCGACCGGGCCGGTCAGATCGCCGGCCAATTTCCCTACGATGGTCCGCCCAACCGGTGGCCAGCGTTTCCTTTCAGATTTGGCTTCTGCTGTCTGGTTTTGCTTCGTCACGGTAATCCTTTGGCGGTTTCAGGTAATGCGTGAGGCCTTTTCATGTTTGCCCTGGTTGGGCGATGGGCCTAAGGTGGTGACCCCGGTCTACCGCCTGGCGTGTATCCAGTTTCCCGCCGACATTGTTCTCTGACTCGTGCCTCCTCCTCCAAGGTGGGCACACCACCCGGTCGCTCCAAGTTGATGCGTACACACTCTTCGTACTCTCTCTGAATTCGATCTTGCAACTGTCTCTCCCTTACCCGCTCTAGGAGCTGGGTGGCAAGCCGACCCAATTGACCATAATTTGCAGAGGTAAGTTCGGGCCAGGCTACTTCAATGGTGTCGTAAAGCAATTGAAGATAGTCGCCACACTCAGCGTCCGTTCGAGTACGAATCCGTTCGAAGTAACCATTGATGTAGTTATCGGCCTCCGTTCTTTCTGTAGTTCGAAAAGCGACTACAGCACGATCAGCGGCCGCTATCAGACTTGATCTAGCGTTAGCAATAGACTGGCCAACGATATGTTCTCCGACAGAAGCCATCGCTTTTATAGCAGTTCCAATTGGCTTGGGAATAGCCTCGTCAAGCAAGTCCACAACAAGAGATGTCGCCCAGTTGCCCCACCAAGCCAGCTCTTGTGAACTTGAAAAGAGATTGCCGATCTCTTGGTCTAGCCGTCTCAGCAAATGCGGTGTCCAGCTATTCAAATTGCTTCTTACACGTGTTTTTGCCGCCTCTCTGTCTGTCACCAGCCTCGTCGAAGCTGAGGAACCGGGGGCACCGTAGGCCTCTGGGCAAGTATCACATTGAATGACTCCTCCAGCCGTTGGTGTCAAGGCACTCGGAATTGGTTGCGGTATGGGGTTATTAGTCTCGCTAGCCACTTGAGAGGTGTCGCCTTCCTCTCCGTTCATTTGCGACATGACCCTTTGCAAGAACTGATTGCCACTAACGCGACCAATTTGTGTTGTCATAAACTGCCGTTGAACGGTTGGAAAGCGGGCATCGCTCAACAGGCAAACTTGACCTTGAACGGAATGGTCACCCATTATTCCCCTTAGGTTCCTGTACAGTTCCGTTTCAAGCCCCTGATCTTGAAGCTGCCCGCCAATAACCTTGGGCCTATCCTTGGGCCTATCCTGCTTCTTCTGTTGATTTGTCACCGTCTGGTTCTGTTTTGACAACGGTTATCTCCCTCCTTGCACCGTTAGAACGGGCGAGCACCACATTCAAAAATCCCCCTCCCCCACCAGCCGGCCCATCTTCTGCAGCTCGCGGCGGGTGCCGTGTAGCAGGTGATCCATCGTCACCTGGCCCCCATCGGCGGCCGCTAGGTAGGCTGCACTGACCAGGATGTTGCGGATGTTACCGCCGGCCAGCTTGAAGCGGCGGGCCAGCAAGCCAAAGTCCAGCTCCGCGTCACGTGGCACGTCCGGTGGGAAGAGCGTTTGCCAGATGCGCAGGCGGTCTGCCTCCTCCGGGAAGGGGAAGTCCACGGCGAATTGTAAGCGGCGGGTGAAGGCCTCGTCCAGGTTGGCGCGCAGGTTCGTAGCCAGGATGGTCACACCGTCGTAGGCCTCCATGCGCTGCAACAGGTAGCTGATTTCGATGTTGGCGTAGCGGTCGTGCGAATCGCGCACCTCGGAGCGTTTGCCGAAGAGGGCGTCCGCTTCGTCGAAGAAGAGGATGGCGTTGCTGGCCTGGGCCTCGATAAAGATGCGCTCCAGGTTCTTTTCGGTTTCGCCGATATACTTGCTCACGATGGTAGACAGGTCGATCTTATACAAGTCCTGGTTCAACTCGTGAGCGATGATTTCCGCAGACATCGTCTTGCCGGTGCCCGGCGGGCCGGCGAAGAGAATGGTCACGCCCTTGCTGGAAGCCAGCTTTCTGCCGACTCCCCACTGCTCGAGCACCTGCGGGCGTCCGCGCACAGTGGCTACGATCTCGTGCAGCAAGGTTCGCTGATCGTCGGGCAGCACGATGTCGTGCCAATCGTATCGCGGGATGATCTTGTGGGCCAGCCTGGAAAGGCGCGGGTTTGAATAGGCGCGTGCTGCGGCAAAGAGGTCTGCACTTTGCAAGGGGCTGCCGCGTTGGGCTGCGGCGTCTTGGGCCGAAGCGACCGCGTCGCGGATCTGTCCGGCGGTCAGCAAGAATTGGCCGGCCAACGCAGAGACGTCCTCCGATGCGCCGGTTCCCAAATAGTGGCACCAAAGAGCCTGTCGTTGTGCATAGCTGGGCGTTGGGAATTCCAGCCAAAGCAGGTTCCGGTCGCGCTCCATGTCTGCCGGCTGCCAGGGGACTCGGCCCCCGATGATGGTTACTTCGGGATAGGCCAACACTTCTGCCAGCAGTTCCGGCGGCGGTGAACCGTCTATCAGGCAAGCATCCCAGCCGGATAGAAACGGGGTCGCCCCGTTCAGGCGCGCGTCGCGCAACGCCAGACGGACAGCTTGTGCCGGAGAGACGCCCGCGCCAATCACCGCATCCAGATCGACAGCCAAAAGGGCCCGGCCACGGCATGTCGCCGTGAAATGGGCGGCAGCTCGCTGGGCGGCCCGATCGGATCCGTAGAAAGCAATCACCGGCATCTCCACCAGCGCTCGTTCCAGGAGGGTTCGGGTCTCCGCCGGCAGCATCCACTTCGCCTCATCGGTGCGGGGGACCGACAAAGTGGCATGGGTGCCCAGATCGGCGTGGGGGCGGTATGTGCCCAGAAGCCAGGAAACGACGGCATCGTCCACACGCAAGGTTTGGCGCAGCAGGGGGGGAGCCGTCTCGGCGGGTGCAGCGAGATGTTCCACCAGACGATACCTGAATAGTGGTGCTTCGCCGGAGAATCGGGAAAGCAGGGTCAGCCGTTCCGACCCCGGCGCGCACAGCAAATTGAGCACGAGGTTCACGGTGGGGCGCTTCTGGGTCACGTCATCCTGGAGATAGCCGTAGAACCGTTCGTACCGCAGGTCGAGCGTGGGTGCCAGACAAATCAAGAGTGTGTCGAGGTCAAAGCGGTCGAGGCCAAAAACGTGTGCCAGGTGGCTCAGGCGCGGGGGGTGGCCTTGCTGCTCTGCTGTTTCGGCCAGGGATTGCGCCTGCTGCGCAGCGTGAAGTAAGGCTTCGGAGAATGTCCGGTCTTCGTCCGGGTCCAGTGTGACCGTGTTTCCCCAACTGGCAGCGAAGGGACGGTCGAGCAAGGCGTTGGCCTCGTCGTCGGAGATATACAGGCCGCGGAAGGCGTCGTTCTGGTCCTGGCCGGCCATTTGCCAGCGACGGATTTCGCGACGGAGCAGCACATCAATGCGCGCCAGTTCAGCTTGCAGATGGCTGAGGCTCAGGTCGCGCTTTGTAGCAGCCTCTACGAACGGGACGTCTTTCTGCTGCGGGCCGGTCATCTTAAATCCACCTAAATCCTTTTCGCAAGCAACGTTTTTCCTCTCCCTGTCAAAGTAAGTCGCGTAGTTGCGGGGAAAGGCGTAAATAGAGAGGTTCATGTTGTAAGGAGGGCTGCAACATAATTGTACCATGACATGCGTCACATGTCAACAGGGGGTTTGTTTGACAACTTGCTTCCCTTGTGCTATGATGCGTCTACCGACCGGTCGGTTGTTACTTTCATCCAGGGAGACAAACATCATCAAGGAAACTCGAGCGAGAGAGGACGAAATCTTTGCCGTAGCAGCACGGCTGTTTCGTGAACGAGGCTATCACGCAACCTCCATGAGCGAAATCGCGCGCGCTGTAGGGCTGCAGAAAGCGAGCCTCTACCACTACGTCTCGGGTAAGGAAGACTTCCTTTTCCAAACCTCGCAGAAGGGGATTCTCGCCCTGAACCAGGCAGTCGATGAAATCGTACACACGGCATTGCCGGCCGATGAAAAACTGAAGCGGGCCATCGCCGCACATGTCCAGATTCTATGCCAAAACATGGACTGGCTTGCTGTTTTCCTTCGCGAACGCCGGGCTCTTCCGGCAAAGCAGCAGACCGAAATCCTGGCCGAAGGCAAACGTTACGAGAAGATGATCCAGCAAATCCTGCAAGAAGGCGTGGAGGCCGGGTTGTTCCGGCCGGTGGATGTGGTAATGACCTCTTATGCCCTGCTTGGCGCCACGAACTGGCTGCACCAGTGGTTCCGATTGGACGGACGGCTATCTCCCGAAGAAATTGCAGAAATCTTCATTGATCTGTTTTTCGTGGGGTTATTGGCCGAAGAGGGGTCCAACAAAACAAGGAGGAATATCTAAGATGTTGGAAATCGGCACTCTGGCACCCGAAGTAGTGGGAGAAAACCTAAGCACAGACGATTTTTCGTGGGCTGCACTGCGGGGGAAGAAGTCCGCCGTTCTGGTTTTTGCGACAGCGGCGATCAACCCGGCCGAAGTCATGGCGCTTAGAGGGATGTACGAACGATACCGCGACCAAATTGAAGTGATTACTTTCCTACGCTCGGTGCCCAGCACAGGTATGGCCCGTATTTTCATCCAGCAGATGGGCATTTCATGGCCGGTCATCTTGGATCGGGGCGGGCAGGTCTACCAACAATATGGTGTCTTGAATCCGCCGGCCGTCTATTTCGTAGACTCGAATGCCCGGATCGCCGGTGTCGCGGTGCCGGAACCAGGTCGGGCCCCCTCCGTGGCGGACATCGAGAATGGAATACAAGCGTTTCTGATCAAAGAAGAGGGAGGTGCTTGAAATGATCGGCTTTGAGCTGAGTAGCGAACAGCGTGAGTTGCGGGACTGGGCGCACGAATTCGCGGTGCGAGAAATGCGCCCCGTTGCCGGGGAGTATGACGAAAAAGAGGAAATGCCGTGGGATGTGTTGCAAAAGGCGTACGACGCCGGGCTGATGACCTATGGCATTCCCGAGGAATATGGCGGCGGTGGAATCACGGAGACCGTGACGTATGTGCTGATCCAGGAAGAACTTTTTTGGGGATGCGCCGGGATCGGAACGGCGATCGGTGCCTCCGGATTGGCAGCCTCACCGATCATCGTTGCCGGTACCGATGAACAGAAGCGGCGCTTCCTGCCCCTATTCACAGCTCCCGGGAAACCGAAACTGGGAGCGTTTGCCCTGACCGAGCCCCAGGCCGGCTCCGACGTTTCCTCGCTCTCTACGACGGCTGTACGAAAAGGGGATCATTATGTGCTCAACGGCCAGAAACGTTTCATCAGCAACGGGGGCATTGCCGATGTCTATGTGGTCTTTGCCACGGTAGACAAGTCCCGTGGCCATGAGGGCATCACCGCTTTTGTTGTGCCGGGGGATACGCCAGGAATCGTGGCCGGCAAAAAGGAAAAGAAGATGGGCATTCGGGCGTCGCACACCGGTGATGTCATCTTTGAGGATGTAGAATTGTCGGTGGAGAACCGCCTGGGCGAGGAAGGCCAGGGGTTCCTGATCGCGATGAAAGTTTTCGAGCATACCCGGCCAGGGGTGGGGGCCGGCGCTGTGGGCATTGCCAGGGCCGCCTACGAATACGCCTTGCAGTACGCCAACGAACGTGTGCAATTTGGCAAGCCGATCATCAGCAAGCAGGCCATACGCTTTCTCCTGGCCGATATGGCCACGCAGATTGACGCGGCACGACTGCTCGTCTGGCGCGCAGCATGGATGAACGACCAGGGCCTTCCCGTCAACAAGGAAGCGAGTATGGCCAAAGCCTTCGCGTCCGACGTCGCTATGCGGGCGACGACCGATGCGGTGCAGATTCTGGGGGGCTATGGCTATATGCGCGACTACCCGGTGGAAAAATGGATGCGCGATGCGAAGATCACCCAGATTTACGAGGGCACGAGCCAGATTCAGCGGGTGATCATCAGCCAGATGCTGGCCATGGGGATGTGATTTCGCCCCGTGCCGCTCCCATCCCATAGGCGCTTAGGGCGTCAAGATCGACAAAAAGTTGTCTATGTTTCTGTAGGACACAGATTCTCACAGAAAAACAGTATCTTCTCAATAAAACGGGGTGGGGCGACCCAGAAGTTCGACTTTTGGTAAAAGTCGAACGTAAAAGTCGAACTTCTTCGCCCCGGAATATTGAGAAGATACGAAAAACAGAGAAAATCTGAGTGCGAAGCCTGTGTAAATCTGTGTCCCCTGCCCTTTTGTCAACTGCCCCGTCAGGGGCCACATTTTCTGAGCGAAGTCTCGGACAATACGTAGATCCTTTCAACCAAACACACAGATGGAGGGGAGCAAACATGAAGCGCACAACAATGTCGTGCTAATACGGATGCGCCTCCGCGCAAGAAGATACCGGCTCCCCTGAATGAGCGCGCAAACTTGACCATCGGTGCGAAGCAGACTATAATGCCGCTAGTGAAAATGGCGTGCAGGTCTCCCCTCCCCGACACAGGGAGGGGCCGGGGAAGGGGTCGTCTATCTTCAAAGTAGTGCCCATGAGCGGCTGCTCGCCACCAAGGATGAAAATGGCGGGACGTGAAACGTGAAGACGTGAAACGTATTGCGTATTGCGTCTTACGCATCACGTTTTACGTTTTACCTGACACGTTATTTTCAAAGCAAAGGAGGAGCAATCATGGCCCAGCAATACGCATTCTTCAGGGGAGAATTCGTGCCCATCGAAGAGGCCAATATCAGCATACGCACCCATGCCTTTAATTATGGAACCGGATGTTTTGCCGGCATTCGCGGCTACTGGAATGATGAACAGCAGCAACTTTATCTCTTTCGGCTGGCAGACCACTTCCGGCGCTTCCTGCAATCCTGCCGTCTGCTGATGATCGAGCTACCCTATAGCGTGCAGGAGTTGTGTGCCATTACCGTCGAAGTGGCCCGCCGCCAAGAAGCACGAGAGGACACTTATTTCCGGCCGTTGGGCTACAAAAGCAGCGAAGCAATCAGTGTACGCTTACACGACTTGGAAGGAGATTTCGCGCTCTTCGCCGTTCCATTTGGGAGGTATATCCAATCGGAGGAGGGGGCACGAGTTACCATCTCCTCCTGGCGCCGATTGGATGACAATACGATTCCCCCACGGGGCAAGATCACGGGTGCCTACGCGAGCTCGGCGATCATCAAGACGGAGGCTATGCTCAATGGGTATGACGAGGCCATCGTTCTCGATCAAAACGGGCATATCTCTGAAGGCAGTGCAGAGAATGTCTTCATTGTGCGCGATGGTTCTTTGGTCACGCCGCCCATCACGGAGAACATCCTGGAAGGAATTACGCGGCGCACGATGATGGAGTTGGCCCATAACGAACTGGGCATAGAAACCGTCGAGCGACCGATTGACCGGACGGAGTTGTACGTATGTGATGAGGCATTTTTCTGCGGCACAGGGGTGCAAATGGCCGCCATCACCGAGGTCGACCATCGTCCGGTGGGCGACGGGAACCTGGGCCCCGTATGCTCCCAGTTGCGGACACTCTATTTCGATGTAGTTCGGGGACGGGTTGCCAAATATCGTCGCTGGTGTACGCCGGTCTATGCCGGCCGTGAGTAGCAACGTGTCGGGTGACCATGTGCCGGTGCCGTCTGCGTACGAAGACCATTCTTCTCTGCCGCTGGAACGTGACCGGTTGAGCTTGAGCATGTTGTTGTTGGCTTTGGCCGGCAACGCAGCGTTATTCCTCTATGTGCGCGCGCAGTTCGCCACACTGCCGGCGGTTATTCCGCTGCACTTTGACCCTTCCGGACAACCGGATCGCCTGGCCGAAAAAGCGGGCTTGTTTGCTTTGCCTACCATTGGTCTGTTGATTGTGGGCACAAACTTGTTATTGGGGTTGCTTTTGCGCCGGCACTACGAATTGGCCTCCCGCTTCCTTTGGGGGGGAGCAGTCCTTTCGCAGGTTCTGCTCGCCCTTGCCGTGTACAACATCATCCATTAGCGGGCTGTCGGAAATTCTGTGCGTTACTACGCAGGCAGCCTCCCCTACCCCCCCAACTTTGGGGGAAGACTGCTGTACTCCCTCCAGAATTAGGGGGCTGGGGGGGCTACCGCCCGGCTGCTGAAGCTATTCTCACTGCGCGCCTGAGCAGTAACTTCTGTGCTTATCCTGCAAGTCTGGGTCATGTTCCAGGGCGGCTGAAGGGGTACAGCACACGCACGATTGGGGGCAGAGGATTCCACACAAATAATAAGCCCCCCTCACCTGGGCGAACCACAGGCGAGAGGGGCAAAGGGATATGGGTGGGGCCAGTGAAGACGTGCGATCTCCATCTCCACTGGCCCCCCCTCACATCAGATGATGTCTAAGGCAAGGGCCTCCCGATGGTCGGGACAGCGAGAACTGGCCAAGAGACGCCGGAAACAATTCTTGAAATATCCTGCTTCCTGAATTGGGTAGGGATCGGGCAATTCGAACCAAAACTTCTCCTGACAGTTGTAGCACCGTACCCAATGCATCGGTTTGCCAGAACGACCAAACTGCCTACGATGAGCTTCTCGAGACGGATGGATTCGCACTCTTGCACCTCCCTTTCTTTTCCTGGGGCCGGCAGGCTCTCCTCCGTCCTGCCATTCTGCAGCCTATCGTTCTGATCAGTGCATTTGATTGAAACTTTGGGCCTTCTTGGGGGCGACTTCACCTTGTGTCCTGGTATCTTCCGGTAAAGAAAGGACACCGGTAACTACTACCTTAAAAACGCATATATGTTAGTTGAATTATAACACAGCTTAGTTGAAATTGCAAATAGCCCATTGGTACTGTAGGGCTTTTCAAAGTTCTTATGTTTGTTTTTGTAGGACACAGATTCTCACAGAAAAACAGTATCTTCTCAATAAAACGGGGTGGGGCG
>JAADHH010000054.1 GCA_013151955.1 Chloroflexota bacterium
TTCATTCGCCAGGCTGAGTAGTAACGGTAAGAGAAACTGGAAATCTGCTCCATCGCTATGACCGGCTGAAAAATGAAACGCAAAGCACGATATGCCTTAGCAGGCCTGGAAACGTTCTCCAAGAACTGCATCGCCGCCGAGCAGCATCCTAATGACATTCACCTGTTCACGCCGATTGGGTGTCCTGTGTGTGGGATCGTTCCCCTCGAATTGACCATTGAACATCACTCCGGCTCTGAGGAGGGCAATTTCAAGGGGATGATCTTTGCGCGTTGCCAGACATGCAAGTCAGAGGAACGGGTGTTTTGCTTCACGGGAGAACACAGACACCCTGTGCGCGAAGAGAAACCGATCTGCGAATGTGGAAACACATATTTTCTGATCGCCGAATGTGAGCGAATTGAAAGGGACGAAGGCCTGCCGGGCTTCTTCGACGAAGGCGTGATCACCGGCCTGTGTTCGCGCTGCGGACGGAGCAGAGCATTTGTGTACACAGATTGAGGAGATTGACCAGAGTGGCTGACGACGACTCGATTTCTTCCCTGCGCGTCGTACGCGCCAGCGAGATTGGAGAGTATGCCTACTGCGCACGTGCCTGGTGGTTGCGGAACGTGCGTGGTGTGCAATCTGCGCACCGGGAATTGATGCGAGAAGGGACGCGGCGACACCGTCATCACGCCCGGCAAGTCTCCACATCCGTCTGGGCCGGCAAGATTGCCTGGACATTGATTGTTCTGGCCCTGCTTTTCATTGGGCTGGCTCTGTTGCGTGCCGGGGTGGGAGGATAGTGTGACCGGGTTGCTGGCTCTGGGGGTTGCTCTGTTGCTCGCCGGCATCTGGCTACTCCGCCGGGCCGGCGCGCTGCGCAGAGAGACGGGGTTGCCCACCGGTCGCGTGGTTTCCGTGGACGAAAGTGGCTGGGCTTCACCGGCACGCCCACTCTTTTCGCACCGCCATCGCTTGACCGGCCGGCCCGATTACCTGGTGCGACAGCGGAGGGAAACGATTCCTGTCGAAGTCAAGCCGGGACGACGGGCAGATCGGCCATACGCCGGGGACATGTTACAATTGGGGGCCTACTGTCTGCTCGTGGAAGAAGTGGTTGGCCGTGCGCCATCGCACGGGCTGCTGAAGTACGCGAACGACGTCTTTCGGGTGGATTATACGCCGGCCCTTCGGAAAGCTGTTCTGGAGAGCGTCTCTGCCATACGGCGGGACGGGGTGGCCCGATACGTGGAGATCAGTCACAACGAACCCCGCCGGTGTCAGGCCTGCGGGGTTCGCAATTCGTGTGAGGAGCGTTTGGCCTGAGTGTTTCACGTGAAACACGCAAGCCCACCGTCGTTATCCCCTTTGCCCAATGTGCATGGGCATAATCACATGCGTAAAGTCGTCATTGCTCGCCGGCAGGATCACCCCCCGGCTGGTCGCGTCTGTGGTCTCGATGATTGTCTGTGCTGAATTCAGAACGCCAAGGACATCGATCAGGTAACGAACGTTGAAGGCAATCTCGATGTCCTCCCCTTCCACACTCGCGCCGATCTCCTCGACATTGTCCCCCAACTCGGCCGCTTCGGCCACAATGCGGACACGCGCCGGCCCCTCCGTGCTCTCACCAGAAATCTGCAGACGGACCATGTTCGCGGCGTCGCGGGCAAAGATTCGCGCGCGTCGGATGGCCCGAAGGAACTCTCCCGTATCCACTACCGTGCGCGTAACATGACTGGAGGGCAGAATTTGCCGGTAGTCAGGGAAGTTTCCTTCGATAAGCTGCGATACAAGATCTATATTCTGCATGTGGAACAGCACCTGATTTCGCTTCTGGGTTACCAAAATCTCTACCGGATCCTCTTGGTCTCCCATAATACGCGCTACTTCCTGTAATGCTCGGGCAGGAATGATCACACGAAAACTTTCAGGCACTTCTTCCGGCAAAGGAGCTTTGCGTACGGAAATACGAAATCCGTCTGCCGAAGCCATGGTCAAGCTCGCGCCTTCAAACTCCGTCAAAACCCCGGTGAGGATCGGTCGGGTTTCGTCCGTTGCCGCCGCGAAGGTCACTTGCGAAATCATTTCGCGTAACGTGTCCGGGGCAACGTGTATCGCCTTGTCTTGCTCTGCCGTAGGAATGATCGGAAAGTCGCTGGCATCTATGCCCTTTAGCTGGGCCTGAAACTGTGCGCAGTGAATTTGCAATGTCTGGGTACGCACATTCAAGGCCATATCTATCCGTTCCGGTGGAGACGAATTGACCAAATCAGTCACCACACGGGCCGGTACGGAGATCTCTCCCTCTTCCTCAACCTGCGCGCCAATCCAACAGGTTATGCCAATCTCCAGGTTTGTTGCCGCGAGCTTCAGCCGTCCATCATCCGTACCCACGTAAATATTCTCCAGGACAGGCAAAGTGCTCCGACTAGCCACTGCCCGGCCCACAATAGCCACGCCCTTCGCCAGATTTTCCTGCAAACAAGATACGCGCATGGTCTCCTCCTGCATCTTCAAGATATTGTGCTTAACTGGTGCCAAAAGGCAATGGTTGCTTTGGCTTCGAATGAAACTTTGTGCCCCATATACTTTCAACTGAGCACGAAATAATAATTCTTGTTACAAACAAAGTGTCTTTTTGCTTATCTATCTCCAAATTCAATCACTGACGTGACCGTTTCTTGAAAATCGGGGTTCCTCGTACACCAACTCCACCGGCTACCACAATGCTAGTATACTACAATCCGTTTGTTTCGGCAAGGTGGGTTTAATCCCGAACACGAAAATCATAGATGCCATCTTTCACAGGCCAAAGAGAGCCACAGGAAGAACAATACACCCCATCACCCCGCTCATCTAGCGCGTTATAGGTGCAGCGCGGGCAAACGAATCCCTCGCGCCCGGCCTCCTCGTAACGATTTGCGTGGCGGCGCTGCGAGCGAACAAACTGGCTGGGAGTCAAGCGAAGTTGCGCCGTAACACCCTGAAGCAACCCATCCAGCGACGCCAGAGGTCCGGCGCCTAGATAGCGTTTGAGTATGCCCAGGCGGAAAAGGGAAACTGACAGTTCCGTTTCGATTTCCAAGCCGGCCACCCCAAGGCACTCGGCCAAAAAGGATGGGTGGAAGTCAAAGTTCAGGGGTACAAATTCGTAAGGTTCTGGCGAGAAAGGGTTTTCACCCGGTCTCCCCCGGCCCAAAACATAGCGCATAATGGCACGCAAGTGCCGCTTGTTTGCATATTCGAACACATACGTCCCCTTGCTATTCAGGACGCGCGCGATTTCCGTGAACGCCGCCGTCAGGTCCTGAACGTGGTGCAAAACCCGTACCGTCACGACCGTGTCGAAGTACCCTGCAGAGAAAGGCTGCCGGTATAAATCTGCGGCCACGAAAACAAACCGCCGGTCACCTCCCAATGCCTCCTGGGCCTGACGAAGTTGGGATTTGGCATAGTCCACGAGAAAGACCTGGCGATAGCCGTTGTACAATTCCGCCAGCCGCCCGAATCCGGCCCCAATCTCTACCAAACGTTCGCCAGTTGGTGGCAAGAGCTTACGCAAAGCGATTCGCTCGACCCGGTCCTCGTATTCGCGCCCCTTTCCAACCCAAAAATCCGACCGGTAAGAAGACCCTTCATAGTCACAGATCGCCGGTTTCTGCGCCGATTTTGTCATCTACATCCTCGGGCCCTCACGTTTGTCCCACCAAAAGATCAAAGATTCGTTCCAACTCTTCCTCAGAATAGAAGTAGATGATCAATTTTCCTCCGCGCCGGCCTCGGGCAAGCTGCACCTTGGTACCTAGCGCCCTGCGGATTTGCCCTTCGATGTCCGAAACATCTGCGTCCTCGTCTTCCGAGACCGTTCGCTTCGACGGTGTCTCTTTCGGTTTTCCCGCTTGTCGCGCCAGAGCTTCGACTTCACGCACGGTCAAGCCCCGGCTGAGGGCTTGTTGGGCCAGCTTGCGCTGCTCGTCTTCATCCTTTACCATCAACAATGCACGCGCATGCCCTTCCGAAAGGCTCCCCTCCGATACAAGCGCCTGGATATCTGCCGGCAGGCGGAGCAGACGCATGGTATTTGCCACTGCTACGCGACTCTTTCCCACCTTTTCGGCGATTTCCTCCTGAGATAGGCCAAACTCCTTTGACAACTGTTGGTAAGCCAACGCTTCTTCCAAAACGTTCAAATCGGCCCGCTGAACATTTTCTACCAGCGCGATCTCCAAAAGCTGTTGTGGCGTAGCCTCCTTCACCACCACGGGAATGCGTGTCAGCCCAGCCATGCGAGCGGCCGTCCAACGCCGCTCTCCGGCGATCAATTGGTAGTGGGTCACGTCTTCCGCATCCCCTTCGTGATCCAAACGGGTCACGACCAAAGGCTGCAACACCCCGTGCTCTCGAATCGAGGCCGACAACTCTTCCAGCAACTGCTGGTCCATCTGGTGGCGAGGTTGCCGCGGATTTCTGACAATCGCCGTAATGGCCACTTCTAACAAGCCCGAAGTTTCCGTTTTTTGCGTGGAAGTGGGAATCAAAGCTCCCAAGCCGCGGCCCAACCCTCTTCGTTTCGCCACAATCTACCTCCGTCGCGCCCATAGATTCGTGCGCAATGTGCTCGATTGATTCTGGGGGATACCCTCTGTCTTCGCGGAAATGGACGAACGCTCTTGATCATGCTCGATCCCAAAACGAGTCATCATCTCTTTTGTGAGCATACGGTACGATATGCCACCTCTGGAGTGGGGCGCATAATCCATGATCGTCTCGCCATAGCTCGGTGCCTCCCCCAGCCGAATATTGCGGGGAATCACCGTCTGGAAAACCTTTCCGGGGAAATGCCTGCGCACCTCCTCTGCAACTTGTTCAGAGAGTTTTGTGCGCATATCATACATCGTCAGCACGATACCGGCGACCTTTAGGAGCGGATTGAGGTGCTCCTGAACCAAGTTTACCGTGTTCATCAACTGACTCAATCCTTCTAATGCCAGGTATTCGCACTGCACGGGAATGATCACCCCGCCATCGGCGGCCGTCAGCGCATTCAAGGTCAGCAACCCGAGGCTGGGGGGCGGATCTATCAGCACAAAATCGTAGCGATCCAGCGCACCATCCAGCGCCCGGCGCAACAGATTTTCCCGCGCTAACATACCGACCATCTCAACTTCCGCGCCGGCAAGCGCCGGGGAGGATGGGGCCAAATCCAATCGAACGCGTTTGGTGAGGGTAATGACATCCAGAAGGGAGACTTCTTCCAGGAGTGCCTCATAAATAGACTGTTTCAAAGAGGAGGGAGAGAGACCCAAGCTGCTCGTCGCATTTGCCTGCGGGTCCAGGTCTACCACCAAAATGCGCAGACCCTCTTCTGCCAGACATGCGGCCAAACTGACCACGGTCGTGGTCTTGCCAACTCCGCCCTTTTGGTTAGCAAAAGCGAACACTGTGGTCATTTCTTACCGCTCTTCCTTTGAGTGCCCGGACAGCCACGTTTCTACCTCGGAGCGCAAAGGGATCGCATCCCATCCCTCTCCCTCCGTGGAAAAAGATGCCATTGCATTGGCAAAACGGCACGCCGCCACAGGGTCTCCTGTTTCGTACAGGCGAAGGAAAAAAGCCGCAGCAAATACATCCCCCGCTCCGGTGGGGTCAACAACCTGGGCCGGTCGCGCCCTAAACCGGCGGGACTCCTCCCCCCGGAAGAGCACGGCCCCTTTCTCCGCCAAAGTAATGACAGCCAGGGGGGCGGCCTGCGCATAAGATTTGGCCAGCGACCAGTTTCCGCCGACATCTTCCAGGCTAAACACGACAGCGCTCACACCAGGCAGAATTCGACTCGCGTTCTTCCACGGAGCGGGCGAGACCCGTCCCTGCCCATCCCATTTTCGCAAACATCCCTGTAGCAACAGCCCGACAAAAGGGGAGGCGGAAAACGTCTGCATGAAAACTTCGTCTATCTCTTGCGCGATGGGCGCAAGGAATACAACCGGTGCATTGATCCAGGTTGTGGGGATATCCGCTGTGTCCAATTTGCTTGCCCGAGAAAGAAGAATCTGTTCCCGTTGACCAACTTTCGCGTAGGTGTTCTGAAACCGCGTCGTCACTTGTGAAGCACGACGACAAACTTGCACACCTTCCTCAAGAAGCGACAAGGGTGTAGTCTCCTGCGCAGCAGTCACCACGCCGGCTCGATAGCCGAGCTTGCGCGCTGTGACGCTTGCATAGGCCGCGCTCCCCCCAAGGCGCACGCCACCCGATGATTCGTCCAGAGAAACGTGTCCTATCACCAGGCATTCTATCGCTTCTACTTGCCCGTTTCCTGCTATCTGCATATTTGCAAACGTTTCTTGCGCGTCTGGCGAGTGAATTTGCGGCGACCCTTGCGCAACCAGCCCGCATCGATCAGGCTACTCGCCGGCGAAGGCCGGCATTGCCACCGCACGGCTACAGAGTAAACATCTGCGCTTTCAAGTATCGCAATGCTATTTTATCACACTCTGGATTTCGGGTCAACTGAGAGGAAATAGCTTTCGAACAAAAGGGGGCTTTTTCCGGTTGCTTCTTACGTTTTGGGGATAACCATAACTTTTCGGCGGTTTCCTTCGCCGATGCTTTGCGTAGAAACATCCGGGTCATCGCGGAGGGTTAAATGGAGAATTCGTCGCTCGTTTGCCGGCATTGGCTCGAAGACAAATGACCGTTTGTCCTGTTTGACCTGGGAAGCCATCCGGTGAGCCATCTCCATAAGGGCTCGTTCGCGGCGTGCTTTGTACCCCTCGACATCCACGGCCAGATTTACGCGCCTTCCCAGTCGCCGGCCAACGATCAACCGTGTCAGAAAGTGCAACGCTTGTAACGTCTCCCCGCGACGCCCAATCAACAGCCCCAAGTCGCGACCGACAATGTCCAAGACGACCGGAGGGGCTTCATCGAAGCTCGTGCCGGCCTCGCCTTCTACGACCTCGGCCTCAAGGCCCATACTGTCCAGCAACTTGGTGAGAACCTCACGCCCCACCTGTAACACCACTTTTGACTCATCCGCTTCTTCCGCCAAATCCGCTTGCTCCAAGGTAGCAGCAGGCGAGGGAGAAGAATCACGAACGGTCAGCCGGACTACGGCATCCGTGGCACCAAGCCCCAAGATTCCCCGAGAGGCCTCTTTGACAATGTCTACTTCCACCACGTCCCGCGATACGCCAAGGGCTTGCAGTCCCTGCTCTATGGCCTCTTCAACAGTTTTCGCGCTAACGTCTACGCTTTTTTCGTTTTCGAGATCGGACATTTTCGCTTCCTTTTTGACTGTCTTTGTCAGGAGGGTCCGTTTCTACAACAATTTGACCCGCTTTAATGGCTGCCGGCCGCATCGCCTTTGGAAGTACGTTATCCCACCCTGTGATAAAGTATTGTTGTATGATTTGCAGGATATTGGATGTGGCCCAATAGAGCGTCAATCCAGATGGCACTTCCAAGGCAAAGAAGCCAAACATAAGCGGCATAAAGTTCATCATCTGGCTCATCATGGCTTGCTGGCCATCGTCTCCAACATCGGCAGTCGGTGTAATCATCCTCTGAACAATGACTTGACTGACCACTGTAACGATCGGCAAGATCAGATAGAGCAGTGTGTTCGGAAAACTCCAGTTGGCCGGTGAGGTGAGCCAACTTATGCCGTTAGGTTGGGCCAGCGTGGGAATCCACAGGAACCCCTCTTTCAAAGTTCCTTGTTGCGCCATCTGGAGAAGCGCGCGGTAGAGACCAATCCAAATCGGCATTTGAATGATCATGGGCAGGCATCCCGAAGCCGGATTCACACCATGTTCTTTGTAGATCTGCATGGTTTCTTGTGACAGCTTCTCTTTGTCCTTACCATGTTTCTTCTGAAGCGCCTGAATTTTCGGCTGCAATTCCTGCATTGCTTTAGAAGATTCCAACTGTTTTTGGGTCAGTGGATAGGTGAGCACGCGCACAAGAACCGTAAACAAAATGATGGCCAGGCCGTAGCTGCCCACAAAGCCCTTCATAATGTTTAGTACGTCAATCAATATCTGTAGAAACTGCCCCCAAATTGCTCCCAATGAACCTTTTCCTCTCTATCCCGAACTTGCTACCACACCACAAACTTCTCTGTGCTATTTGACGGGATCATATCCTCCAGGATTGAAAGGGTGGCAGCGGGACACCCGCCGGGTTGCCATCCACCCACCCCTCAACAGGCCGTATTTCTCTATAGCTTCATAGCCGTATTGTGAACAACTGGGCGTAAAGCGACAGGTTGGTGGTAATACTTTCGAGATCGTCATTTGGTATGCCCGGATTAGGGCCATCGCAATTCGCTTCATCATGACTCAATACCGGCAAATACCTTCTGCCATCCACTGGCCGGTGCTGGCAATCACTTGTCGCCTTCTCCCGGACGCGCAGACCGGAGCAGACCGGCCCTTCGAAGCAACTGGTCTACCGCTGCGACATTTTGGGAAAAGTCTTCTTTCACAGCACCACGCCGCACGATAAACACCATATCCCAACCATCTTCCATGTCGTCAAGTCTTTTCGCCACAATCGCGCGCATCCTTCGCTTCAGGCGATTGCGGGTGACGGCGTTTCCCAACCGCTTCCCGGTGACAAAGGCGTGCCGATTGTGTCCACCTGTACGCCGCGCAGCGTATAGCACCAAACAACGATTGGCCCACGATTTTCCTTCTCGAAGTACACGCTGGATGTCCGCGCTACGACGTAAGCGCAGAGAACGCCTCATTTCTACGACACCACTTTGTCACTGGTTCCCAGAAAAGCTCAAACCCACCGTTTGGAAACAGTTACCGTAAGTTGTTTGCGCCCCCTCAAACGTCGAGCTTTCAAGACCCGACGCCCACCAGAGGTCTTCATCCGAGCACGAAACCCATGAACACGCACACGACGGCGCTTCTTGGGTTGGTAGGTTCGCTTCGGCATAATAATTCTTTCTCCTCAAAACTTCTGCAAACGATAGAAGAGGGTCGAGGATCCACCGACACGTCAGGATCAACCCGGCCCTCCACGTGCTCATCTAGCTCTCTTAACTCTCTTCAAAAAACTCTTTTCTATTATACCCGCTTTCGTTCCAATCCGCAAATCTCAGGATTTTGAAGGGTGCATTTCAATTTTGGGGGCAGGGTAAGGATTCTACCGCAAAGACGCGAGGCACGCAAAGGTTTGCGTTGTTATGAAAATAGCACTGCCCCCCTCATCCCCCCGACCCCCCTTCTCCCCTTAGGGGAGAAGGGGGGAGAATTGGAGGTGTGTGGTTTGCCGCTGACCGGTGCCGAACTGCTGTCGGAGATGCGCCGCTAGGAGTCGGCCTGTGGCCAGTATTTACATGCATAGTACCAGCACATAGTTTACACTTTTTCGGTCACAGTACAGCTGGGAGTAGGCCCAGCACATCGTTGACACTTTTACGATTTATCAGGTCGTCTCACTATGTGACAGACTAGAACCGGCACGAAGCCGCACCCCCCATTGCGGGAGGCGACGCTCGTCTGAGCGACTTCCAGCAACGGAGTATAAGCTGGCCTGTGTCGATTGCAAACCGGCACAAGACTGGCCTGAGACGCGATCTTTAACAACTGAATCACTTGGCTGTCGGCCACCAAGGTAAGCTCTGTCGCTTAAAGCATATTGCCAACGGTGCGACCTTTTCCGGCAATGGATAGTCGAACTGCGCGATCCGTGTGGGTATGGTATCGCGATCTGCTTGGTGGTAGACAAAAATCTGCTGCTCAGCGGTATCGATCATCGCACGAATCGTTTTTCCGGCCCACTTGGCTGGGTCAAGCGCCCACGCTTCGTTGAGGATGGTAAAGGTTCCATCAGCGTGGACGAAGCGAATGAAGTGTACGTACCCGGCCGTAAGGGGCAAGACGTTCTCCTGATGGCGAGTAAAGTCACTCTCCAGCAAGGTGGGCACGAAATCGGGATAGAGATGATCTGCTGTCTGGTTGTCGAAAGCCCGCAATGGACGACGATGCCGGCAGTAGCGTTGGAAGAGAGACAACTCGCTTCGGACGTGGTGCAGGTCGCGGAATGTGGTCCGTTGCCAGAAGTTGTGATCCCACACTCTGTTGAAGCTCTCTATGTGGGGATTGGCCTCTGGCGTGTAGGGAGGTGTGAAGATGATCTGCACACCGAGCAGCAAGCATAAACGAACGATCCGGCTGAAGGTACGCTGACCTGAGCTACTGCCTCGCCAGACGACGTCGTTGTCCATGTACAAGGCATTGGGTAAACCGATCTTCTGCCAGGCAGAGACCAAGAATGCACTTACCGCCGTCGTGGTCTTGTGAGAGATGACGGCCAGGTATGGCCAGTGACGGGCTTGGTCCAACAGATGAGCGCCATAGAAGCGACCTCCCCCGACCAGCACGCGGGTGACAAAGTCGAACAAGTGCACTTGGTTGGGCTGCGTAACCTGCGGCCAAGGGTAGTCGCCCGGTAACTTGCGCTTGCGCTTCCGGCGGGGGCGGGGAAACACTTTGTCGTGTTTCTTCAGAATGCGGTTGATCGTCGTGCGACCAGGGGGTGTGAACCCTGTCCGCTTCAGTTCTGCCGCGATCATATCGGCGCCGTAGTTGGCATAGCGCAGCTCAGGGTCATTCCCGGCCATGATCGTCTCCCGTATGCGGATGATCGCTTGCTCTACCTCCACCGGGGTCCGATTGTGGACAGTATGGGGCGCACGGGAGCGGCTGGACAGAGCGGCCCGACCGCCCTGCTGGTAGTGTCGCAGCGTGTTGTAAAACCAC
>JAADHH010000163.1:0-10585 GCA_013151955.1 Chloroflexota bacterium
AAACCATTGCGCGGAGAGCAATTGTATCTGGCTGAGGTGTCCAAAGCGATAAGGCGCGAAGGCAAAAATCAGTCCTGCCAGGATGCCGG
This sequence comes from Chloroflexota bacterium, assembly GCA_013151955.1. Classification (GTDB taxonomy): domain Bacteria; phylum Chloroflexota; class Anaerolineae; order Ardenticatenales; family JAADHH01; genus JAADHH01. Next base: position 90 of record JAADHH010000163.1, read on the forward strand.
CCAACCGGTAGCGGGTAAGGGAAAAGACAAGCAGGTACATCCCCAATGCAGAGAGAAAAAAGGTGGCCAGAAAAGCCAGGTTATAGCCCAAAATGCGCGTGGAGGGCGCCAGCATGAAAGGAAAGACCAACCCACTCGTACTGAGCAACGTCTCGGAATAAGCCAGGGTATGGCGGAAGGGATAGAAGATGTTGGCATCGAAAAGTGTTGTGGGAGCCAGTACAAGCCGATGAGCTTCCCAAGCCAGTATCCACAGATTGAGAAGCGGGTCCTGTTTGTCGGGAAGGGAATCGAAAATACGGGAAAAGAGAGGGTATGTCATGAGCAGGGTTGTGAACAGGAAAATCAACCCTGCCCAGGCATAATCCTGCAGATAGCGTTTTCGTGTCACGGCAACATGCCGGGCGTCAGGCAGCTTGCCTCAACTTTTCTTCGCGGTTTGCCAGAAACGCACTCACTTCCTCTTGTGCACGATGAAACAGACGGAGCAAGGCAGCATCAGGGGCCTTGCTATTGCGTACAGCCCGCTGAGAGCAGATGGTACATCCCAAACTGGCTTTGTAGTTGGTACAACGCAAGCATCCACAGATACGGATCATCATCAGGGAGAAGGCCAAACTATCCTTATGTGTTTCCGGTAAGTTCGCTACTGCTTCTGTCAGTTCCGACCACTGTCCATCCCGAAGGTCTTTCAACCCTCCTATGCTATCATGTGGAAAAAGGAAAGGAGTTCTCATACGCAGAAATCACCTTTCTATAGAGATAATTCGCCCCTCCGTATCGCCCCCGCTGAACATAATTATACCACGCTCTGTCGTCTTTGTCAACAATTCAACTTTACCCCCTGTCCGTCGCGCACTAAGTTGACAAGAACGGCAAGCCGTTTTATAATTACGGGTGGTTAAATGCCCCGGTGGCGGAATCGGCATACGCGGCAGGTTGAGGGCCTGTGCCCGCAAGGGCGTGGTGGTTCAAATCCACTCCGGGGCACCTGAGAAGGTCGTGCGTGATGCGTATTGCGTGAAGCGCAGCATGGTTTGGGCCGCAATCCATTCTATGAGACGCTACGCAATACGCATTGTGCGTTTGTTCGCTACTACTCAGCCTGGCGAATGAATTCGCGGCTACCGTTGCAAAACCGACCGCCGTCGGTTCGATCTTTAGTCGGTGAAGGCCGACTTTGCGGTGGTAGGCGTGGTTTCAACCGCTAGCCACGGAAACCTGAGTAGTAACGTTTGTTCTTTCGGGGGAATCTTAGCTCATGCCCAAACCTCGCCTGCTCATCGCCACGCACAACCAGGGAAAAATCCGCGAGTACAAACATCTGTTGGCCGGCATCCCTTTCCGCCTGGTCGGATTGGACGAAGTGGGAATCTTTCATGACGTCGAGGAGACCGGTGACACCTTTTCTGAGAATGCTATCCTCAAGGCCCAAGCGTACAGCCGCGAAAGCGGCCTGCTTACCCTGGCCGACGACTCCGGGCTGGAAGTAGATGCGCTTTTGGGCGAGCCGGGTGTGCGCTCTTCCCGCTACGCCGGCCCCGGGGCCGGCGACCCGGAGCGAATCGCTTTCCTCCTGCAGAAGCTGGCGCAGGCCGAGTCGCCGGTGCGCACGGCACGATTCCGTTGCGTCATCGCCATCGCCCAACCGGCCGGTGAAACGGTTACCGCAGAAGGCACTTGTGAAGGGGTGATTGCCGACACACCGCGCGGCAGTGGCGGATTTGGTTACGACCCGATCTTCTACCTGCCCGACCAAGGATGTACCATGGCCGAGCTGTCTTCGGAGGCCAAGAACCAAATCAGTCACCGGGCGCGGGCCGTTCATCGTGCTCGTGACCTGCTGCTTGCGGCAGACCGGGCGGGCGAAACGCCATGAAAGGGCTGCAAAGCCACCCGGAAGGAACCGTTCTCTCCATACGGGTGATTCCGCGCGCCAAGAAAAGCGCCATCGCCGGCTGGTATGGAGAGCTTCTAAAAGTGCGGCTCGCTGCTCCGCCCGTGGAAGGGAAGGCAAATCAAGCCCTCATCGCTTTTCTGGCGAAAGAGCTGGGAATACGTAAGCAAAGGGTCGAATTTCTCGCCGGGGACCGTGCCCGGCAAAAGAGGGTGCTCATCCGTGACCTGACCACCGAGGAAGTGAAACGGCGGCTGGCCCTTTCTTGACTTGCGTCGGTGCCAGCCGCACGGTTGAAGTGGGGAGACGCTCGCGTGCTTTGCGTCTGAGCTGTGGACGACCGTGATCTGTCTATGCGACGAAGCCGGCTTGTACGGCAACGATTACGAAGACCATGACTGAAGCGAGTGCCAAAATCGTCATCTGGGTCAAAGCGTTCAGGCGTACCATGTTTTCTTCTCCTTCTGTTATCGTGAAATGATTTGTTTCCGTATTACGCCCTTACTATACCACGCTCGTGCGCCTTTTGGGTTACAGGGAATCTAACAACAGGTTACAAAAGCCTTACAGCCATTGAGAATCGCGGGGTGCCGTTTTTTGCCTATTCCTGAGGAAGTCTTGCGCTACTTACGGAGCGGTCACGTGCTGACCCTGGCCACGATAGGTGGCGGAATGCCGCAGGCGGCTGCCTTGTTCTACGCGGTTGGCGCGCGGGGAGAACTCTATGTCTTGTCGGCCCCCCAGAGCCGGCATGGCCAAAACTTGCGCCAAAACTGCCGGGTTGCGGTGACCATTCAGGGAGAACCCGCGCACTGGCGGGACATTCGCGGCCTGCAGATTGAAGGGACGGCCCGACCGGTTACGAACCGGGCCGAACGGGAGGAGGCTTTGCGGCGTTACCTGGCACGATTCCCGGAGCTACAGGATGAGCCGGAGCCGGACGATACCGTTGGCCAAACGATGCAAGCCGCGTTGCGCCAGGCTACCTTGTACTGCATTGAGCCTACCTGGATTCGCTGGATTGACAACACGCAGGGCTTCGGTCATAAAGAAGAGTGGGGGATCGGCGATCAATAGAGAAACATGGGCTTGCCGAAGACGTGCGTAACCTTTGGGCGATAGGCATCCACATCGTATAGCTCCGCAACGTCAACCCGTTTCACCCCCTGGCTCACCGTGTCGGCCGGCACCGATGTATACTGTCCCCCTTGCAAGGCAACCATTTGCCCCGTACGCCCTTCCGTGATGAGATTCATCGCCAGGTTGCCAAAGCTGGTGGCCACCATGCGGTCGAGCGAATCGGGCGACCCGCTGCGCATCAGATATGCCAACCGCTGGTAAATGATGTGCTCTCCCGTCCGCTTCTTGATCTCTTGCGCGGTGATTTCGCCGATGCCTCCCAGTTTGCGGTGGCCATAGGCGTCGGCGTTGCCACTTTCGATCACCGCTCCCTCGACCATACGGGACCCCTCGCTGATCGTGAGCATGGCATAGTTGCTCGGGTTCTCCCGTTTGTCTTTCAGCAGCAAATCGGATAGCTTCTCAATATCGAAGGGCACTTCCGATATGACGGCGCGATCCACGCCGGAAAGGTATGCCGCCACCAGAGAAGTCTCCCCGCTGTTGCGCCCGAACAGTTCGACAATGGCGATACGTTCGTGGGAACCGGTGGGCGTCCGCAAGTCGGTGATCAGATTTACGCTGCGCGTTACGGCAGTGGAGAATCCGATGCAGTAATCCGTGCCGAAAACATCGTTGTCCATAGTTTTGGGGATACTGACGATCGGGACACCCTGGCTGTGCAAATGTGCGCCGTAGCCAAGTGTATCATCGCCCCCAATGGGTACCAACACGTCAATGCCCAGGTGCGCGATGACACGAAGAACATGGTCCGTGCAATCCAATTGTGTGGTAGGGGGATGAGATGGGTCTATCAGGAAATCTGGCACGTGTTTGGGATGCACCTTCGCCGGGTTTGTGCGAGATGTGTGCAGGAATGTCCCCCCGCTGCGGTCGATGATGCGCACCACTTTTTTGTCAAGTGGTAAGATATACCGCGCATGCGTCTGTTTGTCGTCGGGGTTGTAGTTGAGCAATCCCTTCCATCCTCGACGGATTCCAATAACCTGGTGGCCCTCATCCTCGGCGCGATAGACGAGAGCCTTGATGCATGCGTTCAAACCGGGCACATCGCCTCCGCCGGTCAGTACACCGAGTCTCATTAGCTCCTCCTCCTGTTGTTCCCTGGGGGCCTTCGCCTCTCGATAATTTGCTGCTTGACTTGCACATTTTCCTTGCCCAGATAATCTGCTAACGTTTGTTCCAACGCCATGCTGTAACAAGTTGTGTTGTTGGGAAAACCTACTTCAACGATCTTGTCGTTCCGATGAATGAAGAAGCTGAAGTGATCTTTACCAGGTGCCTTGGTGAGCATTTGGTAGACGTGCCGCGCTTTTTCCATGTCTGCCTGTTGGTCATCTGTCTGCAGGAGGGTGATTTGCAGGTGGTAGTAACTTTGGTCATTCCCGCGCAGTTCCATGGCCACCGACGATTGCTCTTTTCCGCTGGGTGAAAGAGCAGAATCATCTTCTGCATTCACGGGTTCATCATACAGGCGCACCGCGTTGCAACGGATTTTGGCCGTGTCATTCCGCGCATCCACGGCTCCGTGTACGAGCAAAATGTTATCCTCTTGCCAAAGCTCGACGGTTTTTTGGTAGATACGTGGAAAGACCACGACTTCGATTTGACCTTGCAGGTCTTCCAATTGGGCAAAGGCCATCGGGTCGCCTTTTTTCGTCGTGATGACGCGCACGTCGCGGACCAAACCGGCAACGATGACCCGCTCATTTTCCATCTCCGGCGTTATTTGTCCGCAGAAGGTGGTAATGGTTTTGCCCACATCGTCCGCCACCCGCTGTAGGGGATGTTCGGAGATATAGAGTCCCAACAGTTCTTTCTCCCAGGCGAGCTTTTCTTGGGACGGGATGGGGTCTACCGGCCCCAGGTTGTCCAGCAGAGAGCCGGTGCTGCCGGCGTCGGTTTGGGGGATTGTATCGAACAGACTCAGTTGGCCAATATCCGCTGCCTGATGCTTCTGTGTACTTGCGGAGATCATGCGCTCCGTCGCTGCCAATAACTTCTCGCGGCTTCCAAAATGGTCCAGCGCACCCGCTTTGATCAGACATTCCAGCATACGCCGGTTGACCTGGCGCAAATCTACCCGTTCACAAAGGTCATCCACACTTGTAAATGGCCCCCCTTCGTCACGGGCTGTCAGAATTGCCGCAATCGGTCCTTCGCCCACGTTCTTGATAGCGCCTAGGCCAAAGCGGATCGCCGATTTCTCGTTCCCCTCCGCATCCGTCGTGGACTCGATGGTGAAGGAAATGGCACTTTTGTTCACAGCGGGCGGCAGGACGGCGATTCCCAGATGGCGGGCCTCCGTAACGAGGACGGCCACTTTGTCGCTGTTGTGCCGCTCCACGGTCAGCAGCGCGGTGATGTATTCAACAGGGTAATGGGCTTTCAGGTATGCCGTCTGGCAAGTGATCGTGGCGTAGTTGGCGGCGTGGCTCTTGTTGAAGCCGTACCGGGCAAAGTACTCGATGTCGTCAAAAATCTTGCTGGCCGGCCCTTCTGGGATACCGCGTTCGATGGCCCCGCTCACGAATTTTTGGCGGTGTTTCAGCAGTTCTGCCTTCTTTTTCTTGCTGACAGCCCGCCGCATCAGGTCGGCTTCGCCGGGGGTATAGCCCGAAAGCTGCGAGGCAATTTGCATGATTTGCTCTTGGTAGACAATGATCCCGTAGGTCTCTTCCAGGATAGGCTTCAACGCCGGGTGGTGATATTGAATCTCTTTACGCCCGTGCATGCGGTCTACGTACTCGTCGATGTTCTCCATCGGGCCGGGGCGATAAAGACTGATGGTAGCGACGATGTGTTCGTAGCGCGTTGGTTTCATACCGGTCAGCACGCGGCGCATACCTTCGGATTCTACCTGGAAGAGGCCGACGACGTTCCCGCTGGCCATCAGCTCAAAAGCGTCGGGGTCATCGGTGGGGATCGTGTCCAGGTCCAGCTTGATACCGTGACGCGCTTCGATCAAATCACAGGCTTGGTGCAAAACCGTCAGCGTGGAAAGTCCCAGGAAGTCTATTTTGAGCAGGCCGATGGATTCAAGAATATCCATCGGGTATTGAGTGACGACGCTGAGACCTGTGTCGTTGGTCCCTTTTGTAGGCCGGTTCAGGGGTGTGTATTCGGCGAGGGGGCGGTCCGCGACGATCACGCCGGCCGCGTGTGTGGAGGCATGACGGACGACACCCTCCAAAGAGAGGGCGTGGTCCACCATTTCCCGAATATAGTCTTTGCTTTCGTAAAGTTTGCGGAAATCGCTGCGTTCCAGAGCTTGTGCCAGTTTTACTTTCGGGCCGGACGGCACCATTTTGGCTACCGCGTCTACCTCGGACAAGGGAATCTCCATCACCCGCCCCACGTCCCGGATGGCCGCTCGGGCCCCCATGGTTCCAAACGTGATGATCTGCGCGACGTTTTCCTTCCCATATTTGTGTACCGTGTATTCGATCATCTCTGCACGCCGATCATCGGGAAAGTCGAGGTCTATGTCTGGCATTGTCACCCGGCCGGGATTGAGGAATCGCTCGAAGATCAGGCGGTTTGCCAGGGGGTCCAGGTTGGTAATACCGATGGCATAAGCCACAATGCTGCCGGCGCCGGAACCACGAACGTTCCACCAGATGTTGCGGCGCCGGGCGAACTCGCACAGGTCCCACACGATGAGGAAGTAGGTGTCGAATCCCATGTCGTGGATGATGTGCAATTCGTGCTCCGTGCGGGCTTGCACCTCGCTCGAATCGGCTTGATCGCCATACCGTTGGCGGATTCCTTTCTCGGCGAGATGTCGCAAATAGGTGCGGGCGTCGAACCCGTCGGGTACGGCAAAGTGCGGGAGGTGGTATCCTTTGCTATCCAGATCAACAGCGCATTGTTCGGCGATTTTCAGCGAGTTATCCAAAGCCTCTGGCGTTTCGGAAAAGAGAGCGGCCATTTCCTGGACGCTTTTCAGGTAGTAGTCCCCCCCTTCCATGCGCATACGCTTGGGGTCTTTCATGGTGGCGTTGGTCTGGACGCACAATAAAACTTCTTGGGCGACGGCATCTTCCGCGCGAACATAGTGAATGTCGTTTGTGGCGACCACATTCAGGTCCATTTGGCGTGCGAGTTGTACCAGTTCCCGGTTCACTTGATCAAGCTCCGGGACGCCAACGTGTCGCTGCAATTCGAGGTAATAGTGTTCGGGTCCAAACAGGTCTCGATACCACGAAACTGTATCACGGGCATCCGACAACTTGCCCGCCCGGAGCAGGCGTGGCACCTCGGAGGCGGCGCAGCCCGATAGACAGGTCAGGCCGGCGGCGTGTTGGGCCAGAAACTCGCGGTCTATTCGCGGCCGGTAGTAGAATCCTTCCAGTTGCGAGGCGCTGGCTATGGCCAGCAGGTTGCGGTATCCTGTCTGGTTTTGGGCCAGGAGCAGCAAGTGGTGGGGACGTTTGTCCTTGGCCGGATCCCGGTCGCGCATGCCGCGACGGGCCATGTAGACTTCGCAGCCGATGATGGGATGGAGCCCGGCGCTTTTCGCTGCGCGGTAGAATTGGATGGCTCCATACATCACGCCGTGGTCCGTAATGGCGATAGCCGGTTGTTCCAGTTCTTGGGCACGTGCTACCAACTGGTTGATCCGACTCAAGCCGTCCAGCAGGCTATATTCAGAATGTGTGTGCAGGTGAACGAAGTTGGTCATAAGTTCCAATCAGACTCGGGCTTGCACAGCGGTTCGCCGCAAGCTCCAAAATGTAGGGGGGAGGGAGAGACGAGGGGCCCCCCTCGTACTCCCCGGGCATGCGCTGCGCATGCTCGACTCCCGAAGAATTTGACAAAATCCTGTGGCAATTATACCATAAAGGAAGAGGATGAGAAAGTTGACTCCGTCGAATCTTTTTTTCAAGGAATGGGGATGTACTTTTTTAGAAAGTTGTGGTATAATAGGGGTGTACCTTTTATGTTCCACACAAAGGAGGCACGGAGGTGGCCCGAGTAATTGCCGTTGTAAACCAAAAAGGCGGTGTGGGCAAAACAACCACAACGATGAATTTGGGTTCGGCCCTGGCGGAGAAACACAAGCACACATTGCTGATAGACATGGACCCGCAAGGCGCACTCACCGCCGGCTTTGGCATCCCCACGCAAGCACTCGAACACACGCTCTACACGACATTGGTCAATCCGGATGTACGATTGAACGATGTGATCCACCCCGTACGAGAAAACCTGGATGTGGTACCCAGCAATATAGACCTGGCCGCGGCCGAGGTAGAACTGGTCAGTGCCATCGGGCGCGAATATGTTCTGCGGGATTTGCTCCGCCCTGTCCGTGACCGGTATGATTATGTGGTCATAGATTGCCAACCAAATTTGGGCCTGTTGACCATCAATGCCCTGACCGCTGCTGATGATGTGCTGATACCCCTTCAATGCCAGTATCTGGCTCTGCGTGGCATGCGCGTTTTGCTCGACACCATCCAGAAAGTTCAGTCAAAACTGAACCCCAGGCTGGAAATTTTGGGCATTCTTGGAACGATGTACAAGAGTGGTACCATCCATTCCCGTGAAGTGCTGGAGGAAGTTCGGTCTGTGTTTGGCACGAAAGTCTACCCTGTCGTGGTGAAGGATAGTATTCGCGTGGCTGAGGCCCCTGTTGTAAACCAGTCATTGTTGGAATATGCCCCGCGACATCAGGGAGCTGTGGCCTATAGATATTTAGCGGAGGTGATTATTCATGGCCAGAACAAGGAAACGCCGCGTTAGCATCAAAGGACGGGGGGCGGAAATACTGTTTGGCAATGCCAAATCCGAAGAATCGAGTCGGTCTGATGGCGCGGAGGACGCGCCAGAGTTGACCGAGTTGTTTCCCGGCGATCACGAACCTGCTGGAACGACGGCCGATGGCAACGCTTCTCCCGGTACCGCCCCAGGGGGCAATGACAATGCAGAAGTGTCGCCTTCGCCAACAGAGTCATCTGCCACTTCGGCGACCGGCGAGGCCGGGCCAACGAGCCACCCGGCAGAAGCCGGCAGTGCCACGGAAGACCCGGCATCGAACGGCGAATGGTACCGCGATTGGCGAAGAAGAGAGCTCGGTGTGCCGGTCGATCCCTCGCCCGCTGCCGGCCAACCTGATGCGGCAGACCCGCCCCGACCTGATGGAACGGACCCCGCCACATCGCTCACTTCCCCGGCGGCAGGCCCATCGGACGGAGAAACAGGAGACAAGACGGGCACCGGCACAACGGTGCCGGATGGCCTCTCACCGGCAGAGGCCCAGGATTTTGTAAAAGCGGTTAGCACCCTGCGCACACTTTTGCCCGACATTGGGACGCCAGAAGAATCGCCATCCAATGTGGAGACTGTGCCGTTGACGGACCAAGATATGCGGCGTGCCAGGCGACGGGTGACACGCGCTATGCTCGAATCTTTGGACAGCGAAGTTGACGCCCTCTACAAACGTGTCCGCAACGAAGTAAGCAGTGACCGGCGCATCGCGAACCGCTGCCTGCGTCTCCTTCACGAAGCGCGGCAAGTCATCTTGGTTGCACCGGGACGCTATGCCGACGCCGAGTTGAAAATAGAAGAGGTGCGTATTATCTTGCGCCAGGCAGAGAATAGTGAAAAGGGGGCGCATTCGTCCGCGCGATTGATCTTTTTGTACGGCGTAGGATGGTTCCTGCTGCTGTTGGTCTTGTTGGTCATGGACCAGGCCCTGGCGAATTGGTTTAGGACGGGCCCCCTGCAGATGGTTCCCATGTTTCCAGAAAAACTGACCAATACGGATGGGACACTACTGGGGTTCTCGATGGTCTATTATTTCTTGCCGTGGCTGTGCATGCTTTGGGGCGGCATTGGTGGGGTGGTCGGCTCTCTGTATAGCTTGCGCTGGTACGTCTCTCGCCGCCAATACGACGTCGAACACAATCTCTCTTATCTGGCGCATCCTATCATGGGCGTCATTTTGGGAGGCGTGGTCTATTTCCTGTTCCGCGCGGGATTCTTTGCGTTGCAGGCCGCACAGGCCAATCTTGGCAACATGACCGCCGTTGAGCAAATCCTCACCGCGCAAAGCCCCGTGCTCATCCTCATCTCGATTTTGGCCGGCTTCAAACAGAAGTTCGTCTACGAGATGCTGGATCGGGTCATGCGCGCCATCCTGCGTGTGGATGTGGAAGGGGAGCCGGACATGACGAAACATGGTTCCTCCACGCCAACGCTCTCGGGCGATCACCCAGGGACGGTAAGCGGGTAGACGCGCCGGTAGGGACTCCGGAATGCAGAAGGCGGAACGATGAATGATGAACGGCGCGCGTGCCACCAAGGGACGAAAATGGCGGGGCGTGAAACGTGAAGACGTAAAACGTAATGCGTATTGCGTCTTACGCATCACGCATCACGTTTTACCTGACACGTGACACCTGACACATTATTTTCATAACAGCAGTGCCCACGGGCGGCTGCGCGCCACCAA
>JAADHH010000163.1:10627-21363 GCA_013151955.1 Chloroflexota bacterium
TGGGCCGAGAAGTTCAACTTCTCCGAGAAGTTGAACTTCTAAGCATCGTGTGGCCAGTATCTGACGACTGGCGACTATTTTCATAACAGTCACCACGGGCGGCTGCGCGCTACCAACGATGAAAATGGCGTGCGGTCTCCCCTCCCCGCCATCAACTCCATGTGACCTTCAGGTCGTCGGGGACGACTTGCACCCAGGTCTGCCCCGGCTTCAGGACAAGTGGGTTTCCGTCTTCATCGACATAGTGGAGCATGACGTTTTCCCCTTCTCGCCGCCAGTGCCCTTCCCACATTTGTCCATCGCGGAAGAGCAGGGCGCGGCCCTCTCCGCCCAGGTCATGATATAGCGAGAGCGAACCGAGGGAATCTTCCACAATTTTCGTTACCGTCACGTGACTGAAGACCACGACAACGGAATCGGCCCCCAACTGTTTCCCCGTAGCGGCATCTATAAACGGCTTGCCTACCTGGCTGCGCATGTACCTGCCGGTTGAGGCATCATATTTGTAGGCCAAATCAGAAAGGCCTTTGCGATAGGGAATGGAAATTGCCGTGGCCGGCCCTTTGGCGTTGGCCGGAGGCGTTTCGCTGAAGAGCAGACCACGCAGTTTGGCGGCGTGCTGCCGGCCGCGTGCGACCACTTGCTTCCATAGTTCCGGTGTGTTCGTGAACGTGCTGAAGGGCCGGCGCCGGTTTGGGTCAAGATGGAAGCCCTTGTTTCCCAGAAAATCATCGATGTTGTCATCTCCGAATGGCGAGGAGAGAATCATGTCCAGCACCGGCTGGCTGGCTCCCACGTGAACCAGTACGGCATCGAACATGGGCGTGATTTCCAAATCAATCAGGCGTGCGCTGCGGATTGGGCCGATGCGGTCGGCGTCCTGGCAGAGGTAGAGGGCGGTGAAGCGGGTCACGCCCCCTTCGGCCAGGCCTTCGATGACCATGTCGGCCTTCGACAGGCCATACTGCGGCCGCGCGGCCGGCGCATTGCCCACGCGGATGGCCAGCGGGCGTCGCTGCAGGACCGCAGGATCGCTGACCGGCCGGCCACTCAGGGGGCACAGTCCCTCACCAACGGTCGGCAACGTATCGAGGAACGACTCTGGAACCCGTCCCAGGGGTGCCGGAACGCCGAATTGCGTGTGGATGAACTCGTAGGCTCCGGGTGGGTACTCCCGTCCGTTCACCACCCGGCCCGGGCTGGGTGGTCGTTCGGGCGGGTTCTTCAGGTAATCCACAGCCTCTGGTGTGGATGTTGCGGTGGGCGCGGCAACCCCGATGGGGGTGAGCGTGGGCGATGGCGTCGAGGAAGGGGATGGAGTTTGCGGCTGGGGCGTAAACGTCGGGTGCGGGGTGAACGTTTTGACCACCGGCGGCTGGGTCGCCGTTTTTGCCGGCGCGCCGGCGCCGCAGCCGACCAGGATCGCAGCAACGAGGGTCAGGAAACCGAGTTGGTACAGTGGGCGGTACCTATCGTACCGATATATCAGATTCATGGACGGGCGTTCTCCTTTGTGTGATGTTATATGGCCAAGTCGAAGGGCAAATCGCTGATGTCGCGCAACCTCTTTCCCTTCACAAGGGTGTCGAACATTTCGCTGATTGGCTCATTCCCGTATGCAGCGACCGCCTCCCCCAACTCCGTAAGGGCAATATGGTAGACACAGTCAATGTCACCGGTACCCAGAGCTACCGAGGCAATTCGCAGTGGGTATGGCTCTGCTGTTACAATCGTGATGTGGGGCGTGTGTCCTTTTCGGTTGCGGATGAGATTTAGCCCTTCGGAACGTGCATTCTGCGCCCTGTCACTGCGCATAGTCCACTTGCAGGAAATACTGGCATGTAGTATCTGCTTTGGAGTCTGGGCATTGCTAGCGCGCAAGGGCGAAAGGCTCGCAGTATCGCCTCCCCGGATCACAATCTCTTCCCTGTTGATCTCTTCATCGGACACGGGCACGCGCCCGATGACAATATCTGGCTTGATCAGATAATCTCCTAATGCAGACTTAAGGTTCTTGTGCTCAGCCAGTACTTGGGAAAGATCTGCCAAGTGCTCGTACTGGTCAAATTGAGTGATATCTGCATTGACAGAGAACGCCCATTCCCCTGGGCGTAGGCTTGCCAGCAAGCGAAATGAATCTTCGAGAAAATTCTTCGTAACTTCCTCAAAAGCCACACCGGCGGTCTGTCCAGAAGGAAGAGTCTTACGCAACGGGTACCCCAGGCGATGCACAACGCCTCGTGCCAACTCCACACTGGCACGGCTATGTTTATCGGCAATATTTGGGGTATTGTCCGGTTTTAGGAAAAGAATCCGTTGACAGATTTCGCGATGGTATGAGCGGCGTAGTGCCTCAATTCCCATAGTGTTGCCCCTTTAAGTTTTTGGTTTACGTAAGCCAATGACGTATTCTTCGTGCATTCTCTGTTCAATCTGTGATTCTGGACGGGTTACTCTCCGAGCAGGCATCATTCGCTTGTTGCGGTCTAGTTTTCGCACAGCAATATCCACCAGATCGAAACCGACACTTTCTCCGATTTCGCCTAAACATGCTTGTGTTTCTGTATCCATGCCTCGCATCGTTGATGTGCCCACCACAACGACGGCCGCTTTGCCAGGCTTCAATACACGATACATTTCGGACAAACTTCTCGTCATCTCCGAATAATATCGGTGTAAGACCTTGGCCTTTCGTTCATCACGACTAGCGATACTGGAGATTATCTTTTGGGAAAAACTTGGCATCTCCAGCAGGTGGATGTCAGTAAGTGCTTCGCCCCCTATGTATTCCCGTCGCAGTTTCGACAATTCTTTCACCGAATGTCCAAACCAAACCAGAGAGAACTTATGCGCACGCATGTAGTCAATGGCATTCGCAGCGTATGGCGGTGAAGTTACAATCAAATCTACAGTATTGTCCTGTAAAGCAAGTGCCTGTGCATTCCCGTTCAGCAAAGTGATTTTGCCCGTACCCTGTGCCAAAGCACCTAAGCTCTGAAGGTTCTTCTTTAACCGTCGTTGGAAGTTCGTTATGGCCGACCGGGGTTTCTTTTCGTTAATCTTGTGCGGGCGAGTGTGCGGCAAGTCTCGAGCCAAAGATACGCCCGACGATTTGGTAATGATAATTGCCGAAAATACGAGCTCCAGAAAGTCTCGTGTGACAACATTTTGGACTTTCTCGATTTCGCGGATGAGTGCAGTTAGTTCAACCTGGGTCTCTGGCAAGAACCAGTAATCTATAAAGTTCTGGGTAGCATCGTCAAAGCGATGATGCAGAGACTCTATCAAAGAATCCCTTTCCTGCGTTATGGCCCTCTCGGCGCCTCGAAGAATCAAGTATCCCGTTTCAGAGACTTCTTTCAATGCTGCGGGGGTAACCTTTGCCTTACACAGCCTCAGAGCCAGCGGATCAATATCGAAGCCAATTCCACGTCTGCCAAGCAGAAATGCTTCCAAGATTGTTGTGCCCGACCCTACCATTGGATCAAGTACGCGATCCTCCGGATCTGTTAACCATTCGATAAACTTTCGCGGCAACTGAGGAGGGAACTTTGCCGGGAAGGAATGCAGATCATGGGAGGCGTATGTGCTACTCTTCCCATGAAAATCTAGATCGCCGGATAGCAAATCTTCAAACCTAGCCCGATATGGCATGTCGGGCTGAGTTCGGGTGATAGGCTTTGCCGTTAACGGCAACTGAAGCTGCCAAGTTGTCATTGGTGTCCCCCATAACCTTGTCTACACATCGGCGGATACCGGTCGCCTGGCGAACAAGAATACAGCGCCGGCCCCTACCCCCTCGGCCAGGTACAGGAGCTGGGCAATCCGAAATATCCCGAAATATAATGTCTCGTCGGCGCGGGTAAACTCCAACGCAAACATGCCCCCGGCGTACATGAACAGCCATGTCAGAGCCAGCGTGCGCGGTTGCACCTTGCGCTTTGAGAGGGCGAGCAGCAGGGCGAATACCAGCAATGACCAGAAAATGCCCACTACCTGGGTTGGAAAACGGGGCACAACGATTCCGTACAGATCGGGTAGTTCGACGGCGAATGAGCCGAATGTGGGAAAGCCGTAGTTCGCGCCATGAAGCAGCGCTCCCAGCCAGCCAAGGGCGGTGGCCAGAGCCAGGCCCGGTACGGCCAGGCCGGCTACCTCCCAAAATGAGAGGCCCCGCCAATAGCAATACAAAAGCAGGGCCACGGAGCCGGCCAGTAGCCCGCCCTGAAAACTTAGATTGCCCTGCCAATGGCGCAGGATTTCCAACGGATATTGCTGGAAATAGTCCCATCGCTCGACCCCTTCGAACAGGCGGGCACCCAACACCGCTGCCGATATGGAAAGCAACGCACCCTCCCAAACAGTCCCTTGGTGTAGGCCGTGGCGTGGCGCTTTCCACAATACCCAGCCAATGCCCCCCAAGAGGGCCAACGCCATGCAAATACTGTATGAATAGAGTATCACGTTTGCCGTACGAAAGATGATTGGATACAAAAGGGTCAATTCTCCCCAAAGAACCGTGCAGGCAACCCTCGCGATTGCCCGTCACCGGCTGCTTGAAAGGTTAGAGCACTACGAAAAGAATGGCAGCATAAAAAATGCTACGATACTACCCAAGAGAAAGAAAACGCCAATCGCCAACAACAATATGCTGGCCACCACGGCAGCATGTCCTTCTACAATCATTCGTTTTCCCCACTCCGTTGCAGGATCGAATAGCTGCAATTTCCGGTTCCGGAAAGCAGATTCGCCCGAGAACAAAAACAACAACCCGGTAAGAAAAAGAATGATGAGGGAAGCAAGTTGATAACTGGCAGAGTTCATACTAATAAACGCCAAGATCACGCAAGCGGTCGTCAGAAATGCCAAAGTGGTGAGCCAATTCATGAACCACTGTGTGCTGTACCTGGCTGGCTATCTCACGCTCAGTATAGCAGACCCGCTCAATAGATTCCTGGAATATGGTGATCTTGTCCGGCAACACCAACCCATAGTAACTTGTTCTCGCCGTTTGGGGCACACCTTCATACAGACCCAACAAAATGCTTCCCTGCCTTATGCCGGCCCTGCGAAGTTGGTCGGCGGTGGGACTGAATTGCACAACCACGGCCACATTGTCCATCCAACGCTGAATTTCCTCCGGCAGATTCCCCAACGCGTGAGCAACAAGCTGTTCAAACGATTCCTTGTCCATAGGCCACTCATTTTCTCCCATAAACCAGAATTATACCATCCCAGGAACAAATGAGCAAGCAAAAGAACCGGGGGGATCCCAGGTGGGTAACGGTTGACAACGATGGGCCGGTGTGTTAGAATAGCCTACAGATACTACCAATAAATTCAGCACTTCACCGGGGAGGTTGTGGATGAAAAAATACAAAGTGGCCGATCTGCGCAACGTAGCCCTCTTGGGGCACGGTGGTGCTGGAAAGACTTCGCTGTCTGAGGCAATGCTTTTCAACGTAGGCACTGTGTCGCGGTTCGGCCGAATAGAAGATGGCAATACCATTTCAGACTACGATCCCGAGGAGATTCGGCGGCACATTTCCATCAACACCTCCATTCTGCCGTGCGAAACCGGCAGCCACAAGATTAACATTTTGGATGTGCCGGGCTACGTAGACTTTGTCGGGGATGTAAAAGCGGCCATTCGAGTAACCGATGGCGCGATCATGGTCATAGATGCTGTTTCCGGCGTCGAAGTCGGCACGGAACTCCAATGGGAATATGCCAACGAAAGACACTTCCCGCGACTGATCTTCGTGAACAAAATGGATCGTGACAATGCCAACTTCTCACGAGCAGTAGATTCGATTCGCGAGTTACTGGGATGTAACCCCGTACCCATTCAACTCCCCATCGGACGGGAATCTTCGTTTCGCGGGATTGTCGATGTGGTGCGAAAGCGTGCCATGCTGGCGGACGGAAGCGAGACCGATGTTCCGGACGAAATGTTGGACGAGATGGAAGATGCGTACCAGCAGCTTGTGGAAGCTGCCGCTGAATCAGATGACGAACTTATCCTGAAGTACCTTGAGGGCGAGGAACTGACAAATGAAGAGGTTCGGCAAGGACTGCGCGCGAGCCTCGAAAAAGGGGCCATCGTGCCCGTACTCTGTGGCTCCGCCACCAGGAACATCGGGGTAAAGTCTTTGCTCGCTGCCATCGAGGATCTGATGCCCTCACCGCTGGCCGCACCGATTGAAATTGCAGACCCCCTGGCTCTTGGCGAAGGAGCGGAGTTACAGCCCGTGGAGGCTTCCCCGCTGGCAACGTTAGTCTTCAAAACAATGGCCGATCCGTTTGTGGGCAAGCTGACCTATTTTCGGGTCTTTGCCGGTGTGTTAGAGTCGGACTCGCGTGTGTTCAATCCCCGTAGCGGCCAGGAAGAACGTATCGGACAGTTATATCGTATCCAGGGCAAAGAGCAGACGCCGGTGGAACAGGTGGGGCCAGGTGATTTTGGGGGCGTGGCCAAACTCAGTTCCACACTGACCGGAGATACGCTTTGTGACAAGGCCAACCCGCTGGTCCTGAAAGACATTCAATTTCCCCATCCCGTCTACTCGGCGTCCATTACACCGGAAACACAATCCGATTTGGACAAATTGAGTTCTGCGCTGACCCGCCTGGTCGAAGAAGACCCCACCATCACGGTCGAACGTGAGAAATCTACGAATGAAACCATACTCTCGGGTATGGGCGAGTCGCACATCGAGGTCGCCGTCCAGAGAATGCGGCAGAAGTTTGGCGTATCGATCACCACGGACATTCCCAAAGTCCCCTACCTGGAGACCATTACCGAAGTCACCTCAGCACATGGCCGGCACAAGAAGCAAACCGGCGGGCGTGGTCAATTTGGTGATGTCTATATTCGCTTCGAGCCCCTCCCACGTGGCACAGGTTTCGAGTTCGTTGATGAGATATTCGGTGGCTCCGTCCCGCGCAACTTTATCCCCGCGGTAGAAAAGGGCCTGCGGGAGATCATACCGCACGGCGTCCTGGCCGGATATCCAACGGTGGACATTCGCGCTGCTTTGTACGACGGGTCCTACCACCCGGTCGATTCATCGGAGATTGCCTTCAAGCTCGCTGCTCATGCCGCTTTCAAAGAGGCGATCCCGAGGGGCAAGCCGGTGCTGCTGGAGCCGATCATGGCGGTGACAATCAGCGTGCCCGACCAGTTCATGGGCGATATCCTGGGTGACCTGAACACCAAGCGCGCGCGCGTTCAGGGGATGGATCAACAACGGGGCAAGGCCGTGATTACGGCGCTGGTTCCTCTTGCCGAAATGCAGCGCTATGCCACAGATGTGCGCTCCATGACCCAAGGCCGGGGGTACTTTTCCATGGAACATTCCCATTACGACGTTGTGCCGGACTACGCTGCCCAGAGTGTTATCGCCAAGGCCGAGGAAGAAAAGAAGTAAAGGCAACAAACAGACAATCTGATATCTTTCTGAAAGAAAAGCTGTGTCCCCGCACCAGCGGTGGCTTCGCGTAGGGCTCGTCGTCGTATTTGCGCTCTTGGGAACGGCATTGACGTTGCGCATAGCCTCCGGGTTTTCCGGTCGTGCAAAGCTGTCTGTGCGACCGCCCGAGCGGCTTTGGAGGAATACCAACCCCTCCCTTTCACAGCCATTATTGATGATGGCGTGGGAGAGAGGCAAGAGAAAACTGCATGGTTGAAAATGGAACCGCACCGTTTTTGGTTCCCGCTTGTTTTCCGAGGCTCGAAAATGACTACCGGGGCACTCCCATGACCCGTAGCAATATGCCGATCAGTCCCTGCATCAGTCGTTGAGACGCGGAGAGACGCTCCGTGTAGTACAGGCTCTGGTCGTAGGCGGCAATGGCATCGATCCACTGCTTTTCCTTGAGATAGGCACGGGCAAGAATGGTCCAGGTGGCAGCGGCCTGTTCGCGTTGTCCCCGTTCGCCAAAGATGTCGATGGCTCGTTCCAGGTAACCAACGGCCCGCCCGGAATCTCCCCGGAGCAGGAGCAGGTTGCCAAGATTGCCAAAGGCTATGGCTTGGCCTTCTAGTTCACCCAGGGCGGTAAAAATCTCCAGGCTTTCTTCGAAGGCAAGTTGTGCAGGCTCCAACTTGCCCATCCGCTGGTGGGCAACGCCCAGGTTGGTCAGCATCTCGGCTTCGCCGTGGCGGTCTCCGATATCTTTCAAGCGGTTTCGCGCCTCGGCGAAGGCAGCAATCGCTGTGTCGTATTCTCCTTCTTGGTAGGAAGTTAACCCGCGAGATCGCATATCCTCAGTCATGATTGTCTGTCCCTTTCCCGGTTGTTGGGTGAGCAGAGATATTGACGGTATCAGAGTCTCGTGAAGCGTTCCAGGGCGCGTTTCCCGGCCGTGCCGAACCGTTACGCTTGCAACAGACGCATGTTGCGCCCGCTGCCGCCACGTTTTGTCTGGATGATTTCGGCCATGATCGCAATCGCAATCTCCGCCGGCGTTTCAGCGCCTATATCCAGGCCAATGGGCGAGTGAACGGCAGCGAGTTTCTCGCCCGGAATTCCTTGCTCTTCGAGCAATTGGAAGACCGCTCGAATGCGCCGCCTACTGCCGATCATGCCGACGTAGGCGGTGGGGCGGTCTATGATTTGCAAGAGAGCATGCACGTCGTGGCTGTGCCCGCGCGTGACCAGGACCACGTAGGAGTCTTTGTCCAGCCGAAAGTTGGCTATACCGCTGGCGTATGCTTCCACGATAAGTTCCGCGGCGGTTGGAAAACGGTCACGTGTGGCAAAACGAGCACGATCATCGAGTATGCAAACGCGAAACCCGCACAACGTTCCAACTTGAGCCAATGGCTGGGCAACATGACCCGCGCCGACGATCAACAGTGTGGGGGGGCGTTGCTGGGATTCGATGAAGACCTCGATCGGCCCCTCCTCACTTTCGAAGGTCAGGAGGCGGCACGCCCCTTCTTCCAGGGTTTTGTGTGCGGCAGCCAGCACGCCGGCGGTGAGCGGCCCCAGGTCGAGGTTCCCTTGCGGGGCACGGTCGAGCCAGACCACGGTCTTGCGGCCGATCCAGGCTTCGTGGCCTTGTGGCGCAGCGACCACCGTGACCAGGGCTACAGGTTCACCCGCAGATATAGAAGATCGCAATGCTTTTAAGAGTGGCATGGGGGAGAAAGTTTCCTCCTGCAATGGTGTGCCGGCTCCACGGTTTGATTTTACCATAAGTTTGCCAAAAACTCAAAGAATCAGACCAGGCCGGTCTGATGTAACTGGCAACTCATCGGTATTCCTGAGGATAGACAACCTCGAACCGTTCACAGAGAACCGGCATCGTTTTCTCTGGCTTTCTGCCGAAGGCACGCAGTTCACGCGTGAAAAAATCCCAATGAACTTTTCGCCAGTAGGCCAGTGACCCATCGCCTTCCCCCTCGGTCTTGGCAAAATCAGTCGTGACTTCATTGAAAGGCACTACCTCCAATGCCGTTGTGCAAATAATGCAGACCGCGTTGCCCGACCAATCTGTGATAACACTATAATCGCCTACAGTTGGCAATGGTTGTTCCTCGTATTTGTATGACCAGCAAGCGCCCGCCGTGGCTCGCTTGACGCCTTGTTTGACCAGCTCTGCTAACGCATTGGCATCTTGCTCATTGTCACAGAAATGCCACGCTGTATAACTTTTCTTGGTCGTCGCCGGCGCTTCACCGATGGCTCGAAGATAGGCTTTCCACATCGCCCGGACCGAATCTAGTTCGCTCATGTTGTTTAGTTCCTACGCACTGTCCGAGACTTCGCTCAGAAAATGCGGCCCCTGACGGGGCAGTTGACAAAAGGGCAGGGGACACAGATTTACACAGGCTTCGCACACAGCTTTTCCTGAATGTTTTATCTCTGTTTTTCTGTTTCGCGCGCTCCGTGATGCTGACGATGAACTCCGTCTTGCCGCGCGTATAGGTCACCCGGTCGTGTGGCGAGCCGGACGCAAGCCGGGTCTTCAACCGCTCGTAGTCTCTGGCCACTGCGGGATGCTCGATCAGGTAGTCCCGGAAGAGGAGTCGATCCCAATGCTCGGCGAAATCACCTTCCACCATGTGGATGTGGTGCGTGCGAACCTTCGTTTCCGGGTCTCGCTTGATGAACCAAGCATAGAATGGTGGGCCGTCGTTCCCGTGCGTGGGTCGCCAGAAGTAGTCGTAGCCCTGCGATTCCAGCACCGGCGCGATCTGGGCCTTGGTTGCTTCCAGGTCGGTCACCTCCACGAGAATGTCCACGATGGGTTTCGCGGCGAGGCCCGGCACCGCCGTGCTGCCAAAATGTTCAACCCGCCGGATGAGGTCGTTCGGCAGGCAGGATAGCAGATGCTCCCTTTCCTGGCGGAATAATTCCGGCCACAGAGGGTCGTACGGCACGATGGCCACTTCCTCGCGCACTACTCGTTGGATTCGCTGCTCAAGAGTTTCCATGTCGATTTGTATGAGCCTACCACTACAGCGAACAAACTCCCCGTCGCAGGCGGCTTAGCAGCGCGCGTGGATCGCCGGACAGGTAGGCAAGGTTTCCTCGTACAGAAGCGGCAACATTGAAGCAACCATCTGACATCGAACGAGGTTGGGTACAGTATACACCAGGCGTTTGGCGTTGTCAAAGCCGCCGCACGGCGGGCATGCGCAGCGGTTCGCCGCAAACCCCGAAATGTAGGGGGAGGGAGAGACGAGGGGACACCCCTCGTACTCCCCGGGCATTCGCTGCGCATGC
>JAADHH010000158.1 GCA_013151955.1 Chloroflexota bacterium
GCAGTGCTATTTTCATAACAACGCAAACCTTTGCGTGCCCTGCGTCTTTGCGGTAGAATCCTTACCCTGCCCCCAGAATTGAAATACACCCTATTTCCCATTACACTTTCTTGACATTTTGCCGAAATGATGTTAATAATAGTCATCTGACGGCTGTGAAGGTTGGCAACTTTATGAGCCATTTCGATGGAGGTATCATGATGAACATTTGGAAGGCATGGGCTGTTCCCCTTTTGGTTGTGCTGCTTATCGCGGCATCGTCTGCCGTGGCCGGCGGCCAGTCTCCCGACCCCGCGCCCGCCCTGACGGCCACACCCACACCCACATCCACACCCACCGGCACCGCTTCACCCACGCCCAGTCCCTCCCCTCCTCCTTTTCGTGTTTACCTGCCACTGCTGGCCGGGGGCAGTGTAGGCATTGATGTATCGCAACTGGTGGAGACAGATGATGACATCCTGGGCATCAGCGATGTTGAACCCGGCCCGTATGCGGATGTGATGGCGGCCGGCGCACGGGTTGTCAATCTGGAACCGATGAACACCTTCTTCGTACTTTGGGTTCCCGAGGGCTACGAAAACATGGCCGCCAGGCGAGTGATGGTCATCGCCCACGGTCATGGTGGGACCGCCTATCGGGAGGTGGGACTGGAGCTGGACTTTGCCCGGGAGCATGGCTATGCCATCGTTGCCATCCAGTGGTGGACCGGCGAAGGCGATGTCATGTACTCGGCACAACAGTTCTACGAATTCATGGACGTGGCCCTGCGCTATATGGAATACAAGTACCACACCCAATTGGACAAGTGCGCCTTGCGCGGCTGGAGTCTTGGCTCAGAGATCAGTTATGAAGTGACCTATCTTGACAAAACCAGCGGGAACCACCGCCTGGCCTTGACGATCAGCCATGATGGGGGGATGATGCCAGACCCGGACAACATGTCTGTGGGCAAAGAGTTCGTGAGGAACCTTTACGATGGCGTCTACGGTGACAAGGCGTTCGCGGGTACCCATTTCTACCTGTACTCAGGGTTAGAACCGCAAATAGGATATATGCGTAACACAGCGCAGGTGATCACTTCTTTCGGTGGTGTGGTGGAACGCTTGGTAACGGATGAAGGAGCGGGACACGATGGGTTCTACCGGCACCCGCAGTACCACGAAGAAGCGTTGGCAATCTTTTTCCAACTGACGCCGTGATGCAGGCGTAGAAATGCCAGACCTGGGTTCAGGAAACCTATAGTCTCGACTACGAGAATCACGGCTGCCAGGGGTAGGCCAGTATCCTGAATGCCGTGGCCGGCCAGAGGGTGCGTTGCGCCCCCGCCGGGCCGCATCTTGACAGGATATCTCATTTGTTCTATACTGTATTTGTCACTTTGCGATAATTCGTTGTTCGGGAGGGTACTATGGCCCAGATACTGATAGTGGATGATGAACCGGACGTTGCCAAGACCATTGATCGCGGGCTCTACCGTAAGGGATTCCAGACCATAGCTGTGCACAGTGGCGTGGAAGCGCTCAAGTCTGCGCGCCGCCTTCGCCCTGACCTGATCGTCCTGGACATCATCATGCCTAACATGGATGGCCTGGAAGTGTGCCGCCGGCTCCGCAGTGATCCGGTCTTATCGGACATCCCGATTCTATTTCTCACGGCCAAAGGAAAGATCGACGACAAGATTGAGGGCTTCAAGGCCGGTGCAGACGATTATCTGGCCAAGCCTTTTCACCTTGAAGAGTTGTCTTTGCGCGTCAGAGCCTTGCTGCGCCGCTCGATGCCAAGAACTGTTACCGAGCTCCCCACGTCGCTCCAGGTGGGGGATCTGCAATTGGACAGTCGCACATTTGAGGTCCGCGTGAAGGACCGCAAGGCACTCCTTACTCCAGTAGAATTTGATCTCTTGTACCATTTGATGAGTAATGCGGGCCAGGTATTCTCCAGTGAACGCCTCCTGCAGGAAGTCTGGGATTTCCCCTACGACACGGGGAGTCCAGACTTGGTACGTATGCACATTCGTAACTTGCGAGCGAAGGTCGAACCGGATCCGCGGCAACCTGTCTACATTCGAACCATCTCACGGCATGGCTACACTATCCTCAAGCCGGAATAGCCTCTCGTTTCTTTACGCAAGGTTTACGTAACCTTCACGTCACCCTTATGGACAATCTTCCCTTCTTGTGTTTGACTATAGGGAGGTAATCAGATGGTTTTCCCATGGGAAGGCCCACAAGCCGTGAATCGGGCAGTGGCGATCGTTGCGACTGGTTGTGTACGCCGCCCGATGCGGCTCTTGGGGAGTGGTCATTGACAGTTGACGAAAAGGTACTCCAACTCATAGAAGGCACAAAGCAAGTCGAGGAAAAAATTGCCCCGCTGATGCTAGAAAGTGACTTGCCCCAGGTCGCCACACAAGCGACCTTGAAGGCTTTTTCCCTGGAACGCGTTGCTTTGGCCTGGGCCACTGTCGAAGGCTTCATGCTCGCTTCGGTGACCGGTTCACCCGCTCCGTTGCTCGAGGCGGGTGCCCTGCTCCCCCTTTCCGACATCCTCCCTGCGGCCCCCGTACCGCTCGATTCGGACATTCCTTTGCCTTGCGCATCCCCATCGGCGGGCGCGACCGAAGACGAAGCGGGATATGCCTTCCCGCTCTTTGTCGGGGACCGCTTGCTGGGTCTGCTATTGCTTTGGGCCGATCAGGAGGCTTTCTTTTCACCCGTGGCCCTTGCGCATCTGCAAGCTGTGGCCCGGAAAATGGCGTATGCTGCCCACAATGCCCGGCTCTATACGGCTGCCCAACAGGTCAACAAAGTGCACCTACTCACCGAGGCCGTAGGCGAACTTACCCACAGCCTGCGACTGCAAGACACGCTTCAGGCTATGCTGAAAAGTGTGCAACGGCTGGTCGGCGCAGAAGCCGTGGATGTGACCCTTTTTCAGCCGCACACGGGCAAAGTCGAACAGACCCTTTCGCTCGTGGGGCAAAAGTGGGTCGAATCGGGTCAGGAGCCGCGCATCTATGCCCTGAAACAGGACACGGTTTCCAACTTGCGTGCTGCCCTGCGCTTGCCCGACCTGCAATCGCTCCCTGTAATCGTCAATTCCCAACAAGAACAGGGGCTGCCATATCGTTCAACCGTGGCCATTCCCCTGCGCATACGGGACAAGCTGATCGGTCTGCTCGCAGTGGCCAGTTCTGAACCACAGGCGTTCGACTTGCATGCCCGCCGGCTGCTCCAACTCCTGGCCAGCCAGGCGGCCTTTGCCATCCGCAATGCCCAATTGTACGAGGAATCGCAACGTCACCTGCGAGAGATTCGGGCGCTGTTTTCCATTGGCCAAAGCATCGTGTCTACGCTAGACCTGGATGAGGTATTGAACCTGGTCGCAAAGCTGGCCATCAAGACGATCCCCAACGCTACAAAATGTGTGATCCACCTTCCCGACCTGACCGGCGCCGAGTTGCTCCCTACGGCCGTAGCCAGCCGTACCTCATGCTCCATCAATCGTCAGGCGATCCCTTTTGGGGCAGGTGTTGCCGGCCACGCTATGGCAAAACGCGAAACCATCTACGTTCCTGACTGTCGTGAAGACCCACGCTATCTCGACTTGGGTACACCTATCCGTTCGCTCCTGTCGGCACCGCTCCTCTCCTCAGATCGGACCGCCATCGGCGTCATCTCTGTAGATAGCGGGGAACCGGCCAGCTTCTCCGCCGACGATAAGCGGCTTCTCACCACGTTTGCGTTGCAGGCAGCGATTGCCATTGAAAATGCGCAGTTGTTCCGAAGCCTGCAAGATACCTACCGCGACTTGGCCGAGAAGCAAACAGAAATCTTGCAAAGCAAGAATACGATGCAAGCCTTGTTCAACGGCATCACGGACGGAATATCCATTATCGACCGCAAGTATACGTTGGTGGCCATCAACCAGGCCGAAGCCAAGTTGGTGGGACGGGTGCCCTCGGAGATCACCGGCCGGCGCTGTTACGAGGTGTTCTGGGACCGGAAGGCACCCTGTAGCGGCTGCCCGGCCATCGAGACCCTTGCCACCGGCCACCCGGCGACAGCCATGCAGCGCGTCTCGCACGAGGGCCGAAACCTTAGAACCTTTGAGGTACAAACCTACCCGCTGTTCGACGAAAATGAACGCGTCGAGCAAGTGATTTTCTTGGCACGCGATGTAACGAACCGGAATGAGATGGAAGCATCACTGGCAAAATCGGCCACCCTGGCGGCAGTCGGTCAATTGGCTGCCGGGTTGGCACACGAGATCAATAACCCCCTGACGGTCATCTTGGGGAACGGCCAAATGCTTTTGGAAGACACGTCCCCTCTGCATCCTGACTATCCCCTTCTTGAGATGATCGTGAGGGCCGGAGAACGAGCCCGGCAGGTCATATCCCGGCTGCTGGAATTCTCCGCCCAGGAGGGGCAAATGTTCGGCACGGTGGACCTGAACGAGACCATCGTTTCGGCTGTAGCCCTGATCGCGCACACGTTGCGCAAAAATGGTGTTCACATCAACACACAACTGCAGGCCGGTCTGCCGCACCTGGCGGGGTTTGTGGGCCACCTGCAAACTGTCTGGATGAACTTGATCCTGAACGCAATAGACGCGGTCAATAAAGACGAATACTCCAAGACAATTACCATTTCTTCCTGCCAGCGCGACGAGGAACACCTTCAGGTGCAAGTGATTGACCACGGATGCGGGATATCTGCGCAATCCATGAAACACCTCTTCGAGCCCTTCTACAGCACCAAGGCCCCTGGAAAAGGGGCGGGCTTGGGACTGTATACTTGCTATCATGTGGTCAGACGGCATCGTGGCACGATAGACATCCAAAGCAAGCAGGGGCAGGGCACTACAGTAACGGTCATATTGCCTTTGGACGGTGCTCTTGACGAAGCACTGGAAGAGGATTCTTCATACCGCTCGTTCGAAGTGGTCATGTCCACCACGAACCGGAACGGAATTGGCGATGAAAAAGAAGCCTGAAACTCGACGATGGCGTAGAGGACGAAGAGGATTGTTGCAAGGTGGCCTGATATTGTGGCTGGCCCTCACCGGGTGCAAGTTGGTCATCTACCACAAGCCCCCATGGGTTGCCGACCGGGCTACGGCCACCCCCACGCTCACACCTACGATAACGGCGCTGCCGGCCGCATCCGCCGGGGGGTTACAATCCATGGCCGGTGCTACGCCCACGGCCATGCCGACGCCCTTGCCCACAAATACCGCGATACCATCTGTCTCGGCAACGCCCACCGAAGAGCTCTCTTTCGCCGTCTACACGGTGGTAGAAGGCGATACGTTATTCGAAATTGCCAAAACGTATGGGTCTACGGTGGCCGCTATCCAGCAGGTCAACAACATTCCCGATCCCAACGTGATATACGTTGGCCAGCAACTGATTGTGCCTCTTCCCGGCCATATTCCGACGCCCTTGCCGGCCACGTCTACCCCCACCCCGACCATCACGCCGACCCCATCGCCCACGGCCACGGCCACAATGACACCCACGGCCACGGCGACTGCCACAGCCACGGCCACGGCGACGTTGGCCGCGACCTATACGCCCTATCCAACCTACACGCCATACCCGACCTATACGCCCGTCAGCAATAATGGCAACAACAATACGGGGGGAAATACCTCCTCGCCCACGCCGCTACCGACCTATACGCCCTATCCGACCTTTACACCGAACCCCGTACCCACCCCGATCAAATGAAACGCGAGTGGAGGGGTTGCAAGGCGTTCCCCCAGCATCCTGTTTGACAAACTGGGCCATTTGTGGCATAATTAGGGCAGATGTCACCGATCACTTTGCAGTACCTGCTATTATTTTAATAAGGAGGTGATGCCCATGGATGGTTTATCGTGCAAGGCATCACCGGAAGGTGGTCGTTTCGACTAGCTGTCGGTGATGTCACCATCAGAGAAGGCTCCTGTGGCAAACGGGGGCCTTCTTGCTGTCTGCTACTGGTGTAACGCAAAACTGTGGGGAACCACCGGTGCCGATCGGCCTGTTCGTGGGGGCGGGGCAGCTTGACCATTCCCGTTCCCAATGTTATAATGAGGATGCAACGGTTGCGAAGGCGAACTGTTCGCAACGGAACATGGCGCAGTTACCATCAGCGAGCAACGCGCCGGCACCAGCGACGAAAGCGGCGACGATGGACGACCGACGATGAGGCCAGAACCGTAGCGCCGGAATCCCTATTCCGACACCTGTCCAGGAAGGCACATTTTACGAATGGTTCACTCCTTACAGGGGGTCTTCTGCAAAAGCAGAACACGTACAGCTACTTCACCACTTTGGCTACTCTCGCTTTTATTCCTACTTTCTCTTACAAGTCTTGGGTGCGCTTCCGCGACTGCTCCCACCCCCGCCGATTCGACAGCACAACCGGCCGGCCGGTTGATCCAGAACAAAGGCTCAGACACAATTGTGAATCTGGCCTTGGCTTGGGCCGAAGCCTACATGAGTTCTC
The DNA here is from genome assembly GCA_013151955.1 of Chloroflexota bacterium. GTDB lineage: Bacteria > Chloroflexota > Anaerolineae > Ardenticatenales > JAADHH01 > JAADHH01. The sequence continues at coordinate 6,498 of JAADHH010000158.1, forward strand.
ACCCTGGTGTCCGTATCTCTGTCACCGGCGGCGGGTCCGGTACGGGGATTGCCGCTCTGATCAACGGCACGGTGGATATTGCCAACGCCTCTCGATCCATGAAAGAAAAAGAAATCAAAAACGCGCAAGCCCGTGGTATCGAGCCGGTTGAAATCACCATCGCGCGAGACGGTATCGCTGTTGTCGTCAACCCGAGCAACCCGATAAACGAACTGACCATTGACCAACTCTCAGACATCTATACCGGCAAAATCACCAACTGGAAAGAGCTGGGGGGCGAGGATAGGCCCATTGTGCTAACATCCCGCGAGTCGAATTCCGGCACCTACGTATATTTCCTGGAGCACGTTGTTCGCAAAGGAGACAAGGAGAGCAAACTACTCTTTTCGCCCGAAGCGCTGCTGCTTCCATCCTCCGAGGGCATCAGCCTGGAAACATCGCGGAACCCAAACGCAATCGGCTATGATGGGCTGGGCTACGTTACAGCGGAGCAAAAAACGGTGCGCATCGCGCGCACCGCAGCCGGCCCTTATGTCGCCCCGAGCATCGAAACGGTAAACTCTGGCGCGTACCCGATTGCCCGGCCGCTGCACATGTACACCAACGGCCAGCCGACCGGCGAGATCAAAGCCTACCTCGATTGGATTCTGGGCGATGAAGGACAAGCCATCGTGCGGCAATTGGGATTTGTACCCCTCCACTGAAAAAAGTGGGAGACGAAATCGTGACCACGGCATCTGCCTCAAAGGAACCTTCACGCGCTGTTGTCAACTGGCGTGAATTCGCGGTTGAGCAGATCGTGCGCTTGCTCGGCCTGTCGGCCATTGCGCTCGTAGCGCTGATATTTGCCTTCCTGCTCAAAGAGGGTGCGGCAACGCTGCAAGAAGTCCCCCTTTCAAACCTCGCCGGTACGCGGTGGTATCCTACTTTTGGTTACTTCGGCCTCGTCCCCTTGGTGATGGGCTCTTTGTTAGTTACCGTCGGAGCCGTTCTCATTTCCGTCCCCCTTGGCGTCGGGGTCGCCATCTATCTGGGCGAGATCGCGCCGGAACCACTCCGCGACGTGCTCAAACCGACCATTGAAGTCATCGCCGGTATCCCCTCCGTCGTGCTGGGGTTCATTGGTGTGCTGGCTTTCTCTCCCCTGATTCGCCAATACCTGGGGGCACCGACCGGCCTGACCGCCATCACCGGCTCGGTCTTGCTGGCCTACATGGCCTTGCCTACCATCATCAGCATCGCCGAGGATGCCATGGATGCCGTACCCAAATCGTACCGCGATGCAGCCTACGCCCTGGGTGCCACCGAATGGCAGACGATCTGGCGGGTCGTCCTGCCCTCCGCGCGGTCGGGTATCCTGATTGCCATCATGCTGGGCGTAGGCCGGGCCATTGGCGAAACCATGACCGTCATGATGGTTACCGGGAACGCGGCCCGTATCCCCACCAGCCTGGACGCTTTCCTCCGCCCGGCGCGCACCATGACGGCGACAATCGCTGCCGAAATGGGTGAAGTCGCCCAGGGGAGTACCCACTACCACGTCCTTTTCATGGTAGGCATCACCCTCTTTGTGTTGACATTCCTGATCAATGCCTTCGCCGCTGTAGCCCTGTTCCGGAGCGAGCGCAGAGGCGGGGGACGACTCCTCTCGTGAGCAAATCATCATGCACCTGACACCGCGCGCTACGCAACGAATCGTCTTTGGCGCACTGACTGCGGCCATGGTACTCGTCATCATCCCCCTGATCTTCGTCATCGGCTACATCGTTGTGCAAGGGGCCGGGGCCATCAGTTGGGAATTCTTGAGCGGAATGCCCAGAAACGGGATGCGAGAAGGGGGCATCTTGCCGGCAATCGTCGGTACGCTCTTCTTGACCCTGGGTACAGCAATCTTCTCGGTGCCCATCGGCATTGGGGGCGGCATCTATCTCGCAGAGTACGCCGCCGATACGCCCCTGACCCGCGCCATTCGTCTTTCTATCATCAACCTGGCCGGGGTACCCTCGGTTGTGTACGGCCTCTTTGGTCTGGGATTATTCGTCCTGTTCCTGCAATTCGGCACATCCATCCTGGCCGGCTCGCTCACCCTGGGTATCCTGACCCTGCCGGTGATCATCAGCACGTCCGAAGAAGCGATTCGCAGCGTTCCCCAGAGCTTTCGGGTGGTAAACGCTGCCGTTGGCGGCACGAAGTGGCAGGGCATTCGCCGCATCGTTTTGCCGCAGGCGTTACCCGGCATCATTACCGGCGTCATCCTCGGGCTGGAGCGCGCAGCCGGAGAGACCGCCCCGATCCTGTTCACTGTCGCGGCCTTCTTCCTGCCGCGCCTGCCGCATTCCATCTTCGATCAGACAATGGCCTTGCCCTACCACCTGTTCGTGATCTCTACGCAGGTGCCCAGTATGCCCGTGCAAATCCAGTACGGAACAGCGCTTGTGCTGATCGTCTTCGTCCTTTCCATGAACCTGACCGCTACCCTGATTCGACGACACTATCGCCGTCGCCGGCAATGGTGATGTGACCATGGAGACTCCCGCCAAAATCGAACTGCAACATGTACACTTCGCCTACGAGGACCACGAAGTGTTACACGACATCAACTTGCGCATCCCGCCGAACCAAATCTTCGTCCTTTTTGGGCCGGCCGGTAGTGGCAAATCGACACTCCTGCGCCTGCTCAATCGCTTGACCGATTTCAGCCCGGAAGAAACCCATCTGCAAGGCAAAGTCTTGCTGGATGGACAGGACATTTTTGCTCCCGATGTAGACGTGACCCGCTTGCGGCAGCGGGCGGGCATGGTCTTCGCCAAGCCGGTACCACTCCCCCTCTCCATTCGCGATAATATCACCTACGGCTTGACCTTGGGGGGGCGTCGCGACCGCTCGACCCTGGACGAAACTGTCGAACGGTCACTCCATGCTGCCGCGCTGTGGGACGAAGTCAAAGATCGCCTGGATGACCCCGGAATGGCCCTGTCTGGCGGCCAGCAACAACGCCTTTGCCTGGCCCGCACACTGGCCCTGCAACCCGAAGTGGTCTTGCTCGATGAACCGACCTCTGGATTGGACCCCATCTCCACCCTGCAAGTGGAGGAGGCCTTGTTCCAACTCCGGGAATCGGTAACATTCATCGTTGTGCCGCACAGTGTGCAACAGGCCGCGCGCGTCGCCGACCGGGCCGCCTTCCTGCTGATGGGCGAACTGGTCGAGGAAGGCCCCGCCGATGTGCTGTTTACCCGCCCAAAGGATAAACGCACGGAAGATTACGTCACCGGTCGCTTTGGCTAATTGCGGCCAACTGCCGCTTTCCCGGAACCGGTGACCGGTTGGAAAGGTTCTGCTATGAAAATCGTACACGCTGTCTGCCCCCACGATTGCCCCGATAGTTGCTCCATGCTGGTGACCGTGGTCAATGGCCGCGCCGAGAAAATCCGCGGCAATCCCGACCACCCGATCACGCAGGGCTTCCTCTGCGCAAAGGTCAACAACTACCTACAGTGGACGTACAATCCAAATCGCGTGCTCTACCCCCGCCGGCGCATTGGCCCGAAGGGGAGCGGCAATTGGGAACGGATCACCTGGGACGAAGCCATCGCGACCATCGCCGAACAGTTCCGCGAAATCGTCGCCGCCCACGGCCCGGAAGCGATCCTCCCCTATAGCTATTCCGGCACACTCGGCCTACTCAACTTTGCCAGCATGGACCGGCGCTTCTTCTATCGCCTGGGTGCTACCCTGCTCCACCGCACCATCTGCTCCACGGCCGGCTCTGTGGCCTACGAGTTCACCCTGGGGCGCGCCGGCGGAACCGATCCGGAAGCATTTTCCCGCGCCAAACTGATCATTGTCTGGGGATCAAATCCGGTCACCAGCCACGTACACCTGATGCCGTTCCTGAACGAGGCGCAGAAGCAGGGCGCACACCTGGTGGTCATTGACCCGCGCCGCACGCGCACCGCTCGCCGCGCCGACCGCTTCTTGCAGCCGCGCCCGGGCACGGATGCGGCCCTGGCCCTGGGTATGATGCACGTCATCATCGAGGAGAACCTCTACGATGCCGAATATGTGCAGCAGCACACCATCGGCTTCGACGCCCTGTGCGAACGGGTACGAGACTTCCCACCCCTGCGTGCCGCGGCCATCACCGGCCTGGATGCAAACGAAATCGTAGACCTGGCCCGCC
>JAADHH010000053.1 GCA_013151955.1 Chloroflexota bacterium
CTCCGACAGCCTGCCAGCGCCAAAAGTGGGTCGGCGCAATGCGTGGTTAGGCCATTCGGTCTGATAACCGCGGCCTCATAGCATATAGGCCAAGTCCCAAACTCGATGCAATGCCCCCCAGGATAAAGGGCCAGCTATACCCATATTGCCATAACAGGCCCCCCAGAAGTGGGGCCGGAATTGTGACTGAGCCCCGAATCAAGTAATAAAGGCCAACGATACGACCACGGTGTGTTTCTTCTGCCAAATCAACAATACGGGCCTTTCTAGCCGGTTCACCAATTTCACGTAGTCCTGCAACGACAAAGGCCAGGAAAAGCCACTTCGACGGAAGCGCGATCAAGCTCAAAGGGAATAGGGCAAAAAAAGCAAAGGTGGCCAGGATGAAGGGCTGCCGCCCCCAACGGTCGGCCAGGTAAGCCGCCGGCAAGTATCCAGCGATAGCTATCACCATTTGCAAAGACGTGAGTGCGCCAAATTCGAGAGGTGTTTTCCCATGCACATTGATAACCCAAAGGACTACATAGATCGCTGCCATATTGGAGCCAAAGCGCACCAGACAATCGACCACCAGCAACCGTTTTAATGACTCAGGCATAAGATGCCAAACGAGATTTAGTTGTGTTCGTTGAATGTCTTGGCCGGGTGTAACGTCATGATAGAAATGAGATTGCAGATAAATGGCAGCCAGCGCGAACAGCAAAGCAACTGCAAAGCCAACGCGCATACCGGAAACGAGGCCCAAACGCGCTAACAGGTATCCCCCTAAGAGTGGCGCAATCACAATGGGCACACGCTTCCAAATTGATTGGACACTAAATCCCATCGCTCGCTTGGATCGACCGAGCGTATCCCCGATGAGCGCAAAGATGGCCGGCTGCGACATGCTGCTCCATGCCATTACGAGCAAAGTGCCAGCTACCACCAATTCCCATCGAGAGGTCCAGAGGTACAACAAATACCCGGTCGCCGCGATGATATTGAACAGGGTCAAAGCCCGTTTGCGCCCCAGTTTATCGGCAAGCCAACCGCCCGGATATTGGTATATGGTGTCTACAACTCGCTTGAAAGAACCATAAGCGCCGATGGCGATAGCGCCGGCACCCAGGGCCTCGAGGTATTTGGGCATGAAGCGAACCCAAAGTTCTTCCCCCATTCCAATCACTAACAGCGCACCGAGCAAAACGAGAATGTTGTGCTCCAGAGCAAGAAATTCCCTAACCGATTTTCCGCGTTGTGCGCTTCTCATTACACGTTCCAAGCATAACTGTTCAGCGTGGTCAAATAGAACGCTGATGATGCAGATTTCATGCCGATCCACAGTATCTTCTCAAAAAGTAGGGACGCACCCTCGCGGTCGCCCTACGGGACAGGCGCAAGGCCGTGCCCCTACCCCAAATTATTGAGAAGATACGATCCACGCAGAAAAAACAGCAGAGATCAGGGGCAAGTAGACCCGCTATCCGGACGGCGGTCTGGTGCAACCTGGCAGGGATGGTATTCTGCTACAGTATACACTGACCTTTCGACCCTGTCAAAGCCAGCAGCAGAAGTTCGACTTCTGCTAGAAGTCGAACTTCTCTTCCTCTTCTGGCAAAAAGAAGAGGGGATGATCTGGCGATCATCCCCTCCTTCGACGATGAAATCGGACTTGTATTACTTTTTCGTCTGGACCTTGATGGTCTTGGGACGCACTTCTTCAACCTTGGGCAACGTCAGGGTCAGAATGCCATGCTCAAAGACCGCCTCGGCCTTGTCCGCCTGCACGGGGACCGGCAAAGCTATCGAGCGAGAGAACGTACCGTGCCGGCGCTCCCGCAGATAATAGTTTTCGGTCTGTACGTCCTTTTCCTCTTTGGTCTCACCACGAATGGACAACACATCGCCGGTTACTTTGACCTCGACGTCTTCCGGAGACGCGCCCGGTACGGCAGCCTTGACCACGACATCTTTGTCTGTTACATACAGGTCAACCGCCAGGAGACGCCCTGCGCCGTTGGACGCGAGACCGGCCACCGGCCACCGGCGCATCACCGGCACCTGCCCCCAATCACCCAGCAATTGGTCCACCACATTGTTCAGAGCAGCCATTTCCCGGAAAGGTTCCCAACGCGTTAAAGACACCATTCTTACCTCCTTGTGTAGTCTTCAGCAAACCCACGTTTGCTTCTGGTTGATTGCTTACTCGACTGCCCAACGGGACACATCCGAGCGAGCAATCAGGCTGATTTTCAATCTGTCTCTACTATACCAGAACAATGTTAGAAGAACACAAGAAAAGTGCTAGAGTTCTGTTAGAATTTTTTTTGGGGGGGGTGTAGCTGTGTCAGTCTTGGGCCGAGAGCGCCAACTTTGCGCACTCATCCAGCACCGCCGGCAATTCCTGGGCAGAGGCAATTTCCGTAGCGACCGTGAGCGTTTGGGTCCCTTCTTGCAACAGACGATAGTGGTGTCCGCCGCGCTCGAATCGTTCGCCCTGTGGCACGCCGGCCGGCCAGGTAACCCGAAACAGCACCTGGCCTCCGTGGTCAATGGCTACGATCCAGACGCCATGGCCGGCTGTAGGTTCCTTATGCCCTTGGACCGTGTCGTATACCACCACATCCCAGCCCTGCTCACGCAAGATTCCGGCCAACGTTTCGTATTCCATCATCGCTCCTCACTTGGCGCATGTCCCCACGCGGCCACGAGTGCCCGGCGCTCACGGCACAATCTGAACCTGGCTCGGGTCGTTGACAATCACCTCCGGCCAGCCACGGTAGAGTTTGATCAGGCCGGTAACACGAATGGTCTTGCCCTGGTAATAGACGTCCGGTGTTTGCGGCCATTTGCCCCACACACTGGGGAAGATCACAACCTTGAAATTGTTGTCGCGGTCTGCATCGGGCATCAGCCAGATCACCCGGCCACTGTTATACAACTCCTTGACCGTCAACTGGACAGGGACCTCCCGATAGAGGAATTTTTTGGCATCCTTGTGGTCCACATAACCGCTGGCCGGCACAGCCTGGCTGCCTTTGGGATAGGCCTCGATCGTGCCGGTATCCCAGTCGGCCGCGAATTGGTCGCGCATCTGGCCGACGGCCACAGAGTCGTCGAAGCGCATCCCCAATTCGCGATTGAAATCGAGCGAATTCGTGGTCAAGTTCTCCGACCCGACGAACCCTTGCCGGCCATCGATGATGAACACCTTGGCGTGGACGTAGGGGTCTTGCAGGTAACGGACTTGCCCGCCCGCCTGGCGCAGCTTCTCTCGTCCCGGCTCATCATTGTCGCTTTCGATGGGATAGTGCGGCGACGAAATGAGCCTCACCCGCACCCCGCGCCGGATCGCCTGGATCAAGTGGTCCTCGATCTCCGCGTCTTGCATATTTTGCTGTTCCATGTCAATCGATTCTTGCGCGCCATCAATCAATTTCAGCAAGAAAGGCCGGGCATTGAGGGGTGCCCAGGCCAGGTCCGGATGGCTTACCTGCGGGCGGGTACGCTCCCAATCGGCCTGGAAAACACGCACGACCTCCTGCACGACGGCGGGGTCGTGGATGATCAGGCCATATTCACGATTGGCGCTATACGCTGAGGCCGTCAGATTTCCTGTGGTGAGCACCACATATTCATCGTCCACCACAATCGCCTTCTCGTGCAGGTAATTGATGGTGCGTGGATCCCACTTCAATTTAACACCGGCACTTTGCAAGTCCACCCCAACGTCCGCGTTCCCGGAACTGCCACCGTACGGATTCAACTCCAGAATCAGGCGGACATCCACGCCCCGGCCAACGGCCCCCTTCATGGCCTGGATGAAAGCGGGATCGGTAATCTGGTACACGACCACGCGGAGCGTTTTCTTTGCGCCATTCATGGCCTCCAGCACAGGCTCCTTGCCGGCCTGCGGTTCGATAAACAGGGATAGTTGACGATCCGCAGGGGGGGGCGCACTCTTGCCCGCGCATCCGGCAAAGATGCCGGCCAGGCTGATGATCAAGATGAGTAGCAGGGCCAATCGCAGATGTTTCATCGGTCTCTTCTCCTCCAAGACGTAGTCTGTATTGTGTGCAGCGGCCTACTTGCGCAGCACCACATACAAGCTCAAGTTTCCTTCCCGGCCATCGGAGCGAAACGATTGCAGCAGCGTGAATCGGGCATCCGCAGCCAACGCGGCGGCCTCCTGTTCGTCGATCAGGTGACAATAGCGTAGCGCATGGCCGCCGGCGTGCCAATCCAGCAGATAGTCCTGTGGCTCCACGGCCTGTTCATCCACACCGATCACGCCCCAGGGAACAATCTTGCGACGCATGCGCTCTGTGGCTGTGAATTGCCACACGCTGAATATGAACAGCCCTCCGGGTACCAGCAGCTCGTGAATCTGGCGTACCAGGGCCGCGCGACACGCTGCGCCGGGCAGGTGGTGCAGGACAGCCAGCGCGCTGATCGTATCAAAAGACGACCGGGGCAGCGCTTTCGTCCAAGAGGGCTTGGCGATATCGGCCACGACGAAGCGGGCTTCGACCGAATCATACGACTCGGCCTGCGTCCGGGCCAGCGCAATCATTTCAGCGCTGAAGTCTATGCCCACATAGCGGGCCTGCCGTCCCTGGCCATCGAGAAAAGTGGCCCAGCGACCATTGCCGCACCCGAGGTCCAGCATCACGCTACGACGGGGGACAAAAGCGAGCAACCGGTGATAACCGGGCTGCTCTCGAAAGCGTGTGGCGGCGAAAGACCCGGCCAACGTCGTATAAAGGTTGCGATTCACAGCCAGCAACCTCTGCACCAAAGCCTCGTCCATGTCCAGCATCATAGCAAATAAGCAGGTTCTCGTCAAGTGCAGAGGACCGCCGGAACGGCCCCATATTTTTCAAAGGTACGACTTTGTGATATACTTACCACAGTCTTTATCCGAGGCGAATGACGCGATTTTGCAATCGCGCAAACAATGGCGCTACTCTCAAGCAACGCCTGTGGAGTATGTGACATCCGTGCCATTCGTCGTAGACATCCGGATGTGCAATGAGGCATGTCCGATAGTTCAGGGAGGAGTATCATGTCCGGTCAGTTGCGTGAAGAAGCATTACGATACCATTCTGAAGGTCGGCCCGGCAAAATTCAGGTCGTGCCAACGAAGCCAACGGTCACTCAACGACACCTATCTCTTGCTTATACCCCTGGGGTGGCAATTCCTGTCGAAGAAATCGACAAGAATCCGGCCCTTGCCTACCAATACACGGCCAAGGGAAACCTGGTTGCCGTGGTGAGCAACGGCACGGCGATCTTGGGACTCGGCAACCGAGGGCCGCTGGCAGCCAAGCCGGTGATGGAAGGCAAGGGGGTTCTGTTCAAGCGATTTGCAGACGTAGATGTCTTTGATATTGAAATCGACACAGAAGACCCCGATGAGATCGTTTCCATCGTGAAGGCCCTGGCCCCCACATTTGGAGGAATCAATCTGGAAGACATCAAAGCCCCGGAATGTTTCTACGTTGAGGAACAACTTAAAGAGATGTTGGACATTCCCGTGTTTCACGATGACCAGCACGGTACGGCGATCATCTCCGGTGCCGGATTGCTCAACGCTTTGGACATCATCGGGAAGAAGCTCCAGGACATCACGGTGGTGGTGAATGGTGCGGGTGCTGCCGGAATTGCTTGCGCGGAGTTTTATGTGCGGCTCGGTGTCCAGCACGCGAACATCACCATGCTCGACTCGCGAGGCGTGATCTACAAAGGGCGCGAAGCGGGCATGAACCCGTACAAAGAGCGCTTTGCCATCGATACCGACAAACGGACCCTGGCAGAGGCCCTGGTCGGGGCGGATGTATTCGTGGGAGTCTCCGTGGCAGACATCGTTACCCCAAAGATGGTCACCTCCATGGCCGACAAACCGATCATCTTTGCCCTGGCCAACCCGGACCCCGAAATCCGTTACGAACTGGCCAAGGAAGCCAACCCCGAAGCCATCGTCGCGACCGGTCGTTCCGATTACCCGAACCAGGTCAACAACGTGCTCGGCTTCCCCTTCATCTTCCGGGGCGCACTGGACACCCATGCCCGCAGCATCAACGACGAGATGAAAGTAGCGGCAGCCCGTGCGTTGGCAGCCTTGGCCCGCGAAGACGTGCCCGATTCCGTGCTCAAAGCGTACGGCCTAAAGTCATTGCGATTCGGCCCGGACTATATCATTCCCTCCCCGCTCGATCCACGGGCGCTGTTGCGTGTGGCCCCGGCGGTAGCTCAGGCAGCCATCGATAGCGGCGTCGCCCAAAAGAAGCTGGACATGGAAGCCTACCGCGTGCAATTGGAAAGCCGCCTGGGCAAGGGGTGGCGAATCACACGAACGATCATCAACAAAGCCAAGTCTGCGCCCAAGCGTGTGGTTTTCGCCGAAGGCGAAGAACTGAAGATCATCCGCGCTGCGGCAGAGATTATCGACGAGGGCATCGGCGAGCCTATCCTGCTCGGTCGGCCCGAGCGGGTGCAGGCTAAAATCGCCGAACTTGGCCTCAATTTTGCACCACGGGTCGTAAACCCGCGCCAGTCTGACCTGCGCGACAGCTACACCGACACCCTTTATCGTTTGCGACAACGCCGTGGCATGACTTATGCCAGAGCGCGCGACCTGGTCCGCAACCCGAACTATTTTGGGCCGTTGATGGTGTATCAGGGTGACGCCGACGCGTTCGTTTCCGGGCTGACGTACAACTATCCCGACGTACTACGTCCGGCATTGCAGGTGGTACATACGCGCAAAGGCGTTTCAAAAGTCGCCGGCGTCTACATCCTGCTCGCCAACGACCGCGTCTATTTCTTCACCGACACCACCGTAAACATCGACCCGACCTCGAACGAACTGGCCGAGATTGCCATTTTGGCGGCGGACTTTGCCCGCGAATTCAACATTCGACCGCGCATTGCCATGCTCTCGTTCTCCAACTTCGGGAGTGTGCGCCACCCTCTCACTTTGAAAGTGAAAGAAGCGGTGGAAATTGTCCGGCAGCGTCGCCCGGATCTTTTGATAGATGGAGAAATGCAGGCAGACACGGCTGTTTCGCCTGATGCGGTGGACTATCCCTTTAGCCAGGTGAAAGATGCCAATGTGCTGGTCTTCCCCAATCTAGAGTCAGCCAACATCGCCTACAAACTGGTACACCACCTGGGTGGAGCGGTGACGATTGGCCCGATCCTGCTGGGTGTGGGCAAGCCGGTGCACGTGTTGCAGACCGGTGATGAGGTGCGGGACATTGTGCGCATGACCGCCGTCGCCGTCATGGATGCACAAAAGCGCGAAGAGTAGCCACCATACGTCGCACGGGATTGTCCCCACGTGCGTTGTGCCAAAATGGTTCAGAGTCTCCCGACTGCTTCTTTCTCATTGGCGGTCGGGAGACTGTACGTGTTCAGGGATACCCCTGCCCCAAGCTCTTTTCTGCCACGGATACCACGAATCTTCACGAATTTTTTTTGCTTTTTCTGTGCAAATCCGTGCAATCCGCGGCAGATTCAGGAGGTGCCGAACGGTTACGGGAGACTTTCAGTTGGCGCGGGTTACAGCCGGCCGGCAAGCCATCCCTGACCATTTCGGGGGGGCGGCCGTGGGGCAGGTAGGCCAGGTGAGTCGCGCACGCACAATCGGAGGAGCCAAAGCCCGCCACCGGAGCCAGCGCTCCGGGGAGACGCAGCACCGTGCGGGCCCACGCGCATTCCAGCCGCTCCGCCGACACCGCGTACCAGACGCGCACAGGGGTACCCTTTTGCAGCAGGTAGTCTATGTGCCAGTGTAGCGCTTTGCTCCGGCGCAGGTGTCGTCCGACCCGCGCACGAATTCCGCCACTTCCTCGCGCGCTGCCGCAATAAAGATACCGGCCGGCCGGGAACTGAAATCGCCCCAGCCGCCCCACCGTGATCTCCTGTGATTCGGCCAGCAGAACGTGGAGGACATACGTCCCTGCGGCAGAGGGCAATTCCAAAGAGGGTGTGGGGACAGCGGAAAGATGCGGATCGTGGATTGGCGCAGAAACTACCGTTGCGCCGAAGTCCCTGTCATCGAACACACGCTCCAGCCGGTTACTCTACCGGCCAAATATCGAACAATTTGTCCATCTGGCCCGGTTTGAATATGACAGCGGTAAACATCTCCACATCCGCATCCCAAAGAGTCACGTCTTTTTCAAACGCTTCGGAGAGAGAGCTTCTGGCCAGGTCCATCTTTCCTTGCAAAATACGGCAAAGGGCCAGATAGAAAGGGGGAAGCGAATCAACACTGTACACCTTCCGTGCATAGGAAAGAGAGGGGATGGCCTTTTCGGGATCGCCCAACGCCAGGTACGCCATACCTTTATAGAGAGACGTTTCGTCCGTATCGGGCTCGCCCAGTATCTTCAACAAAACGACTTCTGTCTTTTCCGGATGGCCCAAGATATGCCATAAACAAGCCAACTTGATACCGACGTAGCCATCATCCGGGAATTCTGACCAGGTTAGCTCATAAACGTGACACGCCTCTTGCAGGGCGTCTTCCAATTCATACGTCTGTGCGAGGGCCAGGAAAGTTTCCAGCCTATCCCCGATGTTCAAAGCCAGCATGTGGGAATAGACTCTGCGCGAGTCCTCCGTGCAGCCGGCCGCCATGTATGCCGAGGCCAGGATATTGCAATGCCACGCCGTCTGGGTCCGGTCACCCTGATCGATGGCATGGAACACGTCCAGTGCGGGGTGAACATGCCCGTATTCCACATATAGACTGGCCAGCTTGTTCGCCAAAACGACATCCCGGTCTCCGACATCTTTGGATAGGGCAGAAATCTCTGCTACGGCGGTTTGAATGTCTCCCCGGTAGAGTCGGGAAAGGGCCTGGCGATACCGTCTGACGATGTTCGGGGAATGCAGGATGTCAACCAATTGCAAAGCGGCATGGTCAGCTTTGTTGAAAGGAGTCAGCCCCTTCCAGGGCAAGGCCTTGGACGGCCAATTGACAGACTTCGGAGTAAGACTTTCGTTGGTCATAGTTTCCGCTTTTCCATAACCCTACCGTATCGCACGAGCCATCTTACGGTTACGTGAAACGTTCAGACATGCCCCAACCCCTGCCGCCATGTTAACACTGCTGTGCAATGGAGTATAACACGGACTTCCTTTCCCGTCAAACGTTCGGCTGTGTGGCTGCGCAAGCCCATGAATACGACCGTTTGACAGCGACCAGAACATGCGGTATGATGTTTTGGGGTATTTTTCCGGAAAAGGTGATTTGTTTGCCAGGCCAGAGGCATCAACCGCACAGACCAATTACAGCAACGGCCCGGAGGTGCTGGGAAGGCACGTTTATGCCAGGACTACAACGCAGGAGACTGACAGCCATGCTGGGGCTGGCATTCTGCACTTTTCTGGTCAGCATTCCGCCAGCCCCCCTTGTCGGTTTGGGGCCGCAGCGTTCCGTACATTCGATCAACCCCAAAATGGGGGTACACACACGGCTGACGGACGAGGTCGAGCAATGGAAAATCAAACGCACCTTGGAAATGGTGCGGGAGATGGGCGCTTCCTGGGTCGTGGAATACTTTCCGTGGGGGTACATCGAACCGCAAGAGGGCCGGTACGACTGGGCCCATGCCGACATGGTCGTAGACCACGCCCGGCGGCAAGGACTGACCATCGTCGCGCGCCTCGATTTTGTCCCGGAATGGGCACGCCCCCCCGATACAACCTTTCGCTATCTGGATGAAAGTGGATACGAATCGTATGCCGACTTTGTCTACGCCTTCGTAGAACACTTTCGGGGGCGCGTTCAATTCATCATCATCTGGAATGAACCCAACCTTTCATTCGAGTGGGGGTATCGCCCACCAGACCCGAAGGCGTACACGGCCCTGCTTCAAATGGCCTATCGCCGTGCCAAAGAGGCCAACCCGGACATACAGGTACTCGCGGCCGGCCTGGCTCCTACGCTGGCCCCTCCCGGCGATCCCAATGGCATGAATGACCTGGACTACCTGCAAGCGATGTACGATGCCGGCGCCGCTCCCTACTTCGACATCCTCGCCGCCCATGCGTACGGCTGGAAGTTTCCGGCGGATGACCCGCCGGCCCCGGACAAAATCAACTTCCGGCGCGTAGAACTGTTACACGCTGTGATGGTGCGAAACGGTGAACCGGACAAACCGATCATCATCAGCGAAGGGGGCTGGAACGACCATCCACGCTGGACGAAGGCGGTTCGCCCCGGCGTGCGCATTGCCAACAGCATTGCGGCGTACCGGCTGGCAGCAGAATGGCCCTGGTGTATGGCCATTGCCCTGTGGTCTTTTCGCACTCCCTGGCCCACACATTCGATTCGGGATTATTCTACGTTCGTCACGCCGGACTTCGTACCCAAATCGATCTATTACGAAGTGCAGCGCTATGCAGAGGGCAAAGACGATGCCGGAGCGCCGGGCAAATGAAGACACGAATCGGGTGCCCGTCAAAGTCTTGCGTCTGGAGGGCCAAACAATAACGGACACCCACGTGAATTGGTATGCTTGCGCTTTCCCAAAAGCTGAAGTATAATTGACGCCATTATGGAAATTGGAACTGTAAAACGTGTAGACATTGACCACGAGATGCGTGGGGCGTATCTGGATTACGCCATGAGCGTGATCGTCGCCCGCGCCATC
>JAADHH010000117.1 GCA_013151955.1 Chloroflexota bacterium
AACGTGACAAGGCATGTAGACGAATGTTGGCTTTGAGACATCCACCGAAAGTGCCTGGCACCTGATTTGCCTCATGGGGCTGAGTAGTAACATCTTCTCAATAATTCGGGGTGAGTAGACCGTCGTGCCCCCCTCCTCCCCCAACTTTTGAGGGAATATGCTCCCCCAGAATTGGGGGCCGGGGGGCCTCCCCCAGGTTATTGAGAAGATACCGTAAAAGACATGAATCTCGTTGATAGGGTACTATGTCGAATCATACCACAAAAGTGGGGGCGTTGCGTTACATCGCACTTAACCAAACCTTACAGTTGTATTAAGAATTGGTCTGTAGTCGGCCGAGCGTTGCGGCAAAACGATGAACGGGGTATGGAGTCGGGGGTAGGGGGGCGTAACTCACAGCTCGTCGGAGAAAGAATCATGGGACACAGATTTTCCGATGATTTGGCCTGAACACCTGTGTTTCTCTGTGAGAATCTGTGTCCTAACAAGAAGAAAACAGACCTCTCCGACAGCCTGCTCGGAACTCAAAACCCGATCCGCCGAACTACCCCGAGTCGTGGTCGTGCTGGCCCTCGTCATTGTTTCCATCGCCGCCCCCCTGTTCGTTGCCGGCGGGCGACGACCCCGACCGGTCTTGCTGGCCGGACGGATGGGCCCGTTCGCCCCGATCGCTCGGCGACGAGGGAGCGTCCGGCGTGGGCATCACCGTCGGCACAGGGGCCAGCGGTTCCAGCGTGGGCAACGGAGCCGATGGCGAGAGCGAAGGCAACGTAGTCACCGGCAGGGGCGACGTGGCAGGCAACAGTTCCGGCGTTGTTTCCGCTGCCGGTGTCGCGGTCGGCGGCACAGCCGTCGGCGTGGGCGAGGGGCGCGGCGTTTCCTCCAAAAGCATCTTCAAATCTTGCGGGTTCTGCCAGACTCGCACGGTCCGGGCCAATTGTGCTTGCACAGCAATGCCCGCCTCGCGGAAGCGGGCGGCGCTTTGTCCGTCGGGGGCATTTGCAGCAGCCGTCCGCAGGGCCACCGACTGATCTTGTAACAGGGCGACCGCATCACCCAGCAGGGGCACGGCCTCTTCGGGCGGCGTTTGCGCAATCTGGTACAGGGTGGCCTGCGTCTCACGCTGCATGTCTGCCATCACTTCGAGGGCGAGCGTGGCCTGGCCTCGCGTCGCCAGGGGCCGGAACTCCTGCAGCCGGCGGCGGGCCAGGTTCAGGTGCATTTGGGCGCGAGCTGCTGGGTTGGTTGCCGCCGCCAGGCGGGCCTGTTCCAGCGTGACACGGAAGGGGTAGAAGAAGCTGCCCGGCCGGCTGCCGCCAATCGCCGACGCTGCTCCGAGAAACAGGAGCACGACAACGGCAAAACTGGCGGCCCCGCGCAGGATTGGCCCGGAAAGCCACGGCATTGGTGGCAGGATGTTCGCGAGGAAACGCTTTTCCTCCCGTTCTCGTCGTTGATCCACCAGCGCGCGCAGGGTCTGCACGTCATGGGCCTTGCGGGCGGGTGACAGTGGGGGCGTTGGAGCGCGCATCATGGCAAGGGCCGTCCGCAACAGCGGGCGGAGCGCGTCTGCCTGTTCAGGGTAGCGGCGCAAACACGATTCCAAGTCGCCGGTCTGCCGCAACTCTTCTAAACAGGCATCCAGAAGCACCTCCAGTTTCACGGGTTTTCCTCCCGGAGAATCTGGCGCAGATTGACCAGCGCGCGGTGTTGCAAAGCCTTCACCGCGCCTTCCGTCTTGTCGAGGATTTCTGCCACCTGTTTCGCACGCATCCCTTCTATGAAGCGGAGGATCACGACTTGCTGCTGGTCTACATTCAACTTCGAGATAGCCTGTTGCACACGCTCGAAGCGGTCTCCGAGCGAGACTTGGTCCAACGGGCCGGGCCGCGTATCAACCTCCTGCCAGTTGATAGGCAGCGGCATACGACCAGGGCGATGTGCCCGGTGATAATCTATGGCCAGGTTGAAAGCGATTCGGTAGATCCAGGCTGAAAAGGCGGGAACGGGACGGCGTTGGCCAAAGGAGAATGTCTTGACCTTCTCCAGCAACCGCACAAAAACCTCCATCGTCAGGTCCTCGGCCACCCCTTGATTGCCCACACGATACAAAAGATAGTGATACAACTTATCGGAATACAATTGGTAGAGTGTGCCGAACGCTGCCGAGTCATAACCCTTTGCTGCCTGAACCAACCGAACCATCTCGGCGTCACTACAGACATCTTGCATATTGTTGTCTACCCTTATAAAGACGAACGGTCTGATGAAGAAAACGATACGTTCTCTTCCTCCATCCTATCCTACCAGAGAAAAGAGAGGAAAAGATTACGAAGGCGTTAAGAAGAAGTTACACGTAGTTTACGGTACGAACTGATTTCGCCTGGGCTTTCAGTTGCCAAATTAGCCCTGGACGAGTATAATAAATGGGGGTGCAAATCCAGCCAGCAAGTCGAGGATTTTTCGTATGGCCAGTACACCAAAAAAAACACGGTCTCCTCTGGAGAGTCTGAACATCCTCAGAGAACTTGCCCGTCAGGCGTTATTGGTTTGGCGGCTCTTGTTAGACCAAAGGGTGCCACGGGTGCTCAAGCTAATCCCGTTGGCAACCCTCGTATATTTTCTGATGCCCATCGACCTGCTCCCAGATGTTTTTCTGGGACTTGGCCAACTCGACGACCTCGCCATCATCATCTTTGGCCTGAACATATTCTTGCGGTTGTGTCCGCCGGGAATCGTCCGGCAATATCGCGATCAATTGGGAAGCGTGCGAGCGACCCCCCCCGAGGGCAAAGCCCCCGAGGAACACCCTGGAAGAATCATAGATGCCGCGTACAGGGTAATAGAGAATGTCCAGCCGGAGCAGGATCAGTCATGAGCGAAGAGACCGCGCGTGGCGTGAGCGAGGTAGCCAGTTTGTTGGGAATTTCTCCGACCACAGTGCGTCGTTGGTCAACGTTGTATGCTGCTTATCTATCTCCAGAGGCCAGCCAACCCGATTTCCGTACGGAAGGAGAGCAGCCGGCCCGGCGGCGCTACTCTGTAGATGATGTGAAAACGTTGACCACAATCCGCGACCTGCGCTCGGAGGGGATGACGCAGGAGGAGATCGTCGGACGACTGCAAAAGCAGCTATTGCCCGCGGCCGTCTCGGCGAAAATGTCTGTGTTAACCGAGGAGCAAGAACGCGCCATATCGTCGTCCGCAGCAAACATTCTGGCGGAGGCTCTCCGGTCTCTCCAAGAAAACCAACAGGCCTTGTTGAGCAGTCTACAATCGAATCGCAACTTGCTGGGGATTGTCATACAAGACAATTTCAACCTGAAATCTGAGAACGCGAATTTGCGCGAACGATTGCGTACCGTGGAAAGGGATTTGACCGAACTGAAGGAAACTGACTGGAACCATAGACTCTCTCTGGAAGAAAGATTGACACAGGTCGAGCAAACAACGAGCGGAACAAATCTTCTTTCGCGACTTCTGAAGAGGATCTGGTGACACATCAGATTCGGTTACCAGATTTGCTCCTCATTCGGAGACTACAGAAGATGGGGTTGCAATTGGATTTGTACGGTTCTGTGCTATCCCCCACTTCCCCGCTGATGGCTGCTCTGCGAGGCATTCTGTTGCCCGGATATGGGAACCGCATCGCCACCACAGTTGTAGACGACCATGCCGGCGAACATTATCTGCACGGATTCGTGCAGGCACGGGACCGTGCCGGCGCCCCCGAACAAGACATCACCTTTGTGGCACCCCGCCTTTCCAGCGGCAATGGCGTAATCTGGACGTGGCAACGGCTCCTCAACCAAATCTGCGCCCTGGGGCGAGAGCATGGCATCCAACGAATATTCGTACAAATTGGAGAGGAACAATTAGCCGAGATTGAAGTATTTCGTCAGGCCGGGTTTAGCATTTACGCGAAAGACCAGGTTTTCCACTTGCAAAATGCCAACGCGCTGCCGCAAGCAACCGGCGGGGCGACCAACTTGCAGTGGCGCGAAATGCGCCCACCCGACCTGTGGGAACTGCAAAAACTGAACAACCTCATTACGCCGGCCATCGTGCAACATGCCGAGGGAACGCTTGCCGGCACAATCAGCCAAGAGCGCCAGGAAACCTTGACCGCCTCAACCACATCGAACGTTGTCTTGGTATCCGACACCCAGGAAATCCTGGGCCGCTTGTCCTTGCGCCGGGGGCGACGCGGGGATTGGTTGAAGATCATCATGCACCCGAATGTATGTGGTCAAGCAGATATCGTGCTTCCCCAGGGGATCGCCGCACTGGGGACCATACGCCCCGCACTACCCTTGTACTGCGATGTACGAGAATACGAAGGCTATGTGGCCGGCGCGTTGGAACGCATGGGGTTTCAGCCGCTCGTTTCCCGAGCGCTCATGGTCAAGTCGATGACCGTACCGATCCGCGAACCGCGGCGTGTGCTGGTGCCCCACCTGGAGCGACAGGCAGAGCAGATTCCCACGGCAAGCACGTCCGGGCAATAGGGCTCACCGGCACAAACCGGCCTTGACTGATTGCGAAAACTGGAGAGATCGAGAAACTATGCAAGAAGAGATCATCGATGACATTGAGCTCTTGCTCAATGTATTACCGGCCGAGATTCGGAAAGCCCTGGACGCAGCCAATCGAAAGGAGGAATTGCTCGAAGTAGTATTGGACTTGGGGCGATTGCCCGAAGCCCGCTTCTCTACCACAGAGGCCCTGCTGAGCCAGCGAGAGATTACGCACGAGGAACTGGAGTTTGTGGCCTCCCGCATCGGAGAATTCGGCGAAGACAACCGCGCCGGCATTGAGCGCACCCTGCACCGCATCTCGGCCATACGCAACCGCAAAGGGCACATCGTAGGCCTCACCTGTCGCATTGGCCGCGCGGTTTATGGCACCGTGGACATCATTCGGGACATCGTGGAATCGGGCAAGAACATCCTCTTGCTGGGACGGCCCGGCGTGGGCAAGACGACGATGCTGCGAGAGGTGGCCCGCATCCTGGCCGACAACAAACGAGTCATCGTTGTGGACACTTCCAACGAAATCGCCGGGGACGGCGACATTCCACATCCAGCCATTGGCAAGGCCCGTCGTATGCAAGTTCCCACACCTTCCTTGCAACACGAAGTCATGATCGAGGCGGTAGAAAACCACATGCCGGAGGTGATCATCATCGACGAGATCGGACGTCAATTGGAAGCCGAGGCTGCCCGCACAATCGCCGAACGGGGCGTACAGTTGATCGGTACCGCACACGGGAACACACTCGATAACCTGATGATGAATCCAACATTGTGCGACTTGGTGGGCGGCATCCAGGCGGTGACGCTCAGTGATGAAGAAGCGCGACGTCGCCACACGCAGAAATCGGTGCTGGAACGCAAGGCCCCCCCCACGTTCGATGTCGTTATAGAAATTCAAGACTGGCAACGGCTGGCCGTGCGCCACGACGTTGCTGAGGCCGTGGATGCCATCTTGCGGGCACGCTCCCTGCCCGCCGAAATGCGCTATCGAGATGAGGAGGGTGAAATCCATCGGGAAGAAGCGGTAATACAAACGCTTGCCGACCGGAATGGCGTTAGCACGACGCAAACTGCGCCCCCCTGGGAAGAGACCCCGCCCGCCCGCCACGCCCGCACGGTACGCATCTTTCCTTACGGCATCAGCCAGAATCGCCTGAGACAGGCTGCACGCGGCCTGCAACTGCCGATCATTCTCGTACCAGACATGGGCGAAGCCGAGGCGGTAATTACGTTGCGCAGCTACTATCGCCGGCGACCGCGGGTGGTGACCAACGCAGAACGGAGAGGACTTCCCGTCTACGTTCTGCGCTCCAATACGGTCCCGCAAATGGAACAGGGGCTGCTCGACATCTACGGAATCGAGCATGGCGACATAGATGATCCACACACGCGCGCCATCAAGGAAACGCAGACGGCAATTGAGCGGATCGTTTCAGGCGGAGCGTCTTCAGTGGAACTTGCCCCCCAAAATTCCTACACCAGACGACTACAGCACCAACTGGCGCGAGAATCCGATCTCCTTTCGCGCAGTCGAGGCAAAGAACCGCGTCGCCGCGTTCGTATCTACGCAAACAACACCCTGGGTTGATGATGAAGGGACGATTTATCACGCTGGAGGGGCCTGAAGGGGGAGGCAAGACATCGCAAACCCGCCTACTCTTCGAACAGTTGCGCAACGAGGGATTTGACGTCTTGCTCGTGCGGGAACCGGGGGGAACACCCATTGGCGACCAGATCCGCGCAGTGTTGCACGATCACACCAACGTGGGCATGTTGCCCAACACCGAACTGCTCCTCTTCTCGGCATCTCGCGGGCAACTGGTCGGCGAAGTCATACGGCCGGCTTTGGAGCGCGGCGCCATCGTTCTTTGTGACCGCTACGCAGACTCGACGTACGCCTACCAAGGCTACGGCCTGGGCCTGAACGTGAATGCCCTGCGGGTCATCACCGCTTTTGCCACGGGGGGACTGCTTCCAGACCTTACATTCTGCCTCGATTTGCCCGTGGAAGAAGGCCTGCGCCGCAAGCGCATGGCCTACGAAAGTGGGGCGAGTGAGTGGAACCGCATTGATGCCCGTGACCTGGCTTTCCACAAGCGCGTTCATGCCGGCTACCATGAATTGGTAAAACGGGACCCCGCCCGATGGGTCGTGGTAGATGCCACGCAACCCTTCGAAAAAGTAGCCGGCGACATTCGCCAGCACGTAGATCAACTTTTAGCAAGCATGAAAGGATAGAGCCATGGCTCAAGCCAAACAAGGAGACACCGTAAAGGTGCACTACACCGGAAAGTTGGACGACGGTACTGTTTTTGACACATCAGACAATCGAGACCCACTGCAATTCACCGTTGGGGCCGGACAGGTAATTCCAGGGTTCGAAGAAGCTGTCATCGGCATGAGCGTGAATGAAACGAAAAGGGCGAGATTTTCCATGGAGGAGGCCTATGGGCCACGTCGTGAAGACCTGGTGCTGGTCGTCGAAAAGGCCCAGTTCCCGCCCGACATCGCCCCACAGGTTGGGCAACAGTTGCGACTGCACCAGGCAAACAACGAAGCCATTACCGCCGTGGTGACGGACGTTTCCGAAGAGGGTGTGACGCTAGACGCCAATCACCCCCTGGCCGGAGAGGCGCTCACGTTCGAGGTCAAACTGGTTGAAATTGCTTAGCAGGCTGTCGGAGAGGTCTGTTTTCTTCTTGTTAGGACACAGATGTTCAGGCCAAGTTATCGAAAAATCTGTGTCCCATGATTCTTTCTCCGACAAACTGCTAGCCGGCCATGTTGCCCAAATCGTCGCCACCGGCCAGCTCGGGTATAGCCGCTTCGATATCTTCCGGACTCTCGCCAGATTCGAGGCGACTGACCACCTCGTTGAACTCAGGGCCCAGGTCTTCGCCCATCTCATCGCCCATTTTGCGCATGAAACGGGCCAGACTGCGAGGATCATTCTCGTCCAGGTCGCCAAGTTGGCTCGGATCGGTCAAACTATCCAGCCGGCTCTCCTCCGATCGTACGACAGCCACGCGAGATACGAGCCGGACTACGTTTTCGCTGCCGCAGGTCGAACACCTTGGCGTGACCACTTGCGAGAAACTGCGAAAGAAGATTGTTAGGCGACGGTGACAATCTTGACAACCGTATTCGTAAATTGGCATGGTTTTCTCAACTCCTGTTATGAAAATAATGTGTCATGTGTCAGGTAAAACGTAAAACGTGATGCGTAAGACGCAATACGCAATACGTTTCACGTCTTCACGTTTCACGTCCTGCCATTTTCATCCTTGGTGGCGCGCGCGGCGCTCATGGGCACTGTTTTGAAAATAGAACGGGCCAGACGCCAGATCGCCCGCCTGCCGGTCAATTATACTACAAGCAGTCTTGAAACGCAAAGTGCCTATCGGCAAACACGTCTTTCCAGACGCAGTGCCAGCCTAAACGAGGAGTCAGTACCATGCACGATGTTGCACACCACAAGACAAGGGCACCCATCGACCTTTACGTCCACAAACCATCGCCTTTGCTCATTGTGATCTCCGGCCCGTCGGGGGTCGGCAAAGATGTCACCCTAAAGCGCATGAAGGAGCGAAATCTGCCGTTTCACTTCGTGGTCACGACGACCACTCGCCCGCAACGACCGGGCGAGATTCACGGCAAAGATTATTTCTTCATATCGGTGACCGAATTTGCCGAAATGATGGATAAGGGCGAACTGCTGGAGCACGCCATCGTTTACGGCGATTACAAAGGTATTCCCAAGCAACAGGTGCGGGACGCTCTGGCCAGCGGAAAAGACGTAATCATGCGCATTGACGTGCAGGGAGCAGCCACGATTCGCCAACTCTGTCCGGAGGGAGTCTTTATTTTCCTGATGGCCGCCAGTGAAGAAGAACTGGTCAATCGCTTGCACGAACGCAAAACGGAAACCTCAGAAGGTCTCAAGATGCGCATTGCCACAGCACGTGAAGAGGTCAAACGAATTGGCGAGTTCGATTATGTGGTACTCAATCGCGACGGTGAATTGGACAGCACGGTAGATACAATTGCCGCCATCATCACGGCGGAAAAATGCCGGGTACACCAACGGCACATCTCGCTATGAACTAAGAAGCGCCGGTAAGAATAGAGGAACAGTCGCTGCGTGGTGAAAATGAACGGTTTTTCTGGAGAGCCGGAACCGAAACCTGAGACCGGGGAGGTAGCCCCCGCTGCCGGCACCGTACCCTTGCCCCTGAGCCAGCCCCGCTTCACCTACATCCTTCTGGCCATCAATGTCGCAGTTTGGTTGGCCATGACCGCGATGGGTGGCAGCACAAACACAGGGACGTTGATCCGCTTTGGGGCCAAGGTCAACGACCTGATTGTGCAGGGCCAGTACTGGCGATTGCTCACGTCCATCTTCCTGCACGCCGGCATTGCCCACCTGGGCTTCAACATGTACGCGCTCTACGTGCTAGGCCTGGAAGTGGAACGGTTGTACGGCCACAAAAGGTTTCTGGTGCTCTATTTTATGGCTGGCCTCTTTGGCAGTGTGCTGAGCTTTAACTTCGGTGCTCGCATCTCCGTTGGCGCATCTGGGGCGATTTTTGGACTGGCTGCTGCTCTGATGGCTTTCTTTGCCCGCCACCGCGAAATGTTTGGCCGGCACGGCCGGCAGCAATTATTGAACATCGCCTTCATCATCGCCATCAATCTTTTCATCGGGTTCTCTCTACCCGGCATCGACAACCTGGGCCACCTTGGCGGTTTGGCAGCAGGACTGGTCCTCGGCTGGTATTTCACCCCTGATTACCAAACCTCCTGGGATTGGAGTGTCAATCAGCCGGTTCTGCACGACCGGAATAGCCTTTCCCGGCAGTGGCTCGTTGTGGTGATTGTCGCCGGCGCACTGGTGGCCAGCACTGCTTTTGGTGTGACCCGTCGCCAGGCAACAGCTTCCACGTACGTGCAGGCCGGCCAGACTCTCATTGAGCAAGAGAACTATGCAGAAGCGACCAAGGCCCTCATCACAGCCGTCCAGAAAGACCCCCAATCTGCACCAACACACTTTCTGTTGGGGTATGCCTACAGCCAACTGAAAGAGTATGACCAGGCCCTGGTCGCTTATCAGGATACGGTGCGTCTGGAACCAAAGATGGCCGAAGCCCACTGGAACCTGGGACTAACCTACCTGGCTCTGCAACGGCAGAATGAAGCGCGCAAAGAGTTCGAGACCTTCCTCACGCTCGACATCTCCGACAAAGATGCCGCACAAGCGCGCGCAATTCTGCGCAAGATCGGCCCGTGAATCGTGGGCCTCGCTTCTGAGCAATAACAGCGAGAGGAGCTACCAAATGACCAATCGAACCTATACCAATGTCCGTCACTCCCCCATCGCCGGCCAATGGTACCCGGGGAAGGCGGACGACTTGGCGCAAGCCGTGGACAAAATGCTTGCCGGCGCGCATCCAAGCGCCCTGCCCGGCGATTTGGTCGGCCTCATCGTGCCCCACGCCGGTTATCCCTATTCCGGCCCGACCGCAGCACACGCCTACCGGCTGCTCCGTGGCCGCTCCATCCGGCGAGTCATCCTACTTGGCCCATCGCACTACGCCTATCTTGGAGATTACGCCAGCCCCTCCGAAGAAGCCTACGAAACCCCCTTGGGACTGGTCCCGCTGGATGAATCGTTCATCACCCGCCTGGCAGAAAACGTACCGCTGAACCGCACACGCGACGATGTGGAACACTCGCTCGAGATCCAGTTGCCCTTCCTACAGCGCGTGTTGGGCGACTTCCACCTGGTACCGATCATGCTGAGCACAGACAGCCTGCCCCCCTGCGAGAGGCTGGCCGGCGCTCTGGCCGACCTGATCGCCGGTGACCGGGCCACGCTGCTCATAGCCAGCAGCGACCAACATCACCAGCACGACTACCGTGACGTGGAAGCGCGCGACGCCGTGGTCCGCGAGGCACTGGCCACCTTCGATCTGCCGCGCATCTCCGACGTACTCACGCAGCCGGAAACGACCGTCTGTGGGCGCATGCCCATCATCACCCTGCTCATGACCGCGCAAAAACTGGGGGCAAATCGCGTGGAAAT
>JAADHH010000021.1 GCA_013151955.1 Chloroflexota bacterium
CCAGCACATCTCCGGTGGGCAGCATCTTGGCCCGCCCCGTAAACGTCCAGTCCGAAATTGTTACACGAAGGATTGCTTGACAATCTTCTATGGTGTCCCTTGCCAAGCTACATCATCTGCCACTTCTTACACAACACGGCAACCCGAAATCACAATTCACAAATCCAAAATCGCAGCACGCAACAGGAGGTAAACCATGACAACCGTGACCGATCCCGTATGCGGGATGAACATTGATCCCGCCGGCGCGGTAGCGAGCCGGGAAGTGGAGGGGCAAACGTATCACTTTTGCTCCGACAACTGTGTAACGCAGTTCGACGCCGACCCGCCGGCCTACACAAAGAAAGACGCCGAGCCAGAACCACCACCACCGGCACCCGTTGTCGGCTCGGCGACCACCGGCGTCAATCCGGCGCTGGCCGGCCCTTTGCACGCGGAACTGCCCATCGTCAACCTGGACTGCGCTTCCTGCGTGCAGACCATCGAGCGGGTGCTGCAAGGGATGGGCGGGATGCAGGAAGCCCACGTCAACTTCGCCACCGCCAAGGCCCATGTCGTCTACGACCCCGACCAGGTCTCCCTGGCCGATATGGAACAGGCCATCCGCAAGGCCGGCTACACGGTCGGCGGGGCGAGAACGCAGATCGGCATCAAAGACCTGCGCTGCGCCTCCTGCGTCACCTTCATCGAGGAGGCATTGCAGGCCACACCCGGCGTGCTCAAGGCATCGGTCAACGTGGCCACACAACGCGCGGACGTAGAATACGTGCCGGGCGTAGCCACGCTGGCCACCCTGCGGCAAGCGGTCGAATCGACCGGCTACAAGACGGTCGCCCTGGTCGCCGAAGAGCCGCCGGAAGATGCCGAGCGGGCCGCGCGCCAGGCCGAGTACCGCGATTTGCGCAACCGCTTTGTTACCGCCAGTGTGTTGGCCACCATCGTTCTGCTGCTGACGTTCGGCAAGTTCATTCCCGGTCTGAAGGCGATCCCCACACAGATCAACCTGATCGTCATGTTTGCGCTGACCACGCCGGTCCTTTTCTGGGCCGGTAGCCGCTTCTTCATCGGCGCGTGGAGCGCATTCCGCCACCGCACGGCCGACATGAACACCCTGATCGCCCTGGGCACCGGTGCGGCTTACCTCTACTCCACGGTAGCCACGTTCTTGCCCTTCCTCTTGCCGGAGGGATTGCGGGAAGTATACTTCGACACCACGGCCATCATCATCGCCCTGATCCTGCTGGGACAGGTGCTGGAAGCGCGAGCCAAAGGGGAAACGAACGAAGCAATCCGCAAGTTGATGGGTTTGCAGCCCAAGACGGCCCGTGTCGTACGGAACGGGGAAGAGATAGACATCCCCATCGAGGAAATGCTGGTCGGCGACATCGTCATCGTGCGACCGGGAGAGAAAGTGCCCGTGGACGGTATCGTCGTCGAAGGCCGCTCCACACTGGACGAGAGCATGATCACCGGTGAATCGCTCCCGGTGAGCAAGGAAGCGGGTGACGAGGTCATCGGTGCGACGATCAACAAGACCGGTTCCTTCCGTTTCCAAGCCACGAAGGTGGGCAAGGACACCGCCCTCAGCCAGATCATCCAGTTGGTGCAACAGGCGCAGGGGACCAAAGCGCCGATCCAGCGGCTGGCCGACGTCATATCCAGCTACTTCGTGCCCGTGGTCATGCTGATCGCCATCTGGAGTTTCGCCGTGTGGTTCGTCTTCGGGCCGCAACCGCCGCTGCTCCATGCGCTGGTCACCGCGGTCACTGTGCTGATCATCGCCTGCCCCTGCGCACTGGGCCTGGCCACGCCGACCTCGATCATGGTAGGCACCGGCAAGGGAGCGGAGAACGGTATCTTGATCCGCTCGGCAGAGGCATTGGAGACGGCACACAAGCTGGACGCCATCGTCCTGGACAAAACCGGCACGATCACCAAAGGCAAGCCCGAACTGACAGACGTTATCGTATCACGTTCGGAACCGGCAGACGGCAATCTCGACCTGGAGACCGAACTGCTGAAGGTAGCCGCCAGCGTGGAGAAAGCGTCGGAGCACCCGCTGGCCCAGGCGATCGTGGATGGTGCGAAAGCGCAAGGCATCACCTTGGTCGATCCGACCGACTTCGAGGCGATCCCCGGTCATGGGGTGCGGGCTATGGTCGAAGGACACACGATCGTCCTCGGCAATCCGAAGATGATGGAGCAGATCGGCGCCAGTCTGAATGGGCTCGAAACGCAGGGCCAGGCGCTGGCCGATGATGGCAAGACGCCGATGTATGTGGCGGTGGACGGCCAGGCGGCCGGCATCATCGCCGTGGCGGACACCGTCAAGGAAGACAGCCTGCAGGCTATCGCCCACCTCAAAAAGCTGGGGCTGGAAGTGGTGATGATCACCGGCGACAACCGGCGCACGGCAGAGGCTATCGCCCGTCAGGTGGGCGTGGATCGCGTGCTGGCCGAGGTCTTGCCGGAGGATAAGGCGCGCAATGTGCAAATGTTGCAGCAAGAGGGCAAGACGGTGGCGATGGTCGGCGACGGGATCAACGATGCGCCGGCGCTGGCCCAGGCCGATGTGGGACTGGCGATTGGCACCGGCACCGACGTGGCCATCGAAGCCAGCGACATCACCCTGATCAAGGGCAGCCTGACCGGCGTGGCCATCGCCATTGAGCTGAGCAAGGCGACCATGCGCAACATCAAGCAGAACCTATTCGGCAGCTTCATCTACAACACGCTGGGCGTACCGATTGCGGCGGGCCTGCTGTACCCCTTCTTCGGTATCCTGCTCAGCCCGATCATCGCCAGCGCGGCCATGGCCATGAGCAGCGTAACCGTGGTCAGCAATGCCCTGCGGCTGCGCGGGTTCAAACCGACGGGGCGTTGAGCAATGGTCAATTGCCAACGATCAATGATCAATTGTCAATGGCGTGAAACGTGAAGACGTGAAACGTGCAAACGCAACACGCATCACGCAATACGCATCACGTTTCACGCCATTAAATCGCCAATCCAAAATCGAATGAGGAGAAACAATCATGTCAATTGCAGACATCAGTACCATCACAGGGGCCGCTATACTTTCTGCCCTGGTCATCTGGTACTTCTTCTTGTCGGAGAAGGAAGGGACCCAGCTAGCGGTGAGCAGCGGCGTACAAGAAGCGAACATCGTGGTCAAAGGGGGCTACACCCCCGACGTGCTGGTCGTCAAAGCCGGCCAGCCGGTGCGCCTGAATTTCAACCGGCAGGAGACAGCCTCTTGCTCGGAGATGGTGCTCTTTCCCGACTTCAACAAGAGTGCCAAGCTGCCAACGGGCGAAGACGTGACCATCGAGTTCACGCCGGAAGAGCCGGGCGAGTACGACTTTCAGTGCCAGATGGGCATGTTGCACGGGAAGTTGATTGTCGAAGAGTAGGGGCGTGGAATGTGAAGCGTCGAGCGTCGAGCGTCGGAACACCCAGCACGTGAAACGTGAAGACGTGGAAACGTGCGAACGTTCAAACGTAACACGCATCACGTTTCACGCCTTATGCTAACAATCATCGATCCGAAATAACTACGAAAGGGGACGAAGAAGAAATGGCTGCAAAGAACGTTGTTGTCTACACCCAACCGGGTTGAATGTTCTGTGGCAAGGTGAAAGAGTTTCTTTCACAAAAGGGCATCGCATACGTCGAGCGAGATGTGACGAAAGATGAGAAGGCCCTGGACGAGCTGGGGGCACTGGGCGTGATGACCACGCCGGTGACGGTGATTGACGGACAGATCGTGATCGGCTTCGACAAACCGAAGCTGGAACAGCAGTTGGCAAGTTGAGAGGAGAAAATATCTGTGCTGCGCAAACTCTTCGGCCGCCGGGCCAAGAAGGTCATCATCTACACGCAACCGACCTGAGCAGACTGCCATGCCGCGAAGAGGTTCTTCGCTCAAAAGGGAATCGAGTATGACGAGCGGGACGTGACCACCGATGAGAAGTATATGAAGGAGCTGAAGAAGGTGATCGGCCGGTTTGCCACGCCGACGATCGTCATCGGCAAAGAGGCGCTGCTGGGATTCGCGCTCAACCGCCGGCGGATCGAGGAGTTGTTGGGTATGGGTCCGGCCAGTAGCGGAGAGACGTAAGAGACCCGGCCCTGGCAACCCAACTACGCAGTGGGGTATGCTGCAAAAAAATACAGGCCACCCCCTTGCAGGGGTGGCCGTCTTTTTTGCACGTTGGGGCACCGGTGGGGGCGGGTTTTGCACCCACCCAGGGCGACCGCAAGGGATCGCCCCTACGTTCCACCGCCCTGGAATAGGGATTCCAGGGCTACGTCTGACCGTAGCGACGGATTTCCCATTCCATCGCGTCCAGGCCGGCCCTTGACCAGCCCAAAACGCGAAACGTCGACGCACACCCTTGCGACAGAGGCATGTTTGCCCTTCATGCAAGATTGTGGTAAACTGTGCGAGCACACCGTTCGTGCCCCCGACCTTGAGTGTTCGCTATGAGCCAATCCATTCGTAAGTATTGCGCATCTGGGAGCGTCCAGGTGTAGCAAACTTTCAGCCAGAAAAGTCAGGCCCCCGGCGGGGCAATTACATGCGTTGTTCCAGAAAAACAGCAAGGAGAAGCCACCATGTCAAACGTCGAATACCAGCCAAAGGCACCGGCCGAGCCGGTAGAAATCCACGGTGATCTCAATCGCTGGTGTGCCAATGCCATCCGCACCCTGGCCATCGATACCGTGCAGCGGGCCAACTCCGGCCATCCGGGACTGCCCCTCGGCACTGCCGACATTGCCTACGTGGTGTGGGATCGCTTTTTGCACCACAACCCTGCCGATCCCACCTGGCCCAACCGGGACCGTTTTGTACTCTCCGCCGGCCACGGTTCGGCAATGCTCTATGCGCTGCTGCACCTGACCGGCTACGACCTGCCGCTGGATGAATTGCTAAACTTCCGGCAATGGGGCAGCCGGACACCCGGTCACCCTGAATACGGCCTGACCCCCGGCGTGGAAGCGACGACCGGCCCACTCGGGCAGGGATTTGGCACCGGCGTGGGCATGGCCCTGGCCGAAGCAATGCTGGCTGCCCGCTTCAACCGCCCCGGCTTCCCCATCGTAGACCACTATACGTATGTCCTCGTCAGCGACGGCGACCTGATGGAGGGCGTGGCCAGCGAGGCCGCTTCCCTGGCCGGCCATCTTGGGCTGGGCAAGTTGATCTACCTCTACGATGACAACCACATCTCCATCGAGGGCAATACTGACATCACCTTCACCGAGGACGTGGCTGCCCGCTTCCGGGCCTACGGCTGGCACGTGCAAAAAGTGGATGGATACGACCAACCGGCCATTGCCGAGGCTATTCGCCTGGCCCAGACCGAGACCACACGCCCCTCGCTGATCGTAGCTCGCACGCACATCGGCTACGGCAGCCCCCACAAGCAAGATTCTGCGGCAGCACACGGCTCCCCGCTCGGCGAAGAAGAAGTACGCCTGACCAAGGAGGCCCTCGGCTGGCCGGGCGATGCGCGTTTCTGGGTGCCCGATGCCGTGCTAGAACATTTCCGACAGGCTTTGGATCGTGGCGCAAAGGAGCAGGAAGCGTGGGGCGCGTTGCTCGAACGCTATCGCCGGTCGTTCCCTGACCTGGCAGAGGCGTGGGACGCAGCCATGTCCGGCGAATTGCCCGCCGGATGGGATGAGAATTTGCCCACCTTCGACGCCGGCGGCAAACCGCTGGCCACCCGCAAAGCATCGGAGGCCGCGCTCAACGCGGCGGCTCCCTACCTGCCGACCCTCGTCGGTGGCTCCGCCGACCTGTCCGTCTCGAACAACACCTTCCTCAAGGGGTATGCCGACGTCAACACCGGGGCCTTCGCGGGGCGGAACCTGCACTTCGGCGTTCGCGAGCACAGCATGGGCGCAGTTCTCAACGGCATGGCTTTGCACGGCGGCCTGCGACCTTATGGCGGCACCTTCCTGGTCTTCTCCGATTACATGCGCCCGTCTATCCGCCTGGCAGCCATGATGCACCTTCCGGTCATTTACGTTTTTACACACGACAGCATCGGTCTGGGAGAAGATGGCCCGACCCACCAGCCGGTGGAACACCTGGCTGCCCTACGGGCCATCCCGAACCTGTGGGTCGTGCGACCGGCCGAGGCAAACGAGACAGTCCTGGCCTGGAAAATCGCGCTGGAACGGAAAGAGGGTCCGACCGCGCTGATCCTCACCCGCCAGGGCCTGCCCATCCTCGACGCCGATGCCGTCCACGGGGCTGCTCGTGGCGGATACGTGCTGGCCGACGCGGAGGGGGGCACAGCGGATGTAATCCTGCTCGCTTCCGGCTCCGAAGTCAGCCTGGCGATGGAAGCACGCGAAGCATTGGCCGGGCAAGGCATTGCCGCGCGCGTGGTGAGCATGATCAGTTGGAAGTTGTTCGACGCGCAGCCAAAGACGTATCGGGATGCCGTACTTCCCCCAACGGTCACCGCGCGGCTGGCCATCGAAGCGGGTGTTTCGCAGGGGTGGCATAAATACGTGGGCGACGGCGGCGACGTGATTTCCATCGAGCGGTTTGGTGCGTCTGCGCCATACCGTACGGTTATGCGAAAATATGGTTTCTCCGTGGAAAACGTCGTCCGTCACGTCCGTTAGGAGGCGCTGGCGTGCCTGAACCACCAGTGGCGTTGGTCACCGGCGGGACGCGCGGGATCGGGCTGAGCATTGCCGAACGGCTGGCCCGCGCGGGCAAAACCGTAGTAGTGAATTACCACGCGAACAAAGAGGCGGCCGCCGAGGCCCTGGAGACATTGCGCCCACTCTGCTCCGCGGTCGTAGCCGTGCAGGCCGATGTGGCCGTGCCGGCGGCGGCCCAGGCGATGATCGAGCGCGTGCTTTCACGCTTTGGCCGGCTGGATATCCTGGTAAACAACGTCGGGCCATTCCTCGTGCGCTCCCCGATAGACACGACGGTGGAGGAATGGCGCTACCTCCTGGACGCGAACCTCTCCAGCGCATTCTACTGTGCCAAGTTTGCCTTGCCTGCCATGCGCCGCCAAAAGTCGGGGAACATCATCAACCTGGGGTCTTTGAATTGTGAAACAGTCCGGGGTGCCCCAACGACCACGGCGTACAATGCGGCCAAGGCCGCCCTCGTTGTACTGACAAAATCGCTGGCCCGCACAGAAGGAAAATATGGCATACGGGTGAACATGGTCAACCCGGGGTTCATAGAAACGTACGCAACGACGGAGGAGGACCGCGAACAAATGCCGCCGTCCATCCCGCTGGGACGATTGGGCCGGCCAGAAGAGGTGGCTGCGACCGTCGGCTACCTCGTTTCCGATGAGGCAGCGTATGTGACGGGGGCCATCATCAACGTACACGGCGGCTTGTGGAGCTGACCACTTTTGGGGAGACCGATGGACACGAACTTGAAACAACAGGCCGCCGAAGAAGCGGTGACACGCTTTGTGCGTGACCGGATGACTTTGGGCTTGGGCACGGGAAGCACAGTCTATTTTGCCCTGCGCAAGTTGGGCGAGGAACTGGCAGCGGGCCGGCTGAAACAGATCGCGGGCGTGCCGACATCGGTAGACACGGAACGCCAGGCCGCGACGTTTGGCATTCCGCTGACGAATTTGCGGGATCACATCCCCCTGGACGTAACGATTGACGGGGCTGACGAAGTAGACGATGACCTCAACCTGATCAAAGGACTGGGCGGTGCGCTATTGCGCGAGAAACTTGTGGCCGCTTCATCCCAAAAATTGGTCATCATCGTCGACGAGAGCAAGCACGTTACCCGCCTGGGCAGTCACGTGCCGCTCCCCGTGGAAGTGGCTCAATTTGCCTGGCAGGTACAGGTGCCCTTCCTGAAATCTCTGGGGGCACACGCGCAACTGCGCATGTCCACCGCAACAGAACCGTACGTGACCGATAACGGCAATTTCATTTTGGATGCCCGCTTCCCTGGCGGCATCCCGGATGTGCGACGGGTGGCGGAAGCCCTGGCCCATCGTCCCGGCGTGGTCGAACATGGCCTATTCCTGGGCATGGCCCATGCGGTCGTCCTGGCCACTGTGGGCGGGGTGCAGATCATGACGATTTGACTCCACCAACCATTCTGTGGTACAATGACATACGGCGATGAGGCTCGCCCAACCGTCAGCCTGATGACTGATAGCCTCTACCATGTCGCGTGCGCCCTGGTAGAGGCTTTTTTTGTTCAAGAGAAAGCAAAAGAGAGGATTCGACACCCGATGGGTCTGATCAAGTTAGACCTGAAACTCGCCTTTCAGGAAGAGGGCTGCCCGGTCTGTCGCCTGCGCCACCAAAGTGAACAGCGTTACATCTACAACTTGCTGTGGGAGAACGTAACCGACGGCGGCATACGCGCTATGCTTGTGCGCTCGCTCGGGTTCTGTCACGCGCATTCCTGGCAACTGCAAGAAACCGAGCAAAAGCAGTGGAACGACGGTCTGGGCACCGGCATCATCTACGAAGACCTGACCGAACGCGCGTTGGCCGGCCTCAAAGCCTATACGCAGGAAGTGAGTCGCTCACCCGCACGCAACATGGCCCCCCGGTGGTGGAAAAGGCTGCGCCGCCTTTGGCCCAGCCAGCCCCACGGCGCGCACGATTCTGGCCCCGCCAACAACGACTTTCTGCCGGCGAGCCTCGTGCCGCGCGGCCCGTGCCGCGTGTGCGAACTGGGCGACAGGACAGAAGCGACCTACCTGAGCTGGCTCCTGCGGTCCCTTTCCGACGACGATTTCCAAGAAGCCTACCGCACTTCGGACGGTCTCTGTTTGCCCCATCTGCGTCAGGCCCTCGCCCTGGCCCGCGACGAGAATCCGGACACCCTGCCCACCTTGACGGAGATTGCCGAGGAGAAGACCCGCCGGCTGGCCCACGCACTGGGCGAATACGTTCAAACACAACTGGCAATTCCAAAACGAGACGGTATACCCCGAAGAACAATCTTCGTGGCACCGTGCCGTGGCCTTCTTTGCCGGCGAGAAGAGACAGAGAAGTCCCGGAAGTTCCAGAAGTTCGACTTCTGAGGGAAGTCGAACTTCTAAGACTGAAGAGCAGGAGAATGGATCATAACCTGACGCCTTGCGAATTCCGCCAGCGCCGCCCCCTGGCCGGTGGCGGCGAAGAGATCGTCTGCCTGGCGGCCCAATCTGCCCAACTGGCCATTGTGGGCCAGGAAGAAGGCAACCATCTGGCCGCGGTCTGCGGCTCCTGCCCCATCCCCGGCGCCATCGCCGGCAATCCTGCCGCTTGCCTATTCCTCCGGCCCCTCCGCTTCATCGCCGACCCGGAACGAGCGCCGGCCTACTTCACCTGTCGCTGGTATTACGCCATCCGCAGCGGGGAGCAGCCAACGGACATTCGCTGGTGCCAGGGGTGCCGCGATTGGTTTCCGCGCCCACCGCTCGAGCTCATCCAGGGCTACGAAGAAGAGAACGAAAGAATTCGTCGCTTCATGCTCACCGGCGACGATGGCCGGGCTCGTTTTCGCTGGGCCACCTCCGAGGAGGTCGCACCCCACGCCTTCACCGGCTGGCGACGGATCCGTTTCGTTTTGCAGCGATGGGTCATGCTGCTCCGGCTGCGCTGGCAGCAGAGACAGAGAAGATCGACCTCTGGGAGAAGTCGATCTTCTGACCCTTCTGACCTCAACGCATGATGAGAGGCAGGTAAATCCGCGGCAAAAAGACCATGACGCCAAAGTCGGCATTGGTCGGCATGACGGCCCCGTCCCGATTGAAGATGGCCCACTTGTGCTCACTGTTTCCGTAGCGCACGCCAATCCGATGGCCGCTGTGCGTGCTCCCTGGAGCCGCGTTCCAGTTCTGCGTAACCAGCAGGAGGGCGAACGGGTTGTTGTTCGTCAACGGGTTGTCGATCCAGGTTGCGCTCCCGGCGATGTTCCCAGACGTTGCCCTGTGCACAAAGGCCGTAGTGCTCGTCGAGCGCACCATGACATTGAACCCCACGTCTGCCGGCATGGTGGTAAAGTCCTCGTTGTGAATGGCCCACTTGTTGGAGGCATTGTAGACCGCCCCGATGGAGTGTTTGTTATACTTGGGGAGGATCCCGCTCGGGTCGAAGTTCTGGGTAGCGAACAGGATAGCGTCTGATTTTCCGTTGGTAAGGGGATGGTCAATGGTCGCCGTAGAACCGGAGATGCCACCCGATCGGGAGATGTGGGTAAAGACCGCCGCGTCCACCGACGGGATCACCACATTGAATGCCGCTCCCGCAGGCATGGTAGCCAGGTCTTCATTGAAGATACCCCATTTGTGCGCACTTCCATTATACAAGACGCCAAGCGGATGGTTGTTTGGGGTGCCACCAACCCCACCCGGATTCCAGTTCTGGGTGACCAACACGATGGCGTGGGGGTTGTTGTTGGTGAGAGGGTTGTCTATGAAGGTCACGCTCGCCGATGAATTCGCGGCCGTAGCGAAGTGGAAAAAGGCGGTCGTGCCGGTGGTAGGCACCAGCACGTTGAAGGCCGCACCTTCCGGCATGTCAGTGTGGTCCTTATTGTAGACGGCCCATTGTCGGTACAAAACATCATACCGCACCCCGATGGGATGGGCATTGGTACCGGCGCCGCTCGTCTGGGTGATGAGGACAATGGCGTTCGGTTTCCCATTCGTCAGCGGACTGTCGATGTAGCTCCAGCCCACGGTGTTGGTGTTTCCCGCCGTGGCCGTATGCACAAAGACATCAGGACCGTGGGATAGCACCAGTACGTTGAAGGAGGCGCCTTCCGGCATGTCGGCGAGATCCTGGTTCAAAATGAACCAACTACCACCGAAATATCCCACCTGGACGGGATGGTTGTTGTAGACGCCAAGCCCCCCACCCGGGTTCCAGTTCTGGGTGACCAACAAGGTCGCGTTGGGGTTGTTGTTCGTAAGGGGATTGTTTATGGTGGTGACGTTCCCATAGGTGTTCCCGGCACTGGCCGTATGTACAAAGGCACCGGCGGATGCGTCGGGGATCAGCACGTTGAAGTTCACCCCTTTGGGCATGGTAGCAAGGGACTGATTGAAGATGGCCCACTTGCTGCCGTTATAATAGACGCCGAGGAGATGGCTATTGACAGTGCCACCAGACCCGCCTGGGTCCGCATTCTGGGTGACGAAAACGATGGCGTTGGGGTTGTTGTTGGTAAGGGGGTGATCAATGACGGTCGCGTCGCCGCCCCTGTTCGCGTCCGTGCTGATGTGGACGAAACGGGCTCCCGGCACACGGGTTGTCGCGCTGAAGAGATGCTGAGTCTCGACGCTGCCGGCCGGTGCGGCGCTCCGCGCGCTGGCGACGGGCAACGTTACCAGAAAAGCGACCAAAGCCACAGCTAGTCCTCGTACGATCATCCTATTGAATAACGTCCTCTCGGTCATCTCGATTCTCCTTCCGGTCATTCGTGCGTATCGTGATGGTTTCATTTCCGCGCTCTACCAATAAAATCAGGTTCCAACCCTGCCCCCGAGTGTACACGCCCCCCGCCATCCGCCATCCGCCGTACGCCAGTATGCCAGGATAGATCGTAGCTCTGCCCCCGGCCAGCGTTGATAAGCAGCAAGCAAGGAGAGCCTGGCGAATGAATTCGCGGCTACAGTTGCAAAACCGACCGCCGCCGGTTCGATCTTCAGTCGGTGGAGGCCGACATTGCGGTGGTAGGCGTGGGTTCAACCACTAGCCACGGAGGCGTGAGTAGTAACCCTCCACCTACTCCCGCCGGATCACCGGCAGGAACAGATCGTACGCGCCGGCCTCACCCGTCGGTGTGACGGAGGGGCTGGCTGTGGCGACGGGTGTTGCCGTCTCCGAAGGCGTTGCGGTCGCCGTCGGGGTCGGGGTCGCCGTCGACCAGGTCACCTCCCAGGCATCGAGGCTGGCCGTGGCGTTGCCCGCACTGCTGTGCAGCGTAGCACGCAATCGGATCTGCGGGTAGGCGGTCGCATCAATCGCCGACAAACTCGCCCCACTGGCAACATCCAAGAGCAAGGGAGCACCACCGGCCGAAAGGACATCCACCTGCATGCTCGTGTGCAGCGGCACTGTGGTCGTGTAGCGCAAACTGTCCCACACGCCGAGCAGCGACGGGCTGATGACGACCGAGGTGATGACGCCGGTGGCGCTGTACCGCGTATAACCGAGCGTGAGTGCGCTGAGCAGCGGTGTCGTGAAGCGATCTGTCGTCGTGAACGTTGTGCGAACCTGCACGTAGCGGGAAAGCGGGCTGGGCAAAACGGTTCCCGATGGGGTCACCGGAGACCACGTGCTCCACGAAGCGCCCGGTACGCCCACCGGCCCGGTACGGCTTGCGAACGACTGTGTTGTCCCGGCCGGCGTCACGTTCGCCCAAGACAACGTCCCCCAGGAAGTAGCCCACCCGGTGTCAAATGGCCTGGAGGTGAATGTGCCGGAGGCATAGAACGTGCCTTCCCTGGAGAAGTAGATGTTTTGCTCCACACGGCGGTCGTCCTGCCACACGAGGAAGGCGTTGCCATCGCCGGCCAGCACGCCGGAAGGCAAATGTTGTGCGGCGCTGTTGGCCTCTGCGATGGCGTTTTCATTTGCGCTCCAGTGTTGGCCGGCGTCTGTGCTGCGCGCAACGTAGATGTCGTAATCGCCACCCCGGCGATCCTCCCACGCCAGAAACACGTTCCCGCCGGTGCCGGCAGCCAAACGAGGGGCATCCTGATCGTTCGCCCCAACATCATCATTGACTCGCGCATTTTGACTCCAGGTCGTGCCGCCGTTGGTGCTGCGCGCGTAGTAAATGTCGTTTCCACCCAATCGCGCGTCGCGCCAGGCCAGGTGCAGCGTACCGCCGGTTGCCCACGCCAAGGACGGAGCTCCCTGGGCGGCCGTCCCGCCATCGTCGTTCACGCGTGTTTCGGCCCAGGTGCTGCCACCATCGGCACTCCGCGCGAAGTACACGTCATCGTTGCCATTGCGGCCATCCTGCCAGGCCACAAAAATCTGGCCGCCATCCGCACTCACCGCCAGCGAGGGGGCCGTTTGGTCCGTCGTTCCGCTATCCTGGTTGACCCGCGTGTTGGCACTCCAAGTCGCGCCCCCGTTTGTGCTGGTCGCAAAGTAGATGTCGTAATGGCCCTGGCGGCGGTCTTGCCACGCCAGATAGAGGTGTCCCAAAGCATCGGCGGCCAGGCTGGGATGGCCCTGGTCCACAACAAAAGAATCGTCGTTCACCCGCCGGTTCGCCGACCACGTCACCCCGTTGGCGGAGGAAGCAAAATAGATGTTGCCGTCGCCGCCCCGCGTGTCCCGCCAGGCCAGATAAGCATTCGTACCACTGACGGCCAGGCTGACCTCGCTCTGGCTGGCGTTGCTATCGCCGTCGTCGCTGACTTTCACGTCTGCGGACCAGGTCAGGCCTCCATCGGTGCTGTGCGCATAGTAGATGTCTGCGTCGGGCTGCCCCGTGCCATCTTCGCGGAAATCTTGCCAAGCCACATGCAGGCCGCTTCCGCCATCGATGGCCAGGACCGGCCGGTATTGGGAAGCGACACCGCCGTCGTCATTCAGGCGAAAATTGGTCCCCCACGTGCCGCCACGATTGTTCGAAACCGCTCCGTAGATATCGGGGCTGCCGGTTCGACTGTCGCGCCAGACCAGGGCCAGGCGCTGGCCTCCGCCAAAGGTCAGGACCGGTGTATCATGGAAGGAGCCGGTCGGCGCATCGTCGTTGACCCGCGATTCCGAAAGCCAGTGCGCCCCGCCATCCTCACTGCGCGCGGCGTAAATGTTGTGGGCGCCATCGCGATTGTCCCGCCAGGAAACAAACACCCTCCCGGCATCGTCCGCGGAGACCGCCGGCAAGTATTGCAGCGCCCCCGGGTCGTCTTGATTCACGCGGCGGTTGGTTTGCCAGTTGGCACCCCCGTTGGTGCTGCGCGCATAGTAAATATCGGCATCGCCATTGCGCAAGTCTCGCCAGGCAAGGTGCAAATTGCCGAGGCCGTCCCGCGCCAGGCTGGGCTCGGTCTGACCAGTGGAGCCTATATCGCTGTTCACCTTGACATTCGTGCTCCACGATTGGCCGCTGTTCGTGCTGGAAGCAAAGTAGATGTCGTCGTTGCCATTCCGCGCATCGGACCAGGCCAGGTAGAGATGACCGGCAGTGCCGGCCACCAGCGTGGGGAGCGTTTGGTCGCGGGTCGTGCTGTCATCGTTTACGCGCACGCCATACCCCCAGCCCGCACCGCCATCCGTGCTGCGGGTGACATAGATGTCCCCATTTCCCCCTTTTTGCTCTTCCCAAGCGACGTAAAGCGTGCCGGCTGAATCGAGTGCCAAAACGGGAGTTCGTTGATAAGATGAGCTGACGTCAAAGACGGCTTGAACCGGGGTGGCCCAGCTAGTCCCACCGTCAGCACTACTCGCAAACATGATGTCTGTGTCGGCCGTTCCCCCCGCAGATTCTTCCCACACAACGTACACCTTGCCGCCGCTGCCGGCCACGATGTCCGGTGCGCGCCGGGCCGCCGAAGGGTCCGTGGGCCGGATCGGGCGATTGGCGCTCCAGGTGACGCCGCCATCGGTACTCTTGCTGAGGTACAGATTCCACTGACCATCGCGCAAGTCTTCCCAGACGGCGTATAGCGTGCCGTCCGGCGCTGCGGCAATGGCCGGCGCAGATTGGCGAGCGGCAGCGTCCGCGCTCAAGACGTGATTGACCGACAAGCCCTCTTCGGCCAGGCGCAGATCACCGGGAAGGGTACTGGCATCGAGATGGAAGAGATCGCCGGAAATAAAATCGTCCTGCGAGCTCTGCGTCCAGGTGAACGGCTCCGTGCTCGCATACACCAGCCCCCCGGCCACAGTCACGCCCTGTTGCGCGCTTATGCCGGTTGCGTCGGTGAATTCGTCTTGCCAGTACGTACCGCCAATGATCGGAGCAGCCCCAACCGACACAACCAGGTAGAGCGGGACCAGCAGCAAGACGAGCAAGGCAGCGGTCAGCCCCAAACGGTGTTGTGGTGTGTAATTCACGTTCCCTCCTGCTTTGAAAACAGACGTCAGTCGTCAGACTCTAGCCACGCGACGCTTAGAAGTTCAACTTCTCGGAGAAGTTGAACTTCTGGGCCTACTGCGTAATCTGTCGCTCGACGCTCCACGATTTTCATCCTTGGGCAAACCTGCCAACTCCGGTGCGTACGGCCTCCACCGACGCAAAGCAAAGGGCCGGCGGGGCAATCAAATCCCGCCGGCCCCCTGTCAAGCAATCAAACTACCTGCGCACCCCCAATTACGAACCGAAGTTCACTTCGAGGATCGGGCGTTCGCTTTGGACCATCCAGTCCGAAGACCGGAAGTCGTGCCGGCTGGAAACATCGCCGGAGCCGACCAGGATCAGGCCAAAGTTGCTGGCCGGATCGTTGATCCAATCTTGAACCGCACTGGTTACATCAATCGTATACCAGCCCGGCGCGTCTGCCGTGAACGAAGCGACTGCGGTACTGGCCCGGTCGTCGGTGCCGGTAGCACCTGGCCCAGTCCAGTTGGTGCTGGCATTGGCTGCCAACCACGTTGCCGTGGTCGGGTCCCAAGCCTTGGACATCTTGTACGCCGTGATTTGCGTTGGTAGACCGCTGGCGTAGTGGCTATACACCTTGAGCTTGGCCGAAGTGACCGTCCAACCGGCGGGCAGGCTCGACGTGTCGAAGCGGATCAGCCCGCTCATCACGTTGTTCTGGCGCACTTGCAGACCAGACGTGCTGCCGTAGCTGGCGCCGGTGGCCCAGGCGTTGATCCACGTATCGGTCGTACCGCTGTAGCCGTTGTCATCCCCTTGTTGGAAGGAGAAGTTCAAGCTGCCGACACGCGAGATGGTCACCGGAATCTCGAGCGCCCCCGGTGCCGTGCTCGGCCCAAGGGTGATCAAGCCGGAGGCTGTATTGCCCGGTGCGACCGCTGCCGCGTTGTAGGTGTAATGCAACATGACCGACGTGTTCGGCCCGAAGGGACCGGACGGCGCGGCCGCAGCAGTGATGTCCGTGCCCTGGATCGCGTCGACCGTCAGATCGAACGTATCCGCGCCACCAGCCACAGACCAGCCATGTACGGCAATCATGTAATCGCCGTCAGCCGGGAACTGCAACGTAATCTGTTCCTCGTCACCAGAGGTCGTAGAAGACCCCATTGATTCGTCGAAGGTACCATCCCCATTCGAGTCGTAGTACAGGAACAGATCGATGTCGCTGCCGCTGGTGTTGCCGGTGGTTATGTCGAGCAGGCCGGCGTGGTTGAGCGTCACCGTTTTGGTGTAGCTGGCCGTGGTCGGGTCGTTCGGGTCGTCCTGCGAGATAGGTTGGTTTGTATAGACTTGTGGCACACCCAACCCGAAGCCATCGGTGTTGTAGTCCGGCAAGCCCATAGACGAGCTGACCTGGATGTCGAAGCTACCGGAATCCGAAGCGGTGACGATGTTGATGGTGTTGGGATTGGCCGTGATCGTCCCCACCTGGCCGACAAAGTTCTCGCTGAAGTCGGAGCCCTCGAAGTTGACGTTGTGCAGGGCAATGAGGTTCAAGCCCGGCTTCGCCGGCGCGCTGACCAGGTCCTGCGGCCCACCGGTCGAGGTATCAAACGTCCAAGTGCCGTCGTGGATGTTTGTGTTCGGGCTCTTGCCCACCACACCCAGTGTGTAGGGGCCGTAGTAGGCTGGCGCGCCCGCGCCCTTGCAGCCCACGCCATTGCTATAGCAGTCCTGCGTCGGGCCCATGATGATGGTGTCTATGTCGGTGTGCGGGCCGTTCTGCCAGTCGGTCTTGACCAAGAAGTTCGTCCCGGCCGGCGTGCTATCGGGAACGTCGGTGAAGAAGAAGCGCCAGTCGCCCGATTCTGCTCGCCAGCGCCAGTCTTGCGTGCCGAAGACCTGGGCATTGTCGTACAGCGTGTCGCCCGAGGAGGCACCGCCGAAGCTAAAGTCGGTGGAGAATGCAGCTACATTGACGATGACCGGCACGACGATTGTCCCCTCCATGGAGGCCGGTCCGGACGCGGCGCTCACTGTCGCCGGCGAAACCATGATGGCCCCGTCGTACACGCCATAGCCGGCGCTGGCCGGTACGTTGACCGTAGCGTCAAAGGTCGCCTCACCGCCGGCCGGCACCGTTACCGAGCTGGTGCTAGTCGTCAGCCAATCCCATGCTTGGTGCTGGTAGTATTCCACGCGAACCTTGAGGTGGGAAACCGGCACTCTGGCGTCCGTGCCGGCATGTTGCAGGCCGAGGAATACGCCATCGTGCATGCGGCCCAGCGGGTTTTGCACGTAAACAGCGCGGTTGTTGGAGTAGGAGTGCAGGTAAGCAAAGCGCACATATTCGCCATCTTCCAACTCCGCACCGTTGACCGTGCCGTTGCCGTTCGTATCGGTCCAAAGAGCACCGTCCCCACTTACGTCGGTCCAGTCATAAAGGACCACCCGCCAGTATTGGTCCTGCACATAGTCGCCGTCTATATCCCATTCACTATAGGGATAGATGACACGCACGACCATCAAATCAGTGCCGGCCGGAATGTCCGGCGTCAGATTGCGCAGGTAGCCTGGCCGGTTGAAACTATAGGCGTCCTCCTGGGACAAGTCGGCGGTCGTCCAATCGAAGGTTTGTTCGCTAACCTTGCGCAGGATGTCGCTCTGGACGTTGAAGGTCACGTCGGAAGTTGCCTGCGCTCCGAGGGCACCGACCTGACTAACGCTGAACGTC
This sequence comes from Chloroflexota bacterium, assembly GCA_013151955.1. Taxonomy (GTDB): domain Bacteria; phylum Chloroflexota; class Anaerolineae; order Ardenticatenales; family JAADHH01; genus JAADHH01. Next base: position 17,757 of record JAADHH010000021.1, read on the forward strand.
TGCGTGTCGCTCTGGCCGGGGTGGATAATGTTGGCGAACGCGGGATACTCCATACCCCGGTAATCACCAACCTGCCACGATTCGGGCCTGACTAAGCCCGGTCCCATGCCTGCGGCGATTTGCGTAGCCCGATCGGCGTTCACGCGACCGGCACCCTGGATCAGGACGTCGTAGTTGATGTTGTCCGCGCCGCTCATCAAGATGGCACGGGCCAGTCTGAAGTCCGGCCAAACACCGTTGGTCTGCTTGTAGGCATCGTAGACCAAGGCCAGGTTGCCGACGGCGACCGGGCAAGCGCGGCTCGTGCCGCCCCAGGTCTCCCAGGCGTTCCAGCCATCGCCGATCTCGTTGAGGGCCAGGTCACCGGAGGCGTAGGAGCCATCGGCCACCACGTGTACGCCCGCGTCACCGCGAGCGCCGGGTCCCCGATCTGACCAGGGAGCCATGTCGCCGTGGGTGATCTGGTCGGCAGTCGTGGCGGAATCCCAGCCGGTGGAGCCCATCTCTGTGGAGGCACCCACGCCGATGCCAGACGGCGGGTTCGGCGAAGTCACCGTACCAAAGCCGGGCGCGCCGTTGCCGGTGGCGACGAGCACACTCAAATTCGGGTTGAGGGATTGATAATTGTCAATCAGGCGAGACTCTTCATCCCACCCGTCATTATCTGTAGACGACGTCCCCCAACTGTTGTTGATAGCCTGGATGTCATCGTCTGTGCCCGGCACGCCATCGTAACCGAGAGCGGAGAAGATGAATCCGTCCTCGACGAAGAACGACTGGTAGAAGTCGCCGTTGCTGGTCAGGCCGACGTCTTTGCCCGCGCCGAGAACGAGGCCGGTGCCCGGTGTACCATCACCGGCCGGTTTGTAGCTGGGTGCTCCACCGTCGATGACGCCCTGCGCCACGATGTTGGAAGCCACCAACTGACCATGATCCGTAAAGGTGGTATCATTCAGGGAGAAGGCGACCAGCGACCCATTGTCCGGTTCGCCAAAGTCCTGCGCGTTGTTGCCGGCCACGCCCAGTCCCCACATCCAGTCTGACGTGGGAATCGGGTTGACGCCATCGGCGATAAAGTAGACCAAGCCACCGGAAACGTCGGCATAGCCGTCGCCGTCCATATCCGCACAAGCGGTGGGGCTGGCTTTCGTAGCCGTGGGGTCGTCGGTAAAGTCGTAGTTGTCGTTCAGGTCCACGTACACCGTGTCGTAAACGCCGGCCGTGTTCTCGTCCACGACCAGGATCGCCACGCGCTCGCCATACCACCAGTTCTGCAGCGCCTTGTCGGGGTGGCTACCGATGTGGTAGGTACCACTCTGGCTGGTAGCGGGCAGGGTGTAGGTGTGTGCTTCGGTGGCACCGATCGGCTGGTACAGGCAGTCGGCACCGGATGTGCAGGTCGCGCTGGTGTCGGCGTAGTCGGCCAGTCCCCTGGCAACTGTCGTGTCGCCGGTATAACTATCCAATGCCCAGAAATAGACCGATCGGCTGTCGAACATCTCCGGCCAGCCGTTGTAGGGCGAAGCGGTATCGCTGATCACGGCCCAGGTGCCCTGCAGGTCCGGGTGGCAGAAGTCCACGCCGGAGTCGTTGACCATGGCCTTGACGCCGGCACCGGTGAAGCCATTGGCCCAGGCGGCCGCAGACTTGTGGTTGTCCAGCACGTCGAACCAGCCGGTGATGCTGACATTGCCACTGCGATCCGGGACACCTTCGACGGCGCTGTAGTTCGCACGCACGCTGGCCAGCCGTTGCTGAATCTTTTCGGCGCTGACCGGCTGACGGGCCTCAATCGGCTTGGGTGGCGCGAATGGATTTTCGGCCAGCCGGATCGTGCTGACTCCATCTACGGATGACAGCTTGGCCAGGTTGCCGGCACGTACACCGCCAATGACGGCCTGCTCACCTGAGGGGCCCACGAAGGGGCGAGTCAGAGACCAGGTCATATAGCGACTGACATCTGTGCCGGCACGGACGTGCAGTACGACCTGTATCTCTGCGTCCGATGCGGCGGCAGACGCCGCTTCGCGAAGTTGGGGCTGCACTTTGAAGGCAACGCTGTCGGTTTTCGAGGTAATCTTCACAGCCTGCTTACCCCCGTCGGGGCCGGCAGCTGTGGCTGTAGATCCCAAATTGACGGTTGGCAACAACAACGCCATCATCAATGCCATTGCCAGAATTTTCCAAACGTGTTTTTTCATCATGGAAGTTCCTTCCTCCTTCTACCTTCTCCTTTGAAAATAGGTCACGGGGCACTGCAACAAATGAAACGACTTGCAATTATTCTCGAAATCACCTCCCCTCGGATTCAATAAAACGCCGCGATCAAATGTTTGTGCTAACAATAGAGCCATACGCTTAAGGGATAGATATCCCGTTACAGTGGAAAAGGAGCAGGGAACACAAAGAAACCAGAACGGAGCGTTCCGGAAATGATCCTGACGAACCGGTATCGTGTACTCTCATCAGAATAACTGTGTGGTTGAGGCCGTCATGGGGATCAAGGCTCTATTCCACGTTGAACGAGCAAACCATCGATAACCAATGGAGCTTGCCGGTCTGGTACAGCACGCATCCAAAGTACACTCTCATTATATCGTTTTTGGTTGAATTTGTCAATAGGCCTGCAAGAGCTGCCCCTGAAGGCTATAGCATTGCCAAATTGTACAGGCTGTGTTATACTGGTCATCATTCGGAATTTACCTGGGGAAGGAAATGCGAGCACTGCAACGTTCTGGACTTCCTATGGAAAAGTCTCTCTGGCGCACACGCTGGCTCTACCTTGTTGGGTCAGCGCTCATCAGCATCGTCATGGGTGCGCGCAGTTGGAATCACCCTTCCTTGCTCGTTCTGGTCTTCGCCGGCATTGCAAATCTGGCCCTTCTGCCACTGCTGGCCAGGGATCAAGGCGACCGCGACATCACCCCCCTCCAAGTGGCCGGCTGGGGCTTGGACATTGTCATCCCGCTGGCCTGGTCGCTCACGTTGCCTTTGCCAACGGAGCAGTGGAGCATTTGGATACTCCTTTACCCGGTATGGGTCACATCTCTGCGCAGCGACTGGTTTTGGGGTGTGTTGCTGGCCGGCGGGTTGCTCTCGGGCTACAGTTTGCAACATCTTACGCTGGCAACAGAACTCCCCACGAGTGTACACGGCTTGACTCTCTTTCTGAAGAGTCAATCGGCAAATCTCTTCGAATTGGCGCTGATCTCCACGCTTGCGGCAATCCTTGCCCAGGTCTCCCGCCAAACCTTCAGCACGGAGGACACCGATCTGCGCCAGTCCCTGGAGCGCGACCAGCGCGAAGCGCACGCCCTGCGCGACATTTCCAAGGCAATGGCCACGAGCGGTAGCTACCATCTCCAGCTCCATGCCCTGGCCGAAACGACGCGCCACTTTCTGGGGGATGAGAAATGGGGCAGCCTCCTCCTCCTTTTCAACGACGATACAGACAGGGGTGAACTGCGCGTTGTCACCGGGTCCAGCTACCGTCAGGAAGACAAAAACGTACGCCTTTCATCGGACTCGGGGGTTCTCCGGCAAGCCATCCTGGAGGGGGAACCCATCATCTGCACGAAGCCTGACGAATCGCTGAAACCGCTCGCTTCCCTGGCGGGCATGAACGCTATCATTCTCATCCCCCTTCAGAGCGGGTTGGACGAATACGGGATTCTGCTTTTGGCCTCGCGGAACAAAGTCACTGTCAACCAAAAAACCCTCGCTTTCCTGAAAACATTGTGTCAAATGAGCTCGCTCACCCTACACAATGTGCAATTGCACCAAGATTTGCAAAAGATACACGATGGAGCGATCAGCGACGGCGAAGTATCCCGCAGGCAATTGGCACGCAACCTGCACGATGGGCCGGTGCAGACGGTTGCCGCCATGTCGATGCAAATCGAATACATAAAGGCCTTGTTGCAGCGTATGCCGGCCCAGGTGCCTGGGGAGCTGGATGAGTTGTACGAGATGTCCAGGAAGGCTTCCCACAGTATGCGCACCCTGCTCTTCACACTCCGCCCGGTCGTATTGGAAACCGAGGGACTGCCGGCGGCCCTGGCACAACTTGTCGGCCGGCTAAGAGAAGAGAGCAATCTTGACATCCATTTTATGGATCACTCAGAAAATGTGCGCCTGCGTGCCGAAGCAGAAGAAACAGCCTTTGCCATCCTGGAAGAAGCGGTCAACAACGCCCGAAAACATGCCTCGGATGCCAGAATCGACGTGCGCCTTCTGGTTGACGGCGAATTCCTTATCGCGCAAGTAGAAGACAACGGCCCCGGTTTCGACGTAGCCGCTATGCTTGAAAATTACCACGAGCAGGCCAGTTTGGGTATGCTCAACATGAAAGAGCGCGCCGCACTCATCGAGGCAAACTGGACCATCGATTCGTCTCCGGGCAAAGGGACCTTGATTTCCCTGGCGATTCCCCTTGCTTCCCACCACAGAGCCAGCGATGGTTCCGGCGACCATGAGTGACATACGCCTGACCCTTTGGGGCTGGATCGGCCTAAGCTTCACGGCATACGTGGTCGTGCGTATGCTCGCCTGGCGCTTTCGGCAACCCCGGCCAGGCAAGGCGGGCCAATGGGTCGAGCGTTTCCGGTCATGGGCCGGCACGCCATTCCTGATTTCTTTCGTCCGGGTGGGATATTTCGTACTCCTGCCATACCTGCTCCTGCTACGCGGCGTCACCAATTCCCGCTGGATGGGGCTGAGCAACCTGGATTGGCCGCGAGGCCTGGGCATTGGCATACCCGTTGCGTTGGCAGCGACCGCGCTCCTCGTCGTTGCCGTATCGCGTTACCAACACCTCACGCACAACGGCGCTTCCTTTCCCAAGAGCGACTTTGTCGTCCAACCCTGGGGCTGGGCCACCATTTTGCCCGGCGTCATTTTCTCCGAAGTCCACTGGGCCTTCTACCGCTCCGGAACACTGGCTCTGGGATGGGGGCGCTATACCGGGTGCTTTGCTTCTCTGGCAATCATCCTGCTGGAGCAGGCGCTGGACCCTACGGTCGCAAACGGGGTGCAGAAACCTGGTAAAAGCCTCCACGCGCTGATGCCCGGCGTCTTCGCGTTGTTGAGTACACTCTTGTTCTATTTCACGGCCAACCTCTGGCTGACCATCGCCTTGCACTGGGCCGTGGAATGGGCCATCTTGCAAGTCGTGGCCCGCACAGCGCCTGTCCGTGAACCGGGGGGATTCCCCTTCGCACAGACACCTGCCGGAACATGACTGTCAAACTATTGACAATATGCTCTTGCGACGGTATAATTTCAGATGTTCGATGATTTCTCGCCGGTCATGGCGATTTGAGGGCGAAGAGCGACGCAACACGTTCTGACGACTGACGACTGGCTACTGACGACTGACGACTATTTTCAAAGCATGATTTCTTACCAAAAAGACTCCAAGACACAAAGCGTGAAAGAAGTTCCTTTCTTCGGACCTTTGTGTCTTCGTGATCAAATCTTCTTGCGCTAATCACAGGGAGCGTTTCGTGATCTTGAAAACAGAGCAAAACGGACATATCGTCGAAGGTCACCCGGCAACGGAAGAAGCCGAAACCGACCAGGGCCACCAGCACATCGTCACCGTTGCCGATATCCGTAAAGAGCCACAGATCGAGGCCTTCTTGCGCGGGGCCAACCAGCAACTCAAAGTGCTGGGATACACGGAACATGGTCAACGGCACGCCAGCTTGGTCTCGAACATTGGTCACAACATCCTGGAAAGGCTCGGGTATTCCAAGCGAACGGCAGACCTGGCGGCGATTGCCGGCTACATGCACGACGTTGGCAACGTCATCCACCGCGACGGCCACGCGCTGGGCAGTGCGATTATCGCCATGCAGGTATTGCCCCGTTTGGGGATGAATTACGACGAGGTTGCAACCGTGATGGGAGCCATTGGCAATCACGAAGAAGAGCGGGGCGTTCCCTCCAGTGAAGTGACCGCCGCCGTGATTATTGCCGACAAAGCCGATGTTCACCGCAGCCGCGTACAAAATCCCGACCCCGACCAGTTCGACATACACGACCGGGTCAATTTTGCGTCACGTCGATCCTTCGTGCGCGTCGATGGGGACAAAAGAGTGATTGCCCTGGAGTTGGATATCGACACGGATATATCCCGTGTCATGGAGTACTTTGAGATTTTTATGAGCCGCATGGTCATTAGCCGGAGGGCCGCCCGGTATCTGGGCTGCAAATTTGAACTTTGCATCAATGGAGACCGGCTTTTTTAGAACGACGGTAATTACCCAACGAAGCTTCGCCTCAAACCGACAAGTTGATGGGACACAGATTGGCACAGATCAAAAAAGCTTTTTCCGTGTTCATCCGTGAGAATCTGTGTTCAGAATCTTGACTCGTTTGTAAAGAATTTGGGGCGTCAAGGATTTCAGGCAAGGGCTGTGCCGGATTGAAATCGGCACTGGGCAGTCTCGCCAAGCAGCCTGAGTAATTACAAACGATGAGGGGGGCGTGGAGCGTCGAGCGTCGGATTACGCATTGGGCCGAGAAGTTCAACTTCTCCGAGAAGTTGAACTTCTAAGCGTCGCGTGACTAGAGTCTGACGACTGGCATCTGACATCTGACATCTGGCATCTGACATCCGACGACTGGCAACTGCCATCTGACGACTGATGACTGGCGACTGGCGACAGCATCATAAAGATATCCAAAAAGGAGGAGGTGGAAATTGAGACACTTGTTTACTGACCCTGTACCAGCCGGCAACCTGTTGACGAATTTACAACCCGATGAGCTGCGCATGATGGCAAAGAAGTATGAAATTCCCAACCGCTGGGGCACTGCGGTCTATCACTCACAAATTCGCTCGCGCAGCGCCAAGAACACATACGTAATCTATGACCCGGACGAAGAGCAACAGGAACGAATGCGCAAACTCCGGGAATACCTCCAAGGTGCAGACCTGGTACGCGTTGAACGCGACGTCGGACAACACCCGAACAACCGCTTCCGCGTGCTGTATTACGCCACACGGAGCTATCCTCACCTGGCCTATTTCTTCAGTCGCAACATGTTCGAACCGGTCGGAGACCGGCAACCAGAAATCATCATCGTGCAAGTGCCCGAATGGCCGGAACGATTCATCTACGTTCACCCGACCCGTGGCGCGCGTGTTTACACCTACATCATGGGCTCCGACTACTACGGCGAAGCGAAGATGGGTGCGCTGCGCGCCTCCATGCACATCATGCGCGACCATCGTGGTGGGCTGGGGCTTCACGCCGGCTCCAAATACTACCGCGTACTGCGGCACGGCAAACTCGTCCAACTGGGCGCTGTCATCTTTGGACTGAGCGGGACCGGCAAGACCACGATCACGGTAAACAACCACGGTTTCCAACCGCCGGAGGGCATCACAATCCTACAGGACGATATCGTGATGATGAACGGCCAAACATATTGCTATGGAACCGAACGAAGTTTCTACGTAAAGACCGACAGTGTCAGCGAACAGCCCGACCTGCTTCGGGCAACGCAGGTGGACACCGCAATCGGCGAAAACGTGTGGGTAGACGAACAGGGCGAAGTAGACTTCGACAACTGGGAACTGACCACGAACGGGCGCTGCCTGGTGCCCCGCTTCGCCATTCCACACACGGATGATCGCATCGACCTATCCCGCACGGACGTGGTCTTCTTCAATACCCGGCGCTACGACCTGCCCCCCATTGGCCGGTTGGTTTCGCCGGCCCAAGCCGCTGCATTCCTGATGCTCGGCGAATCGACGATCACCTCTGCCGACGACCCCGCCCGGGCCGGTGAATCCAAGCGCGTCGTGGCCTTCGACCCCTTCATCATGGTCAAGCCGCACAAGCAGGGCAACCGGTTCTATGAGATCCTAAAGGCCAATCCGCACGTGCAGGCCTATTTGATCAACACAGGCAAGGTGGGCGGCATAGAAGAAGGGAACAAGATCACGCCACAGATCACCATGAAATCTATCGAGGCCATCCTACGCGACACCGTCGAATGGGAGTTCGACCCGATACTCGGCTATGATACCCCCAAAAATATTCCCGGCGTAGACATGAACCAGTTCAACCCGTACGAGGTCTACGGTCCAGAGGAATATGGCCGACTGATGGGCAAACTGCGGGAAGAGCGCAAGAACTGGTTGGCAAAGTTCCCAGATTTACATCCCGACATTATCGCCGCATTGGACTGACAAACTTACAACCCAGTTGGAGGATATGTGTCATGCGTTTGAAAGGAAAAAAAGTAGCAATCTTACTGGAGACCGGTTTCGAAGACCTGGAATTATGGGCGACCTCACTACACCTGCAAGCGCAGGGAGCCACGGTCATCGTCATCGGCAACCGCTCCGGGCAGGAGTGCCAGGGCCGTCACGGCTTGACCGCCATCGCCGACACAGCGCCCGTCGATGTTTCGCCCGACGAACTTGATGCACTGGTCATCCCCGGCGGGTGGGCACCCGACAAACTGCGCCGGCGCCGCAGCATCACCAAACTGGTGCGGGAAGTCTATGAACAGGGCAAACCCATTGCCATCATCTGCCACGGTGGCCAGGTGGCCATCTCCGCCGGCATCATCGAGGGACACCACGTCACCGGCTCATGGGGCATCAAGGACGACCTCGTCAACGCCGGAGCACGCTGGAGCGCACAACGCGCCCTCTCCGACCGGCAAATCATCTCAGCCCAAGGAATCGGCGACATTCCGGCCTTCCTGCGCCTGCTCGATAGCGCCCTACACAAGAAGACGAAGAAGTAGGGTCGCAGAGACTCGTCTGTGGAGAGGAAAACCGGCATGACACACTTCATCTCTCTGGCCGATGTGACAGCAGCAGAGTTTCTCGACCTCCTTGCCTTGGCCAAACAATTGAAAACCGAACAGAAACGGGGGGGCAACCGGCCGTTGCTCCAGGGGAAGACCCTGGGCATGGTGTTTCAGAAGCCTTCGCTTCGCACGCGCGTGTCGTTCGACGCGGGTATGTTGCAACTGGGGGGACACGCGCTCTACCTCTCTCCAAACGAAATACGGCTGGGCGAACGCGAGAGCACGCCCGACGTAGCCCGCGTGTTGGGCGGATATGTAGACGCGATCATGGCCCGCGTCTTTGCCCACAACGACATCCAGACGCTCGCGGCCTACTCCCCCGTTCCGGTCATCAACGGCTTGTCCGACACCTTTCATCCCTGCCAGGCCCTGGCCGACATATTCACATTGTACGAACAGTGGGATGGTGCGTTGGCCGGCCACACCATGGCCTACGTAGGCGATGGAAACAATGTATCCCATTCCCTGCTGCTGGCCTCCGCCTTGGCCGGAATCAACATCCGGGTGGCCAGCCCACCCGGATACGAACCGAAGAGCGCCGTCGTGCAACAGGCCCGCTCCCTGCCTAGCGCAGGAGAGATCACCATCACCAACGACCCGTTGCGCGCCGTCGATGGTGCCGAAGCAATCTACACCGACGTATGGGCCAGCATGGGCCAGGAGAAGGAGCAGCAAAAGCGCCTGCGCATCTTTCCCCCCTATCAAGTCAACACAGAACTGCTGGCCCATGCGGAACAAAATGCAATCGTCCTACACTGCCTGCCGGCCCACCGGGGGGAAGAGATCACAGACGAGGTAATGGAAAGCCCCCACTCCCGCGTCTTTGAACAGGCGGAGAACCGTCTCCATGCGCAGAAAGCGTTGCTCGTCAGGTTGATGGCCAGGGAAGAAGCTTAGGAGGGGCAAAGGATCGTGTGGCGTTCAAAACGCAAGGACCCCTTTGAAGAAGCACTCTCTGCGGGAAATTCATGCGCATGGGAGTCCGACTGGGCCGGCGCAGCAAAGTCCTATAAACAAGCGGCGGAACAGCGTCCGGAAGACCCCCGCGTACACATGAACCTGGGCCTCGCCTACCTGAATCTGGGGCAACTACAAAACGCGCTGGCCGAATACCAACGAACCGACCAACTAAAGGCCGGAGACCCCGTAGCCAAGACCAAAGTCGCGGAACTCTACGAACAACTCGGCCAGCACGAATCTGCCGCCCAAACCTACCTGACCCTCGCCAAACTTTACGAGGCCGAAGGTTCCGTGCAACAGGCCATCTCCGCGTGGAAAGCGGCGGTACGCCTTTCCCCAAATCTGTACGAAGCACACAAGCACATCTCTGCCGCTGCCCTGAAAATGGGACACACCGAGCTGGCCGTGGAATCGCTCCTGAGCATGGCCAAAATCCACCAGCAGAATCAAGAACTCGGCCAGGCCATTGCCGTATGCCGCCAGGCTCGGGAACTCGCCCCACACAACGTCCACGTGCAGCAAGTGGAAGAAAGACTGCGCCAGGGAGGGCCGCTCGACGACGAAGCAGACAGCGAACCCGATGAACAGGAAGAGCAAGAACATACGCTCGTCCAGGAAGCAACGGATCGCGCAGTAACCCGGCTCGCAGAACGCGTCTTCCAGGAAGCAGAACCCACAGCACCGGGCACCACCTCCAAAACGGAAATTGGCGCCCTCATCGCCAAGGCACTCTCTTGTCAAAAGCAGGGGCTCGCCGAAGAAGCCATCCGATACTACGAAGCAATCATCAACGCCGGCCAACAAGCGCCGGAAGTGCTCTTCAACCTGGGCCGGCTCTACCAGGAAACCTTGCGCCTGGACGAAGCGATCGCCTATCTTTCCCGCACAAGGGACACACCCGATTTCGCCATGGCCAGCCACCTATCCCTGGGCCAGTGTTATCAACTGCAAGGCAAATTCGATCAGGCCCTGGAACATTTCCTTGAGGCGGTCAAGATCGTAGACCTGCGCACCGTTGGTCGCGACCAGGCCGACGATCTGATCCAATTATATGGACAATTGGCCGATAGTTACGAGGCAAAAGGAGATTCCAAGAAAGCCATGGCCTTTGCCAGCGCACTGTCCACCTTCCTGCAGGGAAAAGGTTGGCAGGACAAAGCGCTGGAAGCAAGACAACGCATGCAAATCCTTTCCTCGCAAGGAGAAACAATCAGTCTCGCCGAAATCCTGGAAAAACCGGGAACAGACGAAGTCCTCAACACACTGGCTACCAGCAAAGAACTGGCCGCCCAGAAACGGTACGCCGCCGCCACAGACATCTGCTTTTGGGCCCTGGGCAAAGCGCCCGATTATCTGCCGCTGCACCAACAACTGGCCGACATCCTGGCCAGCACCGACCGGGTGCAAGACGCCACCGAAAAGTACCGGATGATCGCCGAGGTATACGCCGTACGCGGCCAACAGGGCAAGGCAATCGCCACTTGTGAACGGGTGCTTGAAATCGCCCCTATGTCCACGCACGTTCAAACACGACTCATAGCGTTGTTGATCGGACAAGGAGAACTCGATAAAGCCCTGGAACATTACCTTTCCTTGGCCGACACCCACTATAGAATGGCCGAGATGGACGAAGCTATCAAACAGTACAAGAAAGCCCTGCTCCTGGCTCCCCGAGGCTCGCCCGACCGCCAATGGGAGATTCGCATTCAACGGCGCTTGGCCGACATCTACATGCAGCGCCTGGACTGGAGCAAAGCTGTCGAAGGCTACGAATACATCCTGGCCCGCCAACCGCATGACCAGGAAATTCTCGTCCAGCTCCTGGAGCTATACAGAAAACTGGGCAACAAGTCAAAGGCCCGAGAGATCGTGAAGTCTCTGACGCAGTTGTACCAGGAACAAGGGAACACACACGCCATCATTGAAATCCTCGAAGAAGAGGCCGAGTTGATGGCAGACGACATTGATTTGCGCATTTATCTGGGCGAAATTTGCAGCAAGGCCGGACGCAAGCGGTTGGCAATGGATGCCTGGTCGGAGGCACTCCAGTTGCAACTGGCCCAAGGGCAAAGGTCGCAAGCGTCGGCAACCATCCGCCGCATCATTGCGCTCAATCCCCCCAACGTTTCAGCCTACAAGAAGCTGCTGGCCACATTGTAAAGCGAATCGCCCCATGACCGATCTGACAGATATTCTCCTTACGTTTTCACGTCTTGACCTGCTAAATGTCGTAGACATCCTGCTTGTCGCATCCATCATCTACGCAGTCCTTTATCTTGTACAGGGCACGCGCGCCGTCCTGCTCCTCCGAGGAGCTTTGGTGGCCGGCATCTTGATATTCCTCCTGAGCAACTTCTTCCAGCTTACCGCCTTCAACTGGCTCATGCGCAACCTGCTGCCGGCTTTTCTGATTTCCATTCCGGTCATTTTCCACCCGGAAATCCGCCGGGGTCTCGAACGGCTGGGCCGCCCCGGCCACCTGTTTGGCAATCCGGTGATGCAGACAGAAGTGACCCGCTTGATCACGCACATCTGCCGCACATCACAACGCCTCTCCGAGCAACGGATTGGGGCGCTCATCGTCCTGGAACGCGAAGTTCCTCTGACCGAAATCATCGACGAAGGCGTGGCCATAGACAGCCTGATTAGCACCGAACTCTTGATGACCATCTTCTACCCGGGCACGACCTTGCACGATGGCGCGGTGATCATCCGGGGGACACGCATCGTAGCCGCCGCCTGCGTCCTCCCCCTTTCCGACAACCTGCGAGACCGCCGCTTGGGTACCCGCCATCGCGCCGGCGTGGGCGTCACCGAATCGAGCGACGCGGTATCTGTGATCGTCTCCGAAGAAACCGGTGACATCTCCCTGGCGTACAGTGGCCGGATCATTCGCCACCTCGATGACGGGCGACTTAACCGTCTGCTGCACACCTTCTATGCTTCGCACTCCCGTCTGACCCTGGACATTCTGAGACGTCGAAAGGAAGAGTAGAGAACAATGCCGCAGCGCAGCAAATTCTTTGTCGACCAACTGGGCTCTTTTGTACTCTCACTCCTCCTGGCGACCATCGTTTGGGTGGTCGCCGTGAACCAACAGAACCCCCTGCGCATTGGCAGCTTTCCAGACGCGGGGCTGACCATCGAAGTCACCAATATTCCAGAAAACCTGGTGCTGGTGAACAAACTGGAGCAGCGAGAAGTTCTGGAGTTGCGGGCACCGGCCGACAGTTGGCAGCGCCTGGAAGTGGCCGACGTGCGGGCCTTTGTGGACCTCGCCGGTTTGGGGCCGGGCCTGCACGAGGTGAAAGTTCAGGTAGAACTGGCCGACCCGCAGATCAACATCCTGAGACAATTGCCCGATCGGGTAGCCGTTCGCCTGGATACCGTGACCGAAAAGGTTCTGCCTGTACACGTGGAGATCATAGACCCGACCAGCGTCCCCCTGGGCTACGTGATGCAGCCTCCGGTCAGCGAGCCTCCCACCATCACGGTCCGCGGGCCGCGTACACAAGTGGAGCAAATCGTCCGGGCAGAAGCTACCGTGCTCATTTCAGGCTCCAAATCCCCGGTGACCGAAATGCGTCCCATCACGCTGCGAGACGGGTCGGGCAACATCGTCGACGGGCCCAAGAGCGATCCTGCCCGCGTAAGCATACAAGTTCCGATTGGCCAACGGACCGGGTACCGGGAAGTCTCCGTCCGTGCGTCCATCTCTGGGACCGTCGCTTCGGGGTTCTGGATCAGCAACATCGCCGTGCAACCACAGACTGTGACCGTGGTAGGCAATCCCGAGATCGTAGCGCAACTATCCGGTTTCATAGGCACGCAACCGATTGACGTATCCGACGCCCAGAAAACGATTTCCCGGCAAATCGGCCTGGTCCTTCCGGAGGGCGTTACCCTTCTGGGGGAAGAGGGCGTCTCCGTAGAGATTCAGATAACGCCGGTTTCGGGCGGCAAGACGATTCAAAAAGAACCCGTTTTGCAAGGGATTGGGCCCGGCCTGACCGCGCAGACCTCTCCCAAACTGGTAGATATTATTCTCTCCGGCCCCCTCAATGCCCTGCAAGATTTGAATCCTGATCAAGTGCAGGTAATCGTGGACCTGACCGAACGGGGGCCGGGCACCTATCAACTCCGGCCAACGGTCAGCGTGCCGCCCCCGCTACAGGTGCAAACCATTGTTCCGGCCCTGATCGAGGTGACGATAGACGTCGCTACGAGTACACGAGATGTCACAGTGCCCCTTCGCATCGCCGGACAGAGCAAATTGCTGGAAAGCGCGATATCGCCCAAGGTTGTCACGGTAACGGTTGCCGGGCCGGTACTCGAACTACAATCGTTGATAACGGACACCGTTATTGCTACGCTTCCGTTGCAGGGGATTGGCCCCGGAATGCACATGGTGACTCCGGGTATTTCCCTCTCTCCAACCTTGTCCGTAGATGCGATCTATCCCGCACAAACCGAGGTTGTCCTTGGCTCGATTGGCAATTCGCAGAAGATTGTTGTGAAACCGAGTTGGGAAGGATTGGGGACGGACCTGTTGATCCGGTTCACGCCATCCACGGTAACGATCACGGTGAAGGGACCGGCCCTGTCGGTGCGAAACCTCAGCCCAAGCGACATTCGGAGCATATTGGATGTCCATGGGAGAGGGCCGGGCACCTACCTGCTGACACCCCGCGTCGAATTGCCGTGGGGCTACCGGTTGGCTGCCATCACCCCGCCACAACTTCGCGTGACCCTGCAAAAACGGAGTCAGTAGCCAGTCGTCAGTAGCCAGTCGTCAGTCGTCAGTCGTCGGTAGCCAGTCGTCAGTAGCCAGTCGTCAGTAGCCAGTCGTCAGTAGCCAGTCGTCGGCAGCCAGTCGTCGGCAGCCAGTCGTCAGTCGTCAGTTGACAAGTAACAATTGACCATTGACAATTGACAATTAACCATGGTTCAGGGAAGCTGCACGGCCTCGCGCACCTCGGCGATGGTCTGGGCGGCAATTTCCGTGGCGCGACGCGCCCCGTCCGCCAAAACGTCCCACACGGCGTCGGGCTCTTTGGCCCACGCTGCACGTCGCTCCTGGAAGGGGGCCAGAGCGGCAACGAGATGTTCAGCATACAACTGCTTGCACTGCACGCAACCGATGCCGGCATTGCGACACTCGCCTTCGATGCGTTCCACATCATCGGGTGAATAGATTTTGTGCATGGCAAAGACGTTGCACACCTCGGGATGTCCGGGGTCGCGGCGGTATTTCCGGGCCGGATCGGTGACCATGCTCATCACCTGTTTGCGAATGGCGTCCGGCGGGGCCGCGAGTTCGATGTGATTGTTCAATGATTTGCTCATCTTGTTCACACCGTCCAACCCCATCACACGTGGAATTTCGGTCAAGCGTGCCTGCGGCTCAACCAGGACGTCACCAAAGTGGTGGTTGAAAGTGCGCACGATCTCGCGGGTAAATTCCAGGTGCGGCAACTGGTCGGCGCCAACGGGAATCAGGTCGGCTTTGTAGAGTGTGATGTCCGCAGCCATCAACACCGGGTAGCCGACGAGACCATAATTTACATTGTCGGGTTGCTGTTGAATTTTCTCTTTGAAGGTGGGCAAGCGGGTCAATTTGCCCAGCGGGGTGACCATGGACAAGAGCAGGTGCAACTCGGTCACTTGCGGCACGTGCGATTGCACATAGACAATGGTCCCCTTGGGGTCTATGCCGGCCGCCAGCCAATCGAGTACCATTTCATAGGTATTATGCCTTAGCTCGGAAGTATCGCGCAACGTCGTCAGCGCGTGGTAATCAACGATAGAATAAATGCACTGGTACTCGGTCTGCAGGGCGACGTAATTCTTGATCGCACCCAGATAGTTTCCAAGGTGTTGGCGGCCTGTGGGCCGGGCACCGGAGAAAACGCGCTTGCTCATTTGGTGGTCTGTTCTCCCTTCCAATGCGATGTACGATCAGTTCGTTGTGCCTCGATGGAGGCAGGCCCAAGTGTACCACACTTATCGCCAACCGGCAAATCGCTCAGGAAAAAGGGGTCCGGCATTTTTTGCGTCTTGGTTGGTCAAGAGGGGTCACGCCGGAATGGGGATTCCGGCGCTACGGTCATGCGCAACCCCGCGACGGCGGATTGTCATCCGTCGCGAGCAAACGGGGGGTAGCTCCCAGGCGCAAAACCCCGACTGATCTATGGCACGACTCCCAGATCGGCGGCTCCATCTCCGCCGGCGCCGGCGACGAGGGGCAGCCGCTCGCCCGTTTCCGCATCGTAGAGGCCCACCCGCAGCCGGTACGGTCCCGGTGGCGCATCAGCGGGTAGCTCCAACGACATTTCGTCGGGGACAACCTCTCCCGCAGCCCACCACCGCGTAGGGTATGTGTATGCCTGCGGCTGGCGATCCACCTGGGCTACGATTTGTCCGCCGGCATCCACCAAGTGTACGAATACCGTGTAGTTCCGGTCCATCGGGCGCAGCGCCTGCCAGTAGAGGATCAGGTTCACCTGCGCACCGGCTGTGCAGACATCGCCCTGGTGCTGTCTCTTCCCATGCTGCCAGCAGGCCGCCTCGTACCCGCGCAAGGCGACGACCTCGCCCCAGCGGGCTTCCAAGGTTCGGATGTACGGGGGAACATCCCACAAGCGCTCCTCCCCGGTCAGGCGCAACCGATTGTTGCGTCGCACGAAGTGCGCCAATCGGGCCCACGTATCGCCGTCGAAACGGCGTACCGCCAGGTTGCCCGGTTCGACAGAGCGAATGGGCAGCCGCTGTGCCGGGTCAGCCCAGCGCTCTCCCGCCAGAAATCCGGCAGCCACCCAAAAATCACCGCCCACGTCCCAGGGAATGGTCTGCACCACCACCGTTTCACCCACGCGCCAGCGCTCAGGCGGATACCAAACCGTAGCGACCGGGGGACGCAGCACCGGTTCCTCCAGCACCTGACGCTCGTCGTCGACCAGGAAGGGCCAGGGACGCGCATTGGGCGGAAGGGGGCGCAGGGGTTGCCAGTAGGTGCGTGTATACGCCCGCCCCCACGGGTCTACGTCCGCATCGAAGCCCAGGAAACGCACCGCATCGCCAAAGACAATGTCTGCCGGATAGCGGGGCGCGGGCGCAGAAGCGCGCGCGAAATCGTAGAATGCGTCGGGAATGGTTTGCCGCCCGGCCAGGCCACGCTGCAAGAGCAAATATCCATCGGCAGCATCACGGACCCCAAAGTCGCCACCCTCGACCAAAGAGAGGACTTTTGTGCGCAGGTCAACGGGGTGCATTTCGTTCATACCGGTAACGTCGATCAGCACATACTGCGCATCGGCCACGGTCGGGAAGACGTGCATGCGTCGCCGGTGCGTGAAATGGGGGAAGAGTTGCGCTGTGGCCGATAGCGGGGCTTGCGGCGGAATCTGCTCGGCGAACCGGCCCAAGGCGCGGTCGTGTGCGGTGACGTTCGGCCAGCGAAAGGAGGCCGCCAGCACCGAAGCGCCTGCACGACGATGGTAGCCCAAGCTGGTGACCAACACCGCCCCCAACACGAGCGCAGGGACCAGCCGGCGCGCGGCCGGCCGGGAGATGGCTTGTGTGAGCCAGCGGGTCAGGCGCAAGGCCCCAAATATCGAAGCAACGACGAAAAAGGGCACCAGCGGCGCCGAGTAGTGGAATTGCCCGGAGTATTGGGCGTAGTAACCACTCAGCATGTTGATTCCCAGCGTGGGCAGAGCCAGAATCAAGACGAGCGGGTCGAGCAAGGCCACGAAGCCGGTCGAAGCCAGCAGCCCCCCCAGATAGGCCAGGCGGTCCGGCTGCATAGCGATTCCCAAAACGAGCCACGGGCGGGTCAGCAGGGAGCGGAAAATATCGGCGGGCGTATTCCCAAGTTCGCCAAAACGTTGAAAGTAGACCGACGCCCCTTGTCCGCGGTACACCTGTGCGGCATAGTGTGGGATAATGACGAACGTGGCCACGGAAAACCAGGCCGCGCTGACCAAAGCCAGCATCGCACCCACGCGCGGGCGGCGGCGGACAACAGCAATGTAGAATCCCAGCATCATCGTGAGCAGCGGGATGTGCTCCTGGGTGCTCATCGCCAGCAATGCGAAAACCCACACGCGGTCATAGCGCTCTTCAAATGTGTAGTGCAACGCGAAAAGGAGTGGCGCGACAGCCAGGGGCACCGCGTGGAACTCCGTCACGTTGGCCCAGCCCAGCGCCGGGAAGAGCAAGTAGACAGCGGCAAAGCCCAGGCCCCACGTCTCGCCCCCTGTCTCGCCCAATCCCGCGCGTTGGAAAGCGTCCCGTGCGATCCAGTAGATGGGGATCGCTCCCAGCGCCAGGGCCAGCGTCTGCAACCACAACAAGGCCCGTACATCATCCCAAATCAGAAAAACGAGCGAGACGGGCAAGAAAATCGGCTCAAAGTGGTCAGAGAGGCGCGTGCCTTCGGTACCGTTTTTCTTCGTCTCCTGGAGCAAGCGTCCGTGCAGTGTATTCCAGATGGGCTGGTCCATGTTGCCCAAATCCGCGGCGTGCGTGCGGAAGGAATCGTGCATGGCTGTGGAGAGCAAGCCAAAATTAAGGACGTAGAGGAGGATGAGCAAGCCCAGAACAAGGAGGGGAGCGGAAAAGGGATCACGCCGGCGGGGTGTGCTCGGGCGGCGTCCTTCGTCCTGCCGGCCCAGCCGTTGCCGCCGGCGGCCCACGTCCTGCCAGGCATTGCAGAGGGAATCCCAGAGAATCATATCATATCACGGTAAAGGGCAAAAAGAGTCGTCAGTCGTCAGTCGTCAGTCGCCAGATGTCAGATGTCAGATACCAGAAGGTGTGTGCTGCGTGTTGCGTTTGAACGTTGGCACGTTTCACGTTTTCACGTTTCACGCTCCCACACGATTCATCATTCATCGTTCTGCGTTCATCATTTCCCACAGGGTGACGCGCACTACATTTGCGCTTGCCATGCGCGGATGATGTGCGCGTGGCCATCGAAGGCGATGTTCGCGGGCAACCGGGCCGGCGAAAAGAAGGCCGCTTCGGAGGCGTCGTCGCCGGGGGCCAGGTCTCCGCCGGTCAAGCGGCCGGCATAGACGATGAGCGCACCCTTTTTGTGGCGGAACGGATCATCGAAGCTGTGTACGTCGAGCAAGCCGGTGAGCTCGATGTCCAGGCCGGTCTCCTCCCGACATTCACGAACGGCTGCTTCTTCCGGCCCTTCGTCATACTCCACGAACCCGGACGGCAAGCACCAGTCGCCGAGGCGTGGGGCAACGCCACGGCGGACGAGCAGAATCTGGCCTGCTTCCTCCACCACGACGGCCGCAGCAAGTTTGGGGTCACGGTAGAGAATCACTTTGCAAGACGGGCAGGCTGCGCGCGTCCGGCCATCGACGGCACGGTGTTCCAGCTCGTGCGCGCAATAGGGGCAGAAGCGCATCGAACCGCGTCCGCGTCCCGAAAAATCTGGTGGAATTGTCATAGGTCACTCCTTTGATTTGGAAATGGAGTATAGCATAGTTGGTTTCGCTTGTCAAAGAAGCTCCAACTTGGGGCTTGCGCAGCGGGTCGCCGCAAGCCCCGAAATGTAGGGGAGGGGGAAAGGCGAGGGGATACCCCTCGTACTCCCCAGGCATTTGCTGCGCATGCCCAGCTTGGAGTGTCCGGCAAAGTGTTGCGCTTTTTTGCCAGACGCGTAGAAGTTCAACTTCTGGCAGAAGTTGAACTTCTACACGAATTCATTCACCGGGCACGCCGCCTTTGACAGAAGCCATGCTTTGTGGCACAATAGGGGTACAAAGCATTCATGAAAGAGACGCTGCCTATGTCCAAAACATTTCCAGAGAGCGAATTCATCGCCAAACCGTTGTCTTGCCCGGCCTGTAGTGCAAAATTCAAGGCCCTGCAAGTTCGCACAACGGCCATTCGCCCCCGCCGACAAGAAAGTGATTTCTACACGGAATACGACGGCCCCAACCCGGCGCATTACACGGTTTGGGTATGCCCGCATTGCAAATATGCCTCCTATCGTTACGACTTTCGTGAACTTACCGGGCGGGCCAGAATCAATATTCGCGCGGACGCCGCAAAACGAAAGGAGGCGTTCGCCGACTATGAATTCCAGGGAATACGCGACCTGGCCACGACGCACGCATCCTACGAACTGGCCGGTCGTTGCTACCGCATCCGAAAGAGTCGCATCGCCATGCAAGCCGCCCTATACCTGCACAGAGCATGGTTGGCCCGGGAACAGCACCTGGAGGAGGAAGAAAAAAACTATCTAGAGCTGGCTCGTGATCACTACACCCAGTCCTACGCCAAGGAAAAGGCGCGCACGGAAAAAGACGAAATCAGACAGTGCTATTTCATCGGAGACCTCTCCCTGCGCCTGGGTCTCTACAAAGAGGCCGTTCGCTGGTTTCAAGAAGTAACCACACACCCGGCCATAGGTGAATATCCGGGGCTGGCCCGCCGGGCACGTGAACGATGGGCCGACGCTCGAGAAGAATCCGAAAAATCACGAAAGTCCTTGTCCGCAAATTCCTGACCCGGCCAAGCCGAACCAAAAAGGCTTACCACAGATTTCTCAGATTATTCTTGGTTTTTCGTTACTGCTCAGCCACCAAGCGACGAATGAATGCGCCGCCTGAGACTGCGAAGTGCGTCAAAACGCACTATTCCAGCACGACAGCAACCTGTTTCAACAGGTTTCGCAATTATAGGCGGGCAATTCATTGCTTGCCGAATCCTGGCTGAGTAGTTACGGTTTTTCAATCTGTGGCTGCTTTTTCTTACCCGAAAAACAAAAATCTTGCTGATAAGCCCAAGGAGGAAACAAAATGCCTGAACCTGTACGACTGGCCGTCATTGGCGGCAGCGGCCTCTACCAAATGGACGGCCTGAGCGATGTTGAAGAAGTGCGTGTGGAAACGCCCTTTGGCGCACCAAGCGATGCCATCGTCATTGGCACCCTCGAGGGGGAGCGCGTCGCCTTTTTGCCCCGGCACGGGCGCGGCCACCGCATTTCGCCCACCAACTTGCCAGTACGGGCCAACATCTATGCCCTGAAGTCGCTGGGAGTTGAGCGCATCATCTCGGTCAGTGCGTGCGGCAGTCTCCGCGAAGAGATGGCCCCACGCCACATCGTCATCCCCGACCAACTCTTCGACCGTACCTGCCTGCGCCCCCTCACCTTCTTCGATGAAGGACTGGTCGTACATCTCAGTTTCGCCGAACCCTTTTGCCCGGATCTCTCGCAACTGTTGTACGAAGCGGTGCTGGCAACGGGGACGCCAGTACACAAAGGGGGAAACTTTGTCGTCATCGAAGGGCCGCGTTTCTCGACGAAGGCGGAATCGCACGCCTTCCGGCAATGGGGCATGGACATCATCGGCATGACGGCCGTCCCCGAAGCGCAATTGGCTCGCGAGGCAGAGATCTGCTACGCCGCCATGGCCCACGTGACAGATTACGACGTGTGGCACGAATCGGAAGAGCCGGTCACTGTGGAGGCGGTCATCCGCAACCTGTTGGCCAATACCGCCGCCGCCCAACAGGCCCTCCACAACGTGGTGCCCAACATTCCTGCCGCACGGGATTGTGCGTGTGCCACGTCCCTGGCCGATGCCATCATCACCCAGCGCGACGCCATACCGCCCGAAGCCCGCGAACGACTCGATCTGCTGGTCGGCAAATATCTGGCATGACGGCTTTCCGGCTGTTCCGTCTGCCCGGTGCGGTGACGAAATCTGCGCCAGGTTTTGACCGCCGCTGAAACCCGTGTCAGAATTATGAACGAAGACCGGCCGGGAACGCTCCGGCATTTCCGCACAACCGAGTTGGCATTGCTCTTGTTCCCCCTCGCCCTGGCTGTGGTCGGGACCATCTCCCAAAGCCTGGTCCGTGGGGAGCAGGTGACCCTTGCCGGTGCCGGGCCGGTTGCCGTCATCGGCCTGGGTGGCCTGGCGATCCACATCCTGCTGACCCTACGCGCCCCCCAGGCCGACGAGACCATCCTGCCGATCACCCTGACCCTGGCCGTGCTGGGCCTGCTCATGATCGGCCGGCTGACACCGCACTTCGGTACACGTCAGATGATTTGGCTGGCACTGGGCATGGGCCTGCTGGGCGTACTGGCAACCCGTGCCGGCGACCTGCGCTGGTTGCGGCGCTACCGCTATAGCTGGGCCGCGCTGGGCCTCGTTCTGCTGGCCCTCACATTGATCATCGGTTTTGGGCCGGCGGGCACGGGCGCACGGCTGTGGCTCGGCATCGGCAGCATCGGGTTCCAGCCATCGGAGCCACTCAAGGTCCTGCTGGTCGTCTTCCTGGCCAGCTATCTGGCCGAACGACGGGAACAACTCCGCCATTCGTTCATCGCCCTTGGGCCATTGCGGCTGCCCCCCCTGCCCTATCTGGCCCCGATGGTGGTGGTGTGGGCCTTCTCGTTGTTGTTGCTCGTTGCACAGCGAGACCTGGGAGCAGCCCTCCTCTTCTTCGGCCTCTTTCTGGCCATGTTGTACATGGCGACCGCACAGAGCCGGTACATCATCTTCGGCCTCCTGCTCTTTGTCGTGGGGGCCTACGCCTGCTACCTGCTGATCCCACACGTGCGCCTGCGGGTGACGATTTGGCGCAACCCTTGGGCCGATCCGCAAGGTGCCGCATTCCAGGTGGTGCAGGGTCTCATCGCCATCGGAGCGGGCGGCCTCTTTGGCCAGGGTCTGGGCCAGGGGTCAGCCGGGTTCGTACCCCTGGCCCACAGCGACTACATCCTCGCCGCCCTAACCGAAGAATGGGGACTGGCCGGCCTGCTCGCCGTCATTGGCCTATACGTCGTGTTGCTGGAGCGGGGCTTGCGCATTGCCATGACCACAAAAGGCACCTTTTCCAAACTCCTCGCTGCCGGCCTGTCAACCCTCATCGCCCTGCAGGCGATCGTGATCAGTGGTGGCGTACTGAAAGTGATTCCCCTCACCGGCATTACGCTGCCTCTGATCAGCTACGGCGGGAGTTCGCTGCTCACCACGCTCGCCGCCATCGGTCTGATCCTGCACATTTCGGGCAGGAGCAGGGCGTGAACCGCGCCTTCCGCAATGTCGGGCGGGTTATGCTGGCCCTATTCGCCCTCCTCGCCATGTCGGCCACATATTGGTCGGTCTGGCGCGGCCCATCGCTGACCAAAAGGCCGGATAATCCGCGCCGGCTGAACCAGGAACTACACATCGCGCGGGGACGCATTCTCAGCAGCAACGGAGCAGCCCTGGCGTGGACCGAGATGGGCGCGGAAGGAGCCGTGCGCCACTATTCCTACCCCGCCCTGGCCCCTCTCGTCGGCTATTGGTCGCCCAGACAGGGCGTCAGCGGCCTGGAGGAGGCGTATAATGACCAATTGCGGGGCATGGCCGGTCGGGATAGCTGGAGCGCCGCCGTCGAGGACTTGCTGCACAAGCCGCACCAGGGACACGACCTGATCACCGCGCTGGACATGAATTTGCAGAAGGCAGCCGACCAGGCTTTGGGCAATCGCCGGGGGGCAATCGTTATCCTGGACCCCAACACGGGCGACCTGCTCGCCTCGGTCAGCCACCCGTACTACGACCCCAACCACCTGACCGATGATTGGGAGCAAATACGGGACGACCCGGACCATCCGTTGTTAAACCGGGCCACGCAAGGCCTCTACCCGCCCGGCTCCGTGCTGAAAACGGTGACTCTGGCCACAGCGCTCGCCGACAACGTGACCCGTAGCAGCGAGGTTTTCACCGACGCCACCGGTCTGTTCATCGTGGAGGGGTTTCCCATCCACGACAACAACCATCCCGGCATCAGCACTTTTGATTTGCCCCACGCCTTCGGCTATTCCTGCAACATCGTGTTCGCACAACTGGGGTTGCGGCTGGGGCCGCAGCGATTCAAGCAGGGCGCGGAAAACTTTGGCTTTGGACAAGCTCTGCCCCTGCCGCTCGAATCGGCCACCAGCAGTGTGGGCCGCGATGTTGCCCTCTTCGAGCAGCCCGGGTTGGCAACGGCAGCCTTCGGCCAGGGAGAGGTGCTGGTCACGCCCATGCAAATGGCGCTGGTGGCCGCAGCCATCGCCAACGGCGGTCTCGTGCCGCGCGTCCGGCTGGTCCGCGAGGTTCGCGACACGGATGGCAGCGTGCTACAGCAGATTCGGCCCCAAACCTGGCGGCGGGCCGTGAGCGGTGCCGTAGCCCAGGAGGTGCGCGAGGCGATGATCGTTGCGGCCAGCGATGGCTGGGCACGGACGGGCACGCCGCCGGGAATCGCCATCGGTGGGAAAACAGGCACCGCGCAGGTGGGCGGCACCGCCCTCCCTCACGCCTGGTTCATCGGTTTTGCGCCGGCCATCCACCCGCAAATCGCACTCGCTGTGCTGGTCGAGAACAGCGGACAGGGTGGGGCAATCGCCGCCCCCATCGCGCGCCGGCTGTTCGAAGCCGCGTTGCGGTAGGCACTACGCCACGTCGCGCCGCTGCTCGCAACCCTGGCGACAACCGACCGGGTCTTTCAGTTCGATTAGCTTCGCCGTACAGACCGCATAGGGTTCCACGCGACGCAACAAGCCCAAACGGCGCACGACGCTGGCTTCCAGGGCCAGATGAATGCACGGATTCTTTTCCAAAATGGCTGGCACCGGACAGGTTTGGCATAGCCCAAAATCCCACTCCGCGCCGGCCCCGGAACGCTTCAAAAGCCGGCACTCCTGGATCGAGCGCCCCCGGTGGTGATCTTCATAAAAGAATTTGCATTGCGGTCTCTTCACGACTCAATCTCCATAGGCAGCGTGAATGACGTGCAGGGCCTGCCAGGTAGTCCACTTTTGAGCAGTGCTCCGGTCGAGGAACGACCAATCATCTGGTGAGCTAACGCTTCTGCGCGGCGACCATCCGCCCGCATCGTCTTGGGCCTGCACGATAAATTCTACCCAAGGTTGGAAGCGCGCATCCTCCGCATATCCCAGGTCCACCAGGGTTCGCGCGGCAAAGAGCAAATCGGGCCAATCGAACGTGGGGAACGCCGGCCGCAGCCAGTGTGCGGGCAGGGAAGCCAGAGGCTGCGAGAGGAGCCAATCTACGACGGGCAACGGCCAGGAGACAACTTCCGCGGAATGCCGATCCGGCGGCCACGCGACAATTGCGTCCAGAATGAGCGCGAGGCAATCGGCGCAAGGCGCGGCCTGGTGCCTGGGGCACAACCCACGGGAGCCGTCGAGGGCGGGATAGGCCAACAACCGCGCGAACAAAGCCCGAACACGCGCGTCGCCGGCGAAGCCGAGACGCGCTATCGCCCGCACGGCAATCGCCGCCCAGGGAAGGGCTTCGGCCCGCAATTCCCCCTTTGCATCGAGGAACGACTGGGCCTCGCCGGTGGTTGCCGGCTGCAAAGCTCGCGCCAGCAACAGGTCGCAGGCGGTGGCGATGGTCTCGTCCCGCCGGCCGTCAGCACCGAACGTGGCCAGCAAACTCACCGCCCAGAGCAGGGCGCGATAGGGGGGAGCAACGAGGTGCCCGTCCAACTGACCCAACTCCTGACGAAGCAGGCGGATCGCCGGAGCATGGGCCAGTGCGGCGTGCGCGCGCCGGACTGCCGGCGCAGACAACGGACGTTCCAGGACCTTCGTCAGGGTAAAGTAGCGCACCGGCGGGTCGTCTTCCTCCAGGAGGCCATACAGCGGACGCCCGCGCAGCTTCTCCCACCAGCGGCTCAAGACTATGCCTCGTCCCAGCTTTCCAGGAGGTGTGTGATGAGCTGCACCATGCGGGGCACAGCGGCCGCTCCCGTAGCCAGCACTTCATGATGGAGTGCCTCCGCGTCGCCGGTTCCGGTCGTGTGTACGGGGTGGAAACTGACAAGATTGCTGATCAGTGAAATGCCCAGGACCCGTGTGCCACCATGTCGGGCCACGATCACCTCCGGCACGGTGGACATGCCCACAGCGTCGGCGCCAATCGTGCGCAGGAAACGGAGGTCTGCCGGCGTCTCGAAGGAAGGGCCGGCCAGCATGATGTACACCCCTTCCTGCAAGGTAAAACCGAGACCCTTGGCGGCACGTTGGGCGCGAGCCCGAAGAACCGGATCGTAGGCCAGGGACATGTTGGGGAAGCGCGGCCCCAATTGGGGGTCGTTGGGCCCCCGGAGCGGGTTCGCGCCGGCCATGCCCACAAAATTGATGTGGTCGGTAATCAGCATGAGATCACCGGGCCGAAAGGACTCATTGATACCGCCGGCAGCGTTGGTCACGAGCAGCGATTCGATCCCCAAAGCCTGCAACGTACGTACGGGAAAGGCCACCTGGGCCATCGAATACCCCTCGTAATAGTGCACACGGCCCTGCATAATGGCCACCGGCTGGCGGCCCAGTGTGCCGAGAACCAGTTGGCCGGCGTGTCCCTCCACCGTGGAGATTGGGAATCCCGGTATCTGCCGGTACGGAATCACGTCGGCGTCCTGCACCACGTCGGCCAGTGGGCCCAGGCCGGAACCGGTGATGATTCCAATGCGCGGCGTATGGCGCGAGTCGCGGCGGATCGTCGCGGCCGCTTTCTCATAATCAGCGCGGCGGTAGGTCGTGGGAAGGGAGTCAAGTTTCATCGTCATCATCCACTCGATTCGTGCGGAGGTATGCTCGCGTAGCAGCCGGGCTCGTATGCCCCAGCAAGTTTTGCAATTCATCTATGCTCACGCCTTCGGCAAGCTGGTGGTGGGCAAAGGAATGGCGCAGCGTCCGTGTTGTCACATTTCCAGGGATATTTGCTTTCTTCACATATTGCTTGATGATCAGCCATACGCCCTGCCGGGAGAGTCGGCGGCCGTTGTAGTTGACGAACAGTGCCGCAGTGGATAAGTCCCGAAGGAACTGTATTCGGCCTCGTTCCAAATAATCTCGCAGGGCTTGGATCGCCTGCGCACTCATCAACAATATGCGCTCCTCCTGACCGTCCAGCAAACGGAGCGTGCCCGAAGCTATGTCCACATCACCCATCTTCAGGGCGGTTAGCTGGCTGACGCGCATACCGGTGGCAAGCAACACTTCCAGCATGGCACGGTCACGAAGACCTTTTGGAGAAGAATTCAGCGTAGTTTGATGCAAAAGTTGTTGCACTTCTTCTTCAGACAGAACGCGTGGCGGCGAAATCGGGGGGCCAGGGTGTCGAAGTTCGTCACACGGATCTTCTTCCACAACACCCTGTTCTTTCAGGTACTGGAAGAAGGAGCGGATGGCGACGACACGACGCGCGACGGTGGATGGTTTTAGCGCTTGCCGGTCGCGCATGTGTGTCACGTATTCATGTAACGTTGCCGGGCGCACCTCATTCCAAGACCCTATCGCCGGCTCGCGCGTTTTCAGATACGACGAAAACAACCGTAAGTCGCTATCGTATGCCGTGACGGTGTTTTTCGAAACCTTACCCTGGTTATTCAAATGCCACACGTAGTGTGCAACCTGTACTTCCAACTTATCCATGCTACAGCACCCTGGAAATTCTTTTCAAAACGACAACGCCTTTCTGTCTCTTAATTCTACCATATCTCTCCAGAAGGGCAAACTGGCAAACTACTGCGGTCGTGCATCTTCTTCGGTGGAAATTGAGTAGGCGCTTAGGGCGTCAACATCGACAAAACGTTGTCTATGTTTCTGTAGGACACAGGTTACTGCTCCGGCTCAGTCAAACAGAACGCTTTTGCAGGCGAAATCCGTGACCGCGTACCGTTACAATGTATGCGTGGTCGGGGTCCACCTGCGATAAGCGGCGGCGAAGGCGACGCACCAGCGCGTCAAGCGCCTCCTCCGAAACGCCCCCGGCCGCTTCCTCGCCCCAAACGGCGTCCACAATTTCCTCGCGCCCAACGACCTGGTTCGTCCGGCTATACAGGAGCGACAAGAGGGAGAACTGGGCCGGCGAAAGGGGAGGCTGCACTTCCCGGCCTTGCACCCAAACCTGGCGACGTTCCGGGTCGATGCGCAAACGTTCGGCGGCGCGGGGTGGCAGCCGCGAGGGGCTCTCCGGCAATCGCGGCTCACCGGCAGGTTCCACCAGCGAGAATGCGTAGCTCAAAGCAATCTGCAAGGTTGCTCCGACGGGCAAGGGTCTTCCTTCACCGGCCGGCACGCCATCCACAAAGGTACCATTCTTACTCCCCAAATCGGCGACCAAGAATTCCTTTCCTGTCCAGCGGATCAGGGCGTGATGACGAGAGACCTGACGACCGGTGAGCACGATGTCATTATCCGCGTCCCGGCCCAGCGAAACCGGCGAACGGGTCAGAGGCCAACGCCGGCCCACGCCTTGTCCTTCGATGAGCACCAACACGGGTGCAACGGTGGCTTGCATTTTTCTCCTTTCGTGCAATCACCCGCAGCAGCCTCGATTTGAAATTCCCGGCTGCTATCCCCAGCACGGCGTTCTCCCCCTCTAGCCGTCTATCGGAGAAAGAATAAATGGGACACAGATTTGCAGGCCAAATCATCGGAAAATCTGTGTCTCTCTGTGAGAATCCGTGTTCTAAAAAGAAAAAACTGTTCTCTCCGACAGCCTGCCAGGTCAGTTCAGCCGGCCTTCGGAGCCGCCGTTTCGGGTGTATTTCAATTCTGGGGGCAGGGTAAGGATTCTACCGCAAAGACGCAGGGCACACAAAGGTTTGCGTTGTTATGAAAATAGCACTGCCCCCTCATCCCCCCCGACCCCCCTT
>JAADHH010000165.1:0-23206 GCA_013151955.1 Chloroflexota bacterium
ACTATCCTCTTTGTTCCCCTCCCCTCGCAGGGGGAGGGGCTAGGGATGGGGGTCCCTATGCGATTTTCGTCCTTGGTGGCGTGCGCGCCGTTCATGGGGACTGTTATGAAAATGCGTTGGGACGTTTGCGCGCTCTGCGCTTAGAAGTTCAACTTCTCCGAGAAGTTGAACTTCTGACTTCTTCCAGAAAGTGTGACACGATTTTGTTGATTTCTTCCGGTTGCTCCAGGGGAGACATATGGCTGGCCTGGGGAATGACCACGTGCTGCGCGTTCACGATCCGCGCGGACAGGCTACTGGCGATGGCGCGAAAGTCGGGCAGGTCGTTCTCTCCCACGATGACCAGTGTGGGGACGGTGATCTCTTCCAGGCGCTCGAAGTCGCGCGGGCCGGTTGGGCGCGGGTAGGGACCGGGATCGGCCCACATCACGCCGCTGTGCTCGGCCACCATCTGGCGCAGGCGGGCCGCGACGTCCGGTCTCTGCAAGGCCGGCGCGAATATCGGGTCGGTGATCCAGTAGGAGACCGCTTCCGGCGGCCCCTTCTTTCGTGCAATCGTCCACACCCTCTTCGAATCCCAGTGCTGGAAACGATACCCTTCTACGTAAGGATCCACAGCGATCAGGGAGCGAACCATCTGGGGGTGGCGCAGGGTAAAACCTACGGCGATTTCCGCACCCATGGAGAGGCCCATCAAATGTGTACGCGCTATGCCCAGGTGCATCAAGAGCTGGCGCAAGTCCTCAAACCGTTCGTCACGGTAGCCGGTGGGCGGCCGGCCGGAAAGACCGTGTCCACGCACGTCATAGCGAATGACCCGGCAGCGAGACGCGAGACGCGCGAACTGTGCATCCCACATGCGCCGGTCCAGCCCCATCCCATGGATCAGGACGAGAGGCGGCCCGTCACCGGCCACTTCATAGAAATGCTCAACCCCGTTTATGATTGCTGTGGACATGTTTGCTCCCCTCACAAAAGCGATGTTGTGAAAATAATGTGTCAGGTATCAGGTGTCAGGTAAAACGTGATGCGTGATGCGTAAGACGCAATACGTTTCACGTCTTTACGTTTCACGTCCGCTCCACGCATCACGGATTACTCCGCTCATCATTTTTCCCATCATCTCGTTATGGCCATGGAAGCCAGGGGGACAACGCGCACAAGGTGCCCGTCGCCATCCAACAGCAAGCGGGGCTCGATGCCCTCTGGCCGGTAGAGGCCCGCCTCCAACCGGTAGTTCCCCGGCGCGGCTGTGTTGGGAATGGCAAGGGTGTAGGTGTCGGTAATCGTTTCGCCAGGGTTCCAAAGCAGTGTGGGATGTTGTGTTCCGCCGGCGCCGTGGTCAATTTGGGCCAAGGCCCGGCCGGCGCCGTCCACCAAGCGCACGAAGGCGCTGTCGTATTCATCTATCTTGCCGAGGGCTTCCCAGCGCAGCACCACGTGGAGCGTATCGCCCGGGGCGATGTGGTGCGGCAGGTCAGTGGGCGGTGTCAACCTGACCGGCACCGGCCTCTCGCCCTGTCCCGGATGATCGCCAACCGTGACGCTGCCTTCGACGTGGAAGTGCAGGCCGCCGGCCTCTTCTGCGGCCAGGGAGAGGGTGTATGATCCAGCCAGAGCGGGTGCCGTGAGCAAGATTTCCCGAACCTCTGCTCCGGAGTTGACGAGCGGCCGGGTGAAGAAGGTCTGCTCTGTTTTTTCGTGTCCAAACTCGTCTGTCCAGGTAGCGCGAACGGGAACGCGATCCGTCGGTTTGGCAGCCACGGGGGTCGTGCCACGCAGGCGCAGGATGGCGTAGGCCACATAGCGGCTTCCGGCTTGCGCTGCTTGTGGCAGATAGCCTCCCACATCTTCGTGGCCCAGTGAAGTCTCGGCCGGCGCAACGCGGAAGACATAGTCATCGCCAAAGGTCTGCACCTGTTGCAATTGTGGAAACTTTGGCAGCGCGGCCATGATTTTCGCCCAGCGCTTCGGGGCGAAATCATCGTGGTGCAGAACAACCCAGCGCACATCGAGCGCCTGCAAGAGGGCCACTGCTCTGGCGGAAGGGAAGCGTTCCATTTCGTAGACCACTTCGCCATGACGCGGCGGGATGAAGCCACTATATCCATCGGGCGTCGTGTGCCAATGGAAGGTGGAGAAGTACTGGTGTTCAAGGAGCCGGCTCGTCTCCCAGGCCTGTCTGGGGTCTGACGGATTCTGCGGGGTGGGCGTGGGCAACTTGTTCGCCATAGGCAATTCGAGGATCACGGCCGGCGGTTTACCGGCCAACCAGCGGTAGACAGCCGGCACTTGCGAAGGTTGCGGAATCTGCACCAGCTTCATAGGTACGGTGGCATATTCGAGCAAGACCACGGTTCCCAACGCAATCGCCACAACGAGTTGCCGGCGCGAGCGGAAGCGGCGCAACAGACTGGCCGTGCCCCAACCGGCCAGAATGGCCAACGCCAACATGACCAGGTTGGCAAAACGGACGGGGGCACGCATGGCTCGAAAGATCGGCAAGGTGTGATAAAGCCAGGCGTAGGGCAGGGAAAAAGGCAGACGGACAAGTTCGCCTGCCCGGATGTGCAAAGAAGGCCCCAGAGAAAGGATGAAAGCAGCGATCAACAGCAGAGAATAGAACCCTTGCCGCAGCCGGAGCGTTCCGCCGGGGCGCTGCCGTCGCCAACTCGCGAGGCCCAGCATCGCCAACAGAAGGGGCAAGAGGCCGGGAAACAATGTGTCGGGAGGACAGCAAGGGCCATAGACATAGGCCAACGAAGATGTCAGCGAGCCGTACAGAGCGTTGTTGGGAGCTGTGTACAGATAGGCTTGCAGGCTGGCCGAGAAGGTCTCGTTACTCGCCAGACTCCAGCCGGCGTTTAGCTCTCGTTGAACCTGAAGGTAGGGCACACTGGGCAGTAAAACGACCAGCGCGGAGAGAATAGCGGCCAGGGACAAATGAAGGATCACCGCACGATGGACGTGTCGACGATGGACGATGAAAAAGGCGAGTGTATAAAGGACGACAACCAGGGCTGCTTGAAACGCATAGTAAAACGAAGCGAGGCATTGCAAACTGAAAAACAGGACGAACAGCAAGATCGATTTATACTGTATTTTGCCGTAAGCACTGTGGCTGGCCCGCCGCAACAGGCGGTCCAGCGCGAGGATGACAAACGGAAACCATTGGGATGACAGCAATTGGATTTGACTGAGATGTCCAAAACGAAATGGAGCAAAAGCAAAGATGAGACCGGCTACGATGCCGGCCGGCCGGCTGCCTGTGAGGGAGAAGACGAGCAGATAGGTGCCCAGGGCTGCCAGGAAAAAGGTGCCCAGAAAAGCGACGTTGTAGCCGACGATCCGTGTGGCCGGGGACAATGCAAAAGGAAATACCAGCCCACTCGTGCTAAGCAGTGTTTCGGAATAGGCCAGGGTGTGCTGAAATGGATAGAAGATGTTGGCATCGAAGAGTCTTAGCGGGGCCCGGACAACCTGGTGTGCTTCCCAGACTAAGATCCACAGATTGAGGAGAGGGTCTTGCTTGTCAGGAAGAGCGTTTGACAGATGGAGCGATAAAGGATACGTCATGAGCAGAGTCGTGAACAGAAATGTCAACCCCGCCCAGACGTGTTTCCCTATTGATTGTTTTCGTATCACGGCGCTATGCCGGTGGTCAGGCAGCCTGTCTCAACCCATTCTTTCGAGTTTCCAAGAACTCGTCAACTTCTTCTTGCGCACGGTGAAACAGGCGCAATAACGTATTGTCCGGGGCCTTGCTGTTGCGTACAGCACGCTGGGAACAGACTGTGCATCCCAGACTCGCTTTGTAATTCGTGCACCGCAGGCATCCACAGATCCGTATCATCATCAGTGAGAAGGCTAGACTGTCTTTGTGTGTTTCCGGTAAACCAGCTACTTCCTCTGCCAGTTTCGACCACTGTCCATCCCGAAGTTCCTTCAACTCGCTTACACTCTCGTGCGGGAAAAGGAAAGGAGTTCTCATCAGCAGAAATCACCTTTCTTTGTTTTGGCGCTATCTCTGAAAGGCCTCTTGCCGTTCAGTCCCCCGTTTCTTGTGAACGGGAAACTATAGATAGAGCCCAGATGTTAAAATGGACGCGAGTATCATCTGCTCACGCCCAGTTGGCAATCAAGGGAGGAAAGCCTAAATTGTACACCCCAACCCCTCCTCAAGTAAACATAATTATACCACGTATAACCAACTTTGTCAAAAATACGTTTAGAGTAGGGGGGCGACATACCCGCGTGGCAGGTAAAACTTGCCAGAACTACCATTTCGTGTTAGAATTTTTAGGTGAGGGGAAGTGTCGGAATCGGCAGACGAGCGTGACTTAGGATCACGTGGAGAAATCCGTGAGAGTTCGAGTCTCTCCTTCCCCACCTGTGAGCTTTTTGGGGATTGATTGCAAAGTGTTTCAGACTGGAGTCTGGCGAAAGTCATTTTGACCGTATAACAGTGGCCTTTTCAGCCACGGATGGCACGGATTTCCACAGATTTCCGGGTTTTTCCGTGAAAATCTGTGTAATCCGTGGCAAAAACAAAAAAACGCCAGAGTCCAGTCTCAGAGAGAATCCAGGAGCGTAATTGTGACCGAGACAGTGAAAGAATTTACCGAACGAACGTATGGGAAGTTGGGGTCAGGCGCGGAAGCAATATTCATCCATAACCGGGTTGTGCTTGCCAATGAGGCGCTGTCTCAGATGGGCATTTTGTTTGAAGACACGTCCACCATAGATTGCGGCACATTGGCTCCCAACCGGCACTATGTACGCTTCTACGACAACGAAGACCGGCACGTCGTCGTAATCGAGTTCGACGACGACCTGCAAGTGCTCGTAGAATATCATTCTCACCTGGCAGAGTGGATCGGCGAGGAAGAGTATTTCAACATTCCCTGGTATGCCAGTTGCCCGGCTTCATTCTAGCAGCGTGCTGATCACCGTTACCGGCGGGACTTGCAAGGTGATGTCTTGCCCGGTGATCACAGACTTCGTCGCTTCGTCGTGCAGGTCAAAGTGTAATGTCTCGCCTCCGGCAACCTGAACGGCCACTTGGTAGTCCTTTCCACGGAATGTACATTCTCGCACCACACCTTGAATGGTGTTGTGGTCCATCTGTGGAGCCGAACAGGGCGTGGCCGTCTGGGCAAGCAGAACGAGGACAGGTTCATTCGCGGGCCATTTCTCCTGCCCCTCCGTCGTCATACGGCCGGCGCCAGTCTGCACCACGGATGGCGGCCCAGATTCGACAACTCGTCCCGGCAACAGATTGGTCAACCCCAAGAAGCGCGCTACGAACTCGTTGGCCGGCCGGCGGTAGACGGCCTCCGGCGTGCCGGCCTGCACAATTTGGCCTTCGTGCATGATGAGTACCCGGTCGGCGAGAGCGAAGGCTTCTTGCTGGTCGTGCGTAACGTAGATCGCCGTCTGCCCAACCCGTCGCAAGATGTCACGCAATTCGACCAGCAAGCGCTCGCGCAACGCACGATCCAGGGCCCCCAGCGGCTCGTCGAGCATGAGCAGCCGGGGCCGGGGTGCCAGACTGCGTGCCAGGGCGACACGCTGGCGCTCCCCGCCCGACAGGCGGTTCACGTCCCGCTGCTCAAACCCGGTCATTCCAACCAGGTCCAGCATCTCGGCAACGCGCCGCGCTGTCTCAGCGGCTGCGAGCCTTTGCATACGCAGCCCAAAGGCCACATTCTCGGACACATTTTTGTGGGGGAAGAGGGCATATTCCTGGAACATCAGGCCAAAGCCCCGGCGATGCGGGGGCACAGTGACCAAGTCTCGGCCATCGAAGAGCACCTGACCGGCATCGGGCACCTCCAGGCCGGCGATGACGCGCAACAGCGTCGTCTTGCCACTGCCACTGGGGCCGAGCAGCGAGAGAATCTCACCTTCCCGAAGGGAAAAGCTTACCCCCCGGAGGATCTGTGTCCCCTCGAACCACTTGGAGATGTCCTGGATTTGTAGAATCATGAGGGTCAACCGGTGTTGCTTTGAAAATAAGCGAGTCGGCGAACGAGCGAATCGGTTACGCTCCACGCTGCAAAATAGGGCCGCTGCGCGCTCCTACTCCCGAATCCCGACTTCCTACTACCTCCCAAATTCGTCATTCCGCGTTCATCATTTGGGCTTCGCTCCGCCGATTATACCCCGCCCGGCCCGCTTTGGCAAGCGCCTTCAAAATTCCCCCACGCCGCCGGCGCGAAACCGCTCGATGGCCACGAAGCCGACCGTACAAACGAGCATCAGGAGCGTGCTCATAGCCAAGGCCTGCCCGTAGTTCCGTGCGCCGGGTTGGCTGAGCAGGCGGAAGATGGCCACCGGCATGGTGGGCACCTGCGGCCGGGCGATGAAGATCGTCGCACCAAACTCGCCCATGCTGATCGTAAAAGCGAAGACGGCGCCCACCAGCAAGGCCCGTCCGACCATCGGCAGATCGATCTCCCACCACACACGGCGCGGCGTGGCCCCCAGCACAGCAGCCGCCTCCCGCAGGTGCGGATGAATGCCGCGCAGGGCCGGCAGAATGCTGCGCACGACGAACGGAAAGGCAACGAGGGTGTGCGCAAGGGGAATCAGCAGCGGCGATGTGCGCAGGTTCAGCGGCGGATGTCCCAGGGCCACGATGAAGCCAAAGCCCAGCGTCACCGCCGATGTCCCCAGCGGCAACATGAACACCGGATCGAGCAGCGCGTGCAGCGATTCCCGCTCCCGCGCCAACAGGTAGGCCGCGGTAAGTCCCAGGGCCAGCCCCAACATCACCGTCACGCCCGCGAAGCCGAGCGAGTTGCGCACAGCCTCCAGCGGGGGCACAAAGGTGATCGAGCCACGCAAATTCACGCCCAGGGCGCGATAGGAGCCAAGCGAGTAGCCCGCTTGGCCAACAGAGAAAGAGCGCTCGACGAGGGCCGCCAGCGGCGTGACCAGCAGAAGGAGCATGAAAGCCACGTTGGCCAGGACGCCCAACCATTCGCGGCCATTTGCCGGCCAGCGTTGCGCTGCTTCTCGCGATTGCAAACGTAAAGGCACGGTGTGGCGTGCCTGCAAGTTCGTGTAAACCCACATCAGCCCAAAGGTGACCAAGATTTGGGCCAGCGATAAGGCCGCCGCCACCGGCAGGTTGAACAAGTGTGCCGCCTGACGGTATATCTCCACTTCCAGCGTGGCGAAGCGGGGGCCGCCCAAAATGAGGATCACGCCAAAGCTGGTGAAGCAAAAAATGAAAACGAGCAAGCTTGCGGCAGAGATGGCCGGCATGAGCAGCGGCAGGGTCACGTGCCAAAAAGTGCGCCAGCGACCGGCACCCAGGGTACGTGCTACTTCTTCCACTTGCGGGTCCAGATTGGCCCAGAATCCACCCACAATGCGCAACACCACCGTGTAGTTATAGAAAATGTGGGCCAGGAAAATGGCCCACAAGGTGTATTGCAGGTTCAGGGGAGGAGCATCCAGCGCGAGCAAGCGCATGAGAATGATGTTGACCCAACCGCGCGGGCCCAACAATGCGCTGAAGGCCACGGCGACGACGATCGTGGGCAGCACAAAAGGAACGGTGGTCATGGCCTGAAGCAGCGATTTGCCGGGGAAGCGGAAGCGGGCAAATACGTACGCTCCCGGAAAAGCGAGCACCAGCGTCAGCAACGTGGAAACGGCCGCTTGCCACGTCGTAAACCAGAGGGTGCGCAGGTAGTATGAGGTGCTGGCCAGCTTGCGCAGCGAATCCAGCGCCCAGTGTCCCTCCGGACGTAGGCTCAACCGGAAGATAGAAAGCAGCGGATAGAAATAGAAAATTGCCAGAAAGAGCAGCGGGAACAGATAAAGCAGGGCCGGGAGAGAGAAAACGCCGCGCCATTCCGGCGGTTTCCCTCTCCCGGTCAGGCGGGAAATCACCGCAGTACCGTCTCCGTCCAGGCCTCGATCCACTTCTCGCGATTCTGTTCGATCTTCCCGGCCGATACGATGGCCGGGTGGGGGGGCACCTGGGCGAATTGGAAGACGTCCGGCAGGCTGGCCTGCTCGTTCACCGGAAAGACCCACATTTGCAAGGGGATGTCTTGCTGGAAGGCCGTACCGAGCATGAAATCTACGAACTTCTTGGCCAGGGCCTGGTTCTTGCTGCCCTTCAGAATGCCGACGAATTCGATCTGGCGGAAGCAGGCCCCCTGGCCCAGGACATTGCCGGTAGGCGGTTCCTTGTACTTGCCCTCGCTGAAGAAGACCTCGGCGGCGGGGCTGGTCGCGTAGCTGACTACGATGGGGCGGCTGCCATCACTGGCGGCCGAGAACTGGCCCCAATAGGCATCTTCCCAACCGTTCGTCACCAGCACACCATTCTCCTTCAATTTCGTCCAGTAAGCGAGGTAGCCCTCTTCGCCGAAGTGTCCCACCGTGGCGATCAGGAACGAGAGACCGGGCGAAGATGTGGCCGGATTTTCCACCACAGTGAGGTCTTTGAAGTCGGGTTTGACCAGGTCTTCCAGCGTTTGCGGTGGTGTCAGGCCCTTTTTCTCGAACCAGGCCTTGTCGAAGTTCAAACAGACATCGCCAAAATCGACGGGGGTCAGCCGGTGTTCGGGGTCGGCCTCCAGAGCATCCGGGATGTTCGCCAACTCCGGCGATGCATAGGGCACGAAAATGTCTGCCTTGATGGCACGGCTGAAGAACGTGTTGTCCACGCCGAAGAAAAGGTCGGCCAGGGGGTTGTCCTTGCTGAGGATCGCCTGGTTGAGGGCCGCACCGGCGTCACCCGACTTGAGGATTTCCACCTTGGCGTTGTTCGCCTGTTCGAACTGGGCAATGACCTCTTCGCTGGCCGCGAAACTATCGTGGGTCATCAGGGTCAGTTTTGTCGGCGGTGCCGGCGTGGCTCCGGCGCACGATGTGGTAATGAGGACAACGGACAACAAAAAGGCAAAGATCACAAACTGTTTTTTCATGTCAACCTCCCTATGATTTTGGATTGAAAGGCGATACGCACTACGTAGCGGTGATGGTCTACACCCTTATCTGCGGGTTGTCATGCAAACACAACAACCGTCCCCTGCGCAGGCGCACCCCGGCCCGACCGGCAGTCATTACGTTGCTCACGCCCCGGCTGGATCCCAGACGCAGCGTTTCATCGTGCAAGGGGTATTCCAATCCTGCTGTGGATACCCCAACTGCATCGCACTCGATGGGGAGAAGGGAGACAAGGTCGCCGGGATGGCCGTGGAGTGTGATTGCGTCGCGCACCAGTCGGATTTCCTGCCCATTTGCGATCAGGCATACATCCAGGCCGGCGAATTCTGGACGCAGCAGCAGCAACACGTTCGCCAGTGTGTGATCGGGGCGGTCGCCCCACGCGGCCAGGATGGTCACGCGGCGTGGAGAAAGGCCCGCCGCGTGGTGCAAGGCCAGTTCCAGATCGGTCTCGTCCTTGCGCGCGGGGTGGGCGATGAGGCGAGCGCCGGCCTGCTCCAGTTTTTGCCGCGAATCGGCGTCCAGCGAGTCGAAGTCGCCGATGACGATGTCGGGGGTGCGGCCCCACGCGAGGGTGTGGCGCGTGCCGCCATTGACGGCAATGACCAGGCTGGCGCCGGACAAGTCGCACGGTACAGAGTCTCCATTGGCCACAATTACAATGTGCATAAGCGTTGCTCACCTTCGCAATAAAAAAGCCACGACTGGGTATTGCCTGTCGCGGCTTTTGTCTCAAGAGTAGTCTTCTTCCTCCGCTGGCATTACCCAGATCAGGTTCAAGGGTCAATGGTGGCGACCATCCTCTCAGCCCGACGCCTTCGGGCTCCCCCGCGATCAATTCGACGTATTATTTTGTTGCGTCAAGTGTAGCATACGTTGGGCAATCTGTCAATTTTGATTGCCTCAACCTCGCGTTTGCCTTTTCATGGACTTTGATGTAAACTAGATGTGAGACTATAATGGAAGACCAATCGAACCGGCGAAACGGCACCACTGTGTCGCGAGCAGGCGAGTCGCGTTTTGCGGTTGCGTAACAATTGGCGTTACTTCAAAGGAGAGACCTTTATGGCGAACCGTGCCAAGGGGCGTGAAAAAG
This sequence comes from Chloroflexota bacterium, assembly GCA_013151955.1. Taxonomy (GTDB): domain Bacteria; phylum Chloroflexota; class Anaerolineae; order Ardenticatenales; family JAADHH01; genus JAADHH01. Next base: position 10,070 of record JAADHH010000165.1, read on the forward strand.
CGCTGGAAACAACTTTGTCACAGTTGCACAAGAGATTTGGCGACGGAATTATCATGAGGTTGGGAGCTGCCCCCGGAATGGATGTCGATGTAATTTCGACAGGAGCCCTTTCTCTAGACATTGCTTTGGGGGTAGGCGGTATTCCGAGGGGGCGCGTTACAGAGATATACGGCCCGGAATCTTCAGGCAAGACAACCCTTTGTCAACATATTATTGCAGAAGCACAAATGGCCGGCGGCATTGCCGCCTTCGTTGATGCAGAACACGCTCTGGACCCCCAGTATGCGCAGCGTTGTGGCGTCAACGTGGACGATCTTTACATCTCTCAGCCGGATACCGGGGAACAGGCTTTAGAAGTCACAGAAGCCCTGGTTCGTAGCGACGCGGTTGATCTGGTTGTAATCGATTCCGTTGCGGCTCTGGTGCCCCGCGCTGAAATTGAAGGGGATATGGGAGATTCGCACGTAGGCCTCCAGGCCCGCTTGATGTCCCAAGCATTGCGCAAATTGGCAGGGGCTATCAAGAAATCCAACACGGCCGTTGTGTTTACCAACCAGATTCGGATGAAAATCGGAGTCTTATATGGTAGCCCGGAAACAACGACTGGGGGAAACGCGCTCAAGTTCTACTCTTCCGTTCGTCTGAACATTCGGCGGATTGAAGGGATTAAGGAGGCAGGAGTTCTCATCGGCAACCGGACCCGCGTGCAGGTGAAAAAGAACAAAGTCGCCCCGCCATTCCGCCTTGCCGAGTTCGATATCTTGTACAACGAAGGGATCTCCCACGCAAGCTGTGTATTGGGGGTTGGCGTGGAAAAAGAGATCGTCGAAAAGCGGGGGTCGTACTATTCCTATGGAGACACAAGGCTTGGGCAAGGACGCCTGAACGCCAAGAGTTTTCTCGAAGATAATCCAGCTCTATTGTTGGAAATAGAGAATCGTATTCGGGAGGATGCACAACTTCCTTTGAGGACCACCCCGCAGACGGCACCAGCCGTTGTTACAAAAGAAGAGACAGAAGAGTAAGATAAGACTGGATCAGCTTAGGTAGATATCTCCTTGGTACATCGGAGGAATCTTGAGTTCAAATTGTGCTTTATGATACTACAACTATTGTCAGACCAATGGCCGTTATCGTTGTAACCATATCTGACAAGGTTTATACCGGTGCCGGCGTTTGAATGCCCGGCATAAGGGATTGGGCAACCAAAGAAGGTTTTCCACAAAGTTGTAAGTATCGAGCGTAACGCGTATGACATGGCAAGTTTTGCAACGTAAACGATGGGAGGTTACACGGTTTTAGCTTTGTGTCTTTTACCGTTGATTGTTCCATTGCCAGGAACCCTGCCGTGCAAGTCCGTCAGGGATGAGACCATCCCGGGCCATTGGGCTGAACGAGTCGATTGTATCCCACTCGCAGGCCACCTGGTTTGAGGTAGTAGTCAAGAATCTATCATCGCCTCATCCACGACACGTTACGCTTAAATGAGCTAGAGTTCCGTGAGTCAGTCCCAGCGACTGACTCGCGCGCCTCAACTTAAGAAACTTTCCGATTCATTGAGCGTGTTTTCCGAAGCTGTGGCCTCGCCGGTCGCAGCTTTTTATGTTGGTATCCCGTATCTTCTCAATAAAACGGGGTGGGGCGACCCAGAAGTTCGACTTTTGGTAAAAGTCGAACTTCTTCGCCCCGGAATATTGAGAAGATATTGAGAAGATACGGTATCCCATAGTGAAAGTTCCTGGGGATCGGCGCGCAGGGAAAAAAGAACATGCACGGACAGATTAGTGCCATCACGCCCCAGAAAAAGAACCAGCGACGGGTGAACGTATATCTGGACGATGTTTTCGCTTTTGGTCTCTCGGCCCAAGTTGCGGCCGGCCTGAACGTAGGTCAGCACCTTGGCAGAGATGAAATCGCTACCCTGCAACGCGAAGATGCCTACCATTCAGCAATGGACCTCTCGCTCTATTTTCTGCAGGCGCGCCCAAGGAGTTGCTGGGAAGTGGAACAGAGGCTTAGAAAAAAGGGCTTCGACGCGCCGGCCATAGAACGGGTTGTGCAGAGATTGAAAGAATTAGATTTGCTTGATGATCGAATATTCGCAAAACAATGGATTGAAAACCGAGACACATTCCGACCGCGAAGCCAACAGCTTCTGCGACAAGAATTGCGCCGTAAAGGAGTTGCAGACCCGATCATCGCTGAGTCGCTTGATGATCGCGCGTCAACCGATCTGCAAGCCGCCCGCCGTCTCGCTTCTATGCGCATAGATCGCTTCCGAGAAGCGGACCGAGACGAAATCTACAAAAAATTGGGCGGCTATTTAGGCCGGCGTGGTTTTTCCTGGAGTACCGTCCGCGTTGTGCTGGATGAAGTTTGGGATTCAATCAGCACTGGCAAAGACACACCGGTCGGGATAAATGTGAATGAGGAGGAAGCACAATGATTGCAGGTTTCACATCGGGAACTATACTGCTTACACTCGTTTCCGCTTTGTTTGGTGGCGTATTGGGGTATTTTCTCTTCTTCTATCGCGCACAGACCAAGATCCGTTCTGCCGGTGAAACGGCTCAACACATTCTGGAAGAGGCGCAAGGAAAGGCCAAAGAAATATTGCTGGAAGCAGGAGACGAGGCCCTGCGCATACGAAAAGAGGCAGAATCTGAAGGAAAGCAATGGCAGCGCGACCTGCGGAAGCAAGAGCGCCAATTGCAAAAGCGACGCGAGAACTTGGACTCACGCCTGGACGCCCTCGAAAACCGCTCCCGATCCCTCGAAGCCCAAAAACGGGACCTGGACCGGGCGAAGCGGGAGATTGCCAAGAAACATGAACAACAGGTTGTGGAACTGGAAAGGGTTTCTCAACTTTCCAAGGATGACGCCAAAGAATTACTCCTAAAGCGAGTCGAACAAGAATCTCGCCAAGACATGGCGCGCGTCATGCGAGAGGTGGAAGCAAGGACACAAGAAGAAGCCGAACAAAAGGCACGAGAAATCATCGTCAGCACCATCCAACGTATTGCCAGCGAATCTGTAACGGAGGTCTCCGTGTCTGCGGTTCCCCTCCCCAATGACGATCTGAAAGGGAGAATCATCGGACGCGGCGGGCGGAACATCCGCGCTATCGAAAATGCCACAGGCGTGGACCTGGTGGTAGACGATACACCCGAAGCAGTGATCATCTCCAGCTTCGATCCTATTCGCCGTGAAGTCGCCCGTCTGGCGCTCACCAAATTGGTTGCAGACGGCCGTATCCATCCGGCGCGCATCGAAAAAGTGGTTAGCAGTGCCAGAAAAGAGGTGGAAAATATCATCCAGGAGGAGGGAGAACGGGCTGTCTATGAAGTCGGTGTTCGGGGCCTCCATCCGGAACTGATCAAGCTGCTCGGCCGGCTGAAATTCCGCACCAGCTATGGGCAGAATCAGCACGCCCATGCCATAGAGTCGGCGCACATCGCCGGCCTGTTGGCCATGGAACTCGGCGCAAATGCGAAGATGGCAAAGATGGGGGCGCTCCTGCACGACATTGGCAAAGCCGTTACCCACGAAGTCGATGGCCCCCACGCCCAGGTCGGTTCGGAACTTGCAAAACGCTACGGAGTCCCTCCAGAAGTTGTCAGTATCATTGCCTCCCATCATCATGAGGCAGAGCAGACTTCATTGGAAGCTATCATCGTGGAATCGGCCGATGCCATTTCCGGGGCGCGCCCCGGAGCACGAAGAGAGACGCTCGAATCATACATCAAACGAATCACAGCGTTAGAAGACGTTGCCCATTCTTTCGCCGGCGTAGAGGAAGCCTACGCCATTCAAGCCGGCCGGGAGATTCGCATCGTCGTCCGGCCAGATGAGGTGGACGATCTTTCCGCCATACAACTATCCAAGAATATTGCGCGTAAGGTAGAAGAGGGGCTGACGTTCCCCGGACAAATAAAAGTGACGGTCATTCGCGAAACACGCGCAGTCGATTATGCAAAATAGCTGCCGGACAGCGAACTGAGCCGGGGCAACTGGCAGGCTGTCGGAGAGGACGGTTTTTCCTTTGTAGAACACAGCTTTTCACAGAGAAACACAGCTGTTCAGGCCAGGTTATCGAAAAATCTGTGTCCCATTATTCTTTCTCCGACAAACTGCTAGGTTTAACCTTGGCACACAACGCTCCCGCGCGGGTCATCGGGGCTGAATTTCCGCGCCTAAACTCCCAATTGGACAAGAACGGCAAGGCTGTGATAAAATAAAGAGAACAAAAGTTACTGCTCAGGCAGGCAGTGAGAATAGCTTCAGCAGTCGGGCGGTAGCCCCCCCAGCCCCCCAATCCTGGGGGGAGTACAGCAGTTTCCCCCCAAAGTTGGGGAGGTAGGGGGGCCTGGCTGAGTAGTAACGAACAAAAGTGACTTTCCCTGCGCTTCGATACAGGGCATTCATTCCTGAGCAATCACGATAGCAAAAAGGAGGCCTTTATGAACCATCGTGGAAAGCAGCCCTGTTCCTCAACCACAACATCAGGCGCTTGAACGACGCGCGAAGGAGGGATGGATCATTATGGAAATCTTAAAAGTTTCTGCCAGGTCACGGTCTACCGCCGTAGCCGGAGCGATTGCCGGTGTGATCAGGGAAGGTACGAACCCTGACGTACAGGCAATTGGTGCCGGTGCCGTAAATCAGGCCATAAAAGCTGTAGCAATTGCTCGCGGGTACTTGCGTGAGGATGGCATCGACATTATCTGTGTGCCTTCCTTCGTGGAGATCGTCATAGAAGGCCAAGAACGAACTGCGATCAGACTGACGGTCGAGCGCCGGTGACCCCAACCGAGCGTATGGTCCCGGGGCGAGTCGATCTGCACACACACACAACCGCTTCGGACGGGCGTGACACACCAACCGAATTGGTGCGCCGGGCAATAGAACGCAATCTGGTTGCACTGGGAGTGACGGACCACGATTCGATGGCGGGTGTCCAAGAGGCACAGACAGCCGCGCAGGGGTCCGATTTGATGGTGTTTGCCGGAGTCGAGCTCAACACGGATATCCCCGGCCGTGAAGTACACATTCTGGGCTATTTTTCCGACACGGAGGCCCCCTTTCTCAAAGAGAACCTGGTGCTTCTCTCCGGCAGTCGTGAGGATCGTGCCCGCCAGATACTGGCCAAGCTCTCTCGCCTGGGGTTGCCCCTGGAATGGGAAAGGGTAACAGCCACAGCGGCCGGCGCGATCGGACGCCCCCACATCGCTCGAGCCCTGGTCGAGGCCGGCTACGTGGAGACAATTGGCGAAGCCTTCGACCGCTACATCGGCACGGATGGCCCGGCTTATGTGGAACATTTGCGTCTCTCCCCGGTGCAAGCCGTAGAATTCGTGGTGCGTGCCGGAGGAGTGCCCGTGCTGGCCCATCCAACCAACGTGCTCGATTTTGTCGAGCCACTCGTTGATGCTGGATTACTGGGCATAGAGGCCTATTACCCCACTCACACGCCCACCGATACTGAAATGTTGCGGCATCTTGCCGACCGGTACGGACTGTTTGTCACGGGAGGCACCGATCACCATGGATGGTCACGCTTTAACGGGATTCAGCTTGGTGACCTGGACATACCCCTGGGGGTCGTCGCCCGACTCCGGGATGCTTGCGACGAGGCGCTAGAACGCTTCCGCCAACATGAGCAATCCACTGCGCCAGGCTGATTTTCGCATCGGCCCCATCGGGTGTTGGACGGTCGGGGGAATCTGGGTGCTAACCGCTTTGATGGCTATCGCCCTCATCGGCGACTCTCCCTATCTGGGGCTTTTGGTAGCTGGCCTTGGTGGTGTGGCCGTAGCCCTTGCTTCATATTTGAATTTCCAACAGACCGCGACGAAACAGGTCGGTATTGCAAATAAAGAAGCCAATTCGGGGCAAACTCCTCTTCCTGAGTCGCCAGCTACAAAGGGGGCGCCTCTTGGTCAGGTTTCGGCAGAGGACGAATGGTCGCCGGCACCGCTCCGCAATTCGGGACCGAACGCACCCGATCACGAGGATTAGGGGTGTAGCGCAAACTACTGACAACCAATCGCCCGTATGGCCCGCAACAGCAACTTGACAACACGTATATTCTGGGCTATACTACAGCGTAATGGGGGGCTGTAGCTCAGCTGGGAGAGCGCTACAATCGCACTGTAGAGGTCAGGGGTTCAAATCCCCTCAGCTCCACACTGGGCAACGTAATTCAGCCTTCAGCAAGCGGCCTCTTAAGGCGATGGGGTTGCAACGTGTTGAACACTTGACAAAGTACAAAGACTGCGAGCAGGAGTAGTACGTCACCTCACCAGAGAGCCGGGAATGGTGCGAGCCCGGCAAGGTGCCATGTGAGGGCACAAGGCGGCCAGCCATTCGCCTCAGGACGGAACTCGCCTGGGAGTCACGGTGGGGGACGGGCCGCGTGTCCGAAATCTGCCGTCGGTCACCCCCCGTTATCGGGTACAGAGCGGATAGCAAACGTGGGGCCGTAGCTCAGTTGGGAGAGCGCTTGAATGGCATTCAAGAGGCCAGGGGTTCAAGTCCCCTCGGCTCCACCTGAAAAGCAGTACGTGCTATCAAGCAGGGTGGTACCGCGGAGGCCCCTTCGTCCCTGAGACGAGGGGGTTTTTGGTATAAAGTAGGCAAAGCAGAAATTGGAGAAGAAGCATGGTTCGAGCACAGATGGTCGAAAAGTACAACCCCACAGAAATCGAGCCGCGCTGGCGCGAGAAATGGGCAGAGACCGGCCTGTACCGTACGGTGGAAGACCGGAGCAAACCAAAGTGGTACTTCCTGACCATGCTCCCCTATACATCCGGCAATTTACACATCGGCCACTGGTACGCTATGTCTCCCAGCGATACAAAAGCCCGCTACTACCGCATGAACGGGTACAACGCTTTCTTCCCCATCGGCTTCGATGCCTTCGGCCTCCCCGCCGAGAATGCGGCCATTCGCCACGGCATTCATCCCTACCAGTGGACGCACAGCAACATCGAAAATATGCGTCGCCAACTGCGCACGATGGGAGCCATGTGGGCCTGGGATCGCGAAGCGGTATCATGTGAGCCTGAATACTACAAATGGAACCAGTGGTTCTTCCTACAATTTTACAAGCATGGGCTGGCCTATCGCAAAATGTCACCGGTAGACTGGTGCCCTACGTGCAATACCACCCTCGCCCGTGAGCAGGTTTGGGGCGAAGACCGCCATTGTGAGCGCTGCCATACGCCGGTTGTCAAACGCGACCTGGCCCAGTGGTTCTGGAAGATCACCGACTATGCCGATGAGTTGCTCGACTTCAGCAAAATCGATTGGCCGGAACCTGTGCGAATCATGCAAACGAACTGGATCGGGCGCAGCGAAGGGGCAGAATTCACCCTGGGCGTTCGCGGAACGGAAGACCGCATTCCCGTATTCACCACACGGCCCGATACGGTGTATGGCATGACCTTCGCCGTGCTGGCTCCCGAACATCCCCTGGTGGACAAACTGACCACGCCGGAACATCGGGACGAGGTCGAAGCCTACAAATTGAAAGCCTCTCGCCAAAGCGAAATCGAGCGGCTGAGCACGGAAAAGGAACGGGACGGCGTCTTTATCGGCGCCTATGCCGTCAATCCCCTGAACAACGAGGAAATACCGATCTACATCGCCGACTACGTGCTCATGACCTACGGTACCGGCGCGATCATGGCCGTGCCGGCACACGACGGGCGTGACTTCGACTTCGCCACTCGCTATGGCCTGCCCATTCCTGTGGTCATCGCGCCACCCGATTGGGACGGCCAGCCGCTCACCGAAGCCTATACCGGCCCCGGGACCATGGTCAATTCCGGCCCATTCGACGGCCGGCCCAGCAATGAGGGATGGCACGACATTGTCCGGTACATGGAAGAGCATGACATCGGCCTTGGCACCATCAACTACCGCCTGCACGACTGGCTGATCAGCCGCCAGCGCTATTGGGGCACACCGATTCCCATCATCTACTGCCCCGATTGCGGGACTGTGCCCGTGCCGGAGGAAGACCTGCCTGTTCTATTGCCCGAGGATGCCGAGTTTCGGCCTACCGGTGAATCGCCGCTGAGATTCCACGAAGGGTTCCTGCGTACCGTTTGCCCGCAATGTGGCGGTCCGGCAGAACGGGAAACCGACACGATGGACACCTTCGTCGACTCTTCGTGGTACCAATATCGCTACATGAGCCCGGATTACGACGAAGGCCCGTTCGATCCCAAGGTCGGCAAGTATTGGCTGCCGGTGGACCAATACACCGGCGGAATCGAGCATGCCACCATGCACCTGCTCTACACACGCTTCTTCACCAAAGCGATGCGCGACATTGGATTGGTGGACTTTGACGAGCCGATGATCCGCTTGTTCAACCAGGGCATTATTCTGGGCGAAGACAGCGAGAAGATGAGCAAGAGTCGGGGCAATGTCGTGGACCCGGACGACCTGGTGAGCGTCTATGGTGCCGATACGTTCCGTGCCTACCTGATGTTCGTCGGGCCATGGAGCGAAGGTGGCCCGTGGAACAGCCAAGGGATCGAAGGAGTCTATCGCTTCCTGGCCAAAGTATGGGACATCGTATTGGAAACTGCGACGAAAATCAACGAGACGGACGAGTCGCCGTCAGAAAAAGAGATTCGCGCACTACAACGCACCACCCACCAAACGATCCGCAAAGTAACGCAAGACATGGAAGCCTTCAAGTTCAACACCATGCTCGCCGCCCTGATGAAGATGACGAACTACCTGATGCAGGCGCGCCGGACGGCCGTGGCGAACCACCCGGCATGGCAAGAAGCAATCCGCAGTTTGGTACTCATGCTGGCCCCCCCCTGTCCCCACATCGCCGAGGAATTGTGGGAGCGATTGGGCGGCCCGTACAGCGTTCACCAGCAGGCCTGGCCCACGTGGAACGAAGACCTGGCCCGCGAGGAAGTGATCACCCTGGTGCTGCAAATCAACGGCAAATTGCGCGACCGCGTCGAAGTCCCCGTGGACATCACCGCAGAGGAGGCGCGCGCGTTGGCCCTGGCCAGCGAAAAAATCCAGCGGCACCTGCAAGATAGAGATCCCCGCAAAGTGGTCTTTGTGCCGGGGCGATTGGTAAACATTGTGGTGTAGGAATGGGCGGCACCGGTGAAAGGGCCATCCGAAATCTATAGTCGGCACACCTCACCGGTTACGTGGACGAAAATGGAGGTATGAAATGATCAGTCAGGATCTGTTGGATATTCTGGTCTGTCCGGCGTGCAAGACGGAAGTAAAGCTGGTGCGCGATACGTGGCTCGTTTGTCAGAACGATGAGTGCCGGCGTAAATACCCCATCCGCGAGGACATTCCCATCATGCTCGTTGAGGAGGGGGATAAATACGTGGATGTGGCCGTGGAGGACCTTGGCACACCATGAGGCGCAACCGCACGGTGGTAAGAGTGGGGGCACGAATCTTACTGGCGGTTATCCTTCTTTGGTTGGCTCTGCTGGTGCGGCCCCTCATGGCCCAAAGCCCTATCCAGGTGTTGAACATGGGGCACCAGTACGTTTTCTCAGAGCGCCTCGACTTCTCCATCGAAGTGCAGAGCACTTCAGACATCACCGAACTTGTCGTCTTCTACACGCAGGGGCACGATTCGACGACCAGCCGGGCCTACCCGAATTACTCTCCGGCCAAACAGGTGAAGACCACGGTCACAGACAAAATCGCCCGCGGGCAGATTCCGCCCGGCAGCGAAATCACCTATTATTGGCGGATCAAGGACGCGGACGGCAACACATTCAAGACCGAAAAACAACACTTCACCTACATGGACAATCGGTTCGAGTGGAAATCTGAGAGCAAAGAGCAAGTAGTCTTCTATTGGTATGGGCTCAGCGACAACCAGGCATCCCACCTGCTGGACGTATCCGTCAAGGCCCTGGACCGGTTGGCGCAAACGATTGGCGTCTCGCTCAAACAGCCTGTGAAGATCTTTGCCTACCAGAGCAAAGCCGACATGCAAAAAGCACAGATTTCACGTGGTAGCACCTTCGAGGGACAGATCACCACCCTGGGCACCGTCGTGGCGCCGGACACCATGCTCCTCCTGGCTACCGATTCCAATGTCGAGCTGACAATCTCGCATGAGCTGACGCACGTCGTTGTCGGCCTGGCCACGGACAATCCATACAGCGACCTGCCGGCCTGGTTGAACGAGGGCCTGGCAATGTACAACGAAGGCAAACTGCGCGGCGGAAACAAGTCCTCGCTCGAGCAGGCGAAGCGAAATGACACACTCCTTTCCGTGCGTTCCATGACCTCGCCGACCGGTCAGCCAGACCTGGTGAATCAGTGGTACGGTCAGGCCTACAGCATTGTACAGTACCTCCTGGAAACGTACGGCAAGGACAAGATGAGCCAATTGCTGACCGTCTTCAAGGAGGGCATCCTGCCGGACGATGCGTTGCAGCAAGTGTACGGGTTCAATCAGGATGATCTGGACGTGAAGTGGCGCGCGTGGCTGGGTGCGCCCCCGCGAAAGGGTTCAACTGCACCGGTCACGCCAACGATCGCGAAACGGGCCACCCGCTCGCCGGCATCCACTCCCAGGCCGGCGGCGACTGCTGCCTCCAAGCCTACGCCCACCCCAGCAGCTACGCGCAACCCACTCACCGGACTATGCTGCCTGACGACCCTGTTCGGCGGCGCGGCTTTTGGGCTTTTCTGGTTCTTCCGCAGCATGTACGTGTAAAACCAACAGAGAAGTTCAACTTCTCAGAGAAGTTGAACTTCTTTTGATCGCAACTGCTCAGCCTTAGGAAAATGGAACGCTGATAACGCAGGTTTCGTGCAGATACCAGCAGATAAAACAAATACATCAGAAAAGATCAGCGTGAATCAGCGTCATCTGCGTCCTATTGCAAGGAAGGCTAAGTTGTAACTAATCGTGCATTGAAACGCACTTCGCAACAGTATCAGGCGGCGAATTCATTCGTCAACTTGGATCGGTGACATGCTACTCACCCTTGATATTGGCAACACGCACATCGTGATCGGTATATTCCGTGGGGCAGAGGTCATCGCTCATTGGCGGCTGACGACAGCGACCGAGCGTACCGCGGACGAATACCGTGCCTTGCTGGGAAACCTGTTGCGCGAAGCGGACTTATCGGTCACGGACTTGACCGGGGCGATTATTGCCTGTGTCGTCCCGCCCCTGCTCCCCACCTTTGAGCAACTGTGCGTCCGTGCCTTTCGCCTCACGCCGATGGTCGTACGTCCCGGCCTGAAGACCGGTCTCCGCATCCGCACAGACAACCCCCGTGAAGTGGGGGCCGACCGGGTCGCCAACGCCGTGGCCGTGCGGCATCTCTACAGTACGCCGGCCGTGGTCATTGACTTCAGCACAGCAACCACTTTCGATGCGATATCCGCGCAGGGTGACTATCTGGGGAACGCCATTGCTCCCGGACTGCTTCTATCGGCACAGGCGCTCTTTCGCCAAGCGGCCCAACTCCCACACATCGCCATGGCCCGCCCGGCCCATCCAATCGGCACAAATACCGTGCTTTCTATGCAGTCGGGTCTGGTCTACGGTCACATAGCGATGGTCGAAGGGATGGTCGAGCGGTTTCAACGCGCGTTGGGAGCCGATACCCGCGTCATTGCCACCGGTGAATACGTTGATCTCATCGCCCCCCACTCCCAGACCATCAACATCGTCGAGCCCAATCTGACGCTCGAAGGACTGCGCTTCATCTACGAGAGCAACCTGGCACAAAACTGACACCGGCCAGTTTAGACCTGGCAGTGCGCATGAGCGGCGGACGTCGGAAGCCCCCCGGCCCCCCAATTCTGGGGGGAGTCCCCATGATCGGCTGCGCGCGCCACCAACGATAAAAATGGCGGGGCGCAATGGTTAATGATCAAATGTCAATTTTCAATGGACGAGCGGCACGCACCACGTTCTGACGACTGGCTACTGACGTCTATTTTCAAAACTGGTCAGGTCCTACACGTTGAACCGAAATGTGATCACATCGCCATCCTGCACGGCGTAGTCACGGCCTTCCAGTCGCAACCGTCCGGCGTCGCGGGCAGCGGCGAATGAGCCGGCGGTGACGAGGTCGTCGTAGGCCACGACTTCCGCACGGATGAAGCCCCGTTCCATGTCGGTGTGTACATGGCCGGCGGCGCGAGAAGCGGTCGTGCCCTGGGGGATGGGCCAGGCACGCACCTCTTTTTCACCCACAACGGTGAAGAACGTGATCAGGTGCAACAGACGATATCCGGCGGCGATCAGGTCACCCAGGCCCGATCCGGTCAGACCCAGTTCCCGGCGATATTCGGCTGCGTCCTCCTCCGGCCAATCCTGCAGGTCTGCCTCCAATGAAGCGCAGACGATCACCGATTCGGCCCCTTCCTTACGGGCGAATTGGCAAACGGATTCGGCCAACTGTCCCCCCTCCGGCAAATCGGCTTCACCGGCGTTGGCAACGTAGAGCACCGGTTTCGCCGTCAGCAAGTTGAGGGGAGACAACACCTCCCGTTCTTGCCTGGAAAGGCCCAGGTTACAGACGCGGCGGCCCGCGCCCAATTCCCCACACAATCGTGCCAGCAGTGCCTCTTCCTCGGCCAGGGTGGCGTCTTTTGCTTGCCCCTTGCGCATACTTTGTACCTTCTCAATTCTTCGCTCGACTGTCGTCAGGTCGGCAAGGGCCATCTCGAGTTGGAGCACGGCGATGTCCTGCACAGGGTCCAGCGTATCGGCGACGTGGGCGATGTTCGGATCGGCGAAACAACGGGCCACGATTGCGATAGCATCAACGTCGCGGATGTGCCCCAGGAACTGGTTGCCCAGCCCTTCGCCCCGGTGCGCGCCCTTCACCAGACCGGCGATGTCCACGAACTTGACAGTCGCCGGCACGGTGCGCTCCGGCTTGGCGATCTCCAGCAGCCGGTCCAGGCGGGGATCGGGCACCGGAACGATGCCGACGTTCGGCTCGATTGTGGTGAACGGGTAGCTGGCCACACTCGCGCCGGCCCCGGACAGGGCGTTGAACAGGGTGGATTTTCCGGCGTTCGGCAAACCGACAATGCCAAGCTGTAAGGACATGGGCCTCTCTCTGTTTTGAAAATAACGTGTCAGGTGTCA
>JAADHH010000165.1:23270-53908 GCA_013151955.1 Chloroflexota bacterium
CACGCTCCACGCCATTTTCATCCTTGGTGGCGAGCGCAGCGGCGCTCATGAGCACTGCTTTGAAAATAGACGACTACCAAAGATTATACCCTGTTTTTTCTGCTTTGACAATCGGCCTCTTTTGTGGTACGATTTCCCGCGTGTTGAAGCTGCTCACTGCCTTTCGGGGGACCTTCGCCCAGCGGAGTGTCGCGCGTGAAGTGTCGAGTAAAAGGGCACGCAACACGCATTACGCATTACGCATCACGTGTTTCCACAACAGTGCCCATGAGCGATTGCACGCCACCATGGATGAAAATCGGGCAGCAGGCGCCGGAAGCCCCCCCAGCCCCCCAACTTTTGGGGGAGTCGGATGGTTCCCCCCAGGATTGGGGGGGTAGGGGGGCCGGAAAGCCGTCTATTTTCAAAGCAGAAAGGACTACCATGCCCCCTAGCTCACAAAAAGTATTCGTCATCGGACTGGATTGCGGCGAGCCGTCGCTCGTTTTCGAGCGGTGGCGCGACGATTTGCCGAACCTGCGCCGCCTGATGGACGATGGAGCCTATGGCCTACTGGAAAGCTGTCACCCGCCGATCACCGTGCCGGCCTGGACTTCCATGCTCAGCAGCAAAGACCCCGGCCAGCTCGGCTTTTACGGATTCCGCAACCGCGCCGATTACTCCTACGAGAACATGCGCATCGCCACCGGCAACGCCATCAAAGTGGACCGCGTGTGGGATGTGCTCGGCAAGGCGGGCAAGCAGTGCACCATGATCGGTGTGCCCCAGACCTACCCCATCCGGCCGGTGAACGGTCACCTGATCAGTTCGTTTCTGACGCCAAGTACGCAGGGGCGATACACCTACCCCGACAGTCTGAAGCAGGAAATCGAAGCTCTGGTCGGCGAGTATGAGGTAGATGTCCGGAAATTTCGCACGGAGGACAAGGACGACTTGCTTAAGCAAATCTATCAGATGACAGACAAGCGCTTGCAGGTCATTCGCTATCTGCTGCAGAACAAACCGTGGGACTTCTTTATGTGGGTGGAGATGGGGGTAGACCGCATCCACCACGGCTTCTGGAAATTCCACGACCCAACGCACCGGAAATACGAACCGGGCAACCCGTATGAGAACGCGATCCGCGATTACTATAAGTATCTGGACAGGGAGATCGGCGAGCTCCGCGCACTGTTGCCGGCCGATACGGCCGTGTTGGTCGTTTCCGATCACGGAGCGAAGGGCATGGACGGCGGCATCTGCATCAACGAATGGCTGGTGCGGAATGGCTGGCTGGTGCTCAAAGAGAGGCCAGAGGGGGTCGTCACCCTGGAGAAATGCGAGATAGACTGGACCAAGACGCGGGCGTGGGGATCGGGGGGCTACTACGCGCGCGTGTTTCTCAACGTGGAGGGGCGCGAGCCGCAGGGCGTCATCCCCCAGGCCGATTACGAAGCGGTGCGCAACGAACTGAAGGCCGCGCTGGAAGCCATCCCGGACGAGAACGGCAACCCGATTCCCACGGTGGCACACCGGCCGGAAGACCTCTATGCCGAGGTACGCAACATCGCCCCGGACCTGATCGTCTATTTCGGCGACCTGCGCTGGCGGTCGGTCGGCAGCCTGGGCCTCGATGTCATCCACACCTTCGAGAACGACACCGGCCCGGACGACGCGAACCACGCGCAGGATGGCCTGATCATCCTGCATGACCCGGCCCACCCCGGCGGGGGCCGGCAGATGGAGAAACGCAACTTGCTGGACGTGGCCCCCACGATCCTGGATTTGATGGGCGTGCCGGTGCCGGAAGACATGCGGGGCACAGCCCTCCACGGCGACGACGAAGCCAGCTACAGTGACGACGAAGAAGCCCTCATCGAAGAGCGCCTGGCCGCACTGGGCTACCTGTAACGGGGAGCGGTGGGCGTGGAGCGGAGAGCGTGGAGCGTGGAGCGTCAAGCGAATCGCGTTTCACGTTTTACGCATTACGCAGCACCTAACAGTTTGCTCACATAATACGAAGGGGAGTTCCATGTCACAAGATTATCAAGGTTTCACGCTCTGGTTCACCGGTCTTTCCGGATCGGGGAAGAGCACGTTGGCACATCACGTCGAGGAAGCGCTGCGCGCGCGAGGTATCCGCAAGATCGAAATGCTCGATGGCGACGTGGTGCGCACGAATTTGAGCAAAGGGCTGGGCTTCAGCAAGGAGGACCGCGACACGAACATCCGGCGCATCGGCTGGGTCTGCGAGGTGCTCACGCGAAACGACGTCGTGGCCATCGCCGCCGCTATCAGCCCCTACCGCGCGGTACGCGATGAGGTGCGCGAAAAGGTGGGCCGCTTCGTCGAAGTGTACGTGGAGTGTCCGTTGGATACCGTCGTTGCGCGGGATGTCAAGGGTCTGTACGAGAAAGCGTTGGCCGGCGAGATCAAGAATTTCACCGGCGTTTCCGACCCCTACGAAGCACCGTTGAACCCCGAAGTGGTTGTACACACGGGCCGGGAAAGCGAAGAGGAGAGCATGGGAAAAATTCTGCGCGCGCTGGAGGAACTGGGATACCTGCCACACGAAATGTAAGACAGTAGCTGTTCAGCGAGGAGGTAGTACGTGGAATCACAGAACGGGGACTTGCTTTCTACGCTCACTTGCATTGTGAAACCGGATGGAGATCAGTGGTCTGCACTCTGTTTGGAGTTGGACGTTGCCGGTTGCGGAGACACGAAACAGGAAGCGATCCAGAATCTGCATGATGCCGTTGAAACGTATTTGCAATACATGAGAGATACGGGACGGGATCGCGCATGGATGCGCCCCGTTCCCCTGGAAGCAATTCGCCAATTCCTCACGGGAGAGGCTCCGCTGGGAGAGATTTTCTCTTTCGAAGCCTTTGCGATGAATACACCGGCCATAGGACTCAGGCGTGCGGCTTAGACAACTTTCAAGCAAAGACGTGGCCTGGCTCTTGGAACAGGTGGGAATCTTGTTCCAACGCCACGGCAAAGAGGATGTCTTCGAAGGAGAATTCAAAGGACGTACACGGGTCGTCGTCCCGTGAAGCAAGAAACGTATCCCTCCCGGCACCCTGGCCAGTATTTTGCGGCAGGCCGGACTCACCAAACAGGAAGCGGCAGAGATTTTCCAGCGCAAAAGGAAGAAAGGTTAATTATGGCATTCTTCAAACGTTTCAAAGGGAAAGAGAAAAAGCCCCGCGTGGTGATCATCGGGCTGGATGGCACACCGTACAGCCTGCTGAACCGCCTGATCGGCGAGGGGCGGTTGCCGAACATGGCCGCGCTGTCCGGCGAAGGCTCTCTCCTGCGCATGAACTCGGTCTATCCCTGGGTGTCGTCAGTTGCCTGGTCCACGTTCATGACCGGTGTAAACCCGGCCAAGCATGGAATCTTCGGTTTCATTGACCGCGATCCGGCCACATACAAAACGTTCATTCCCACCGGCCGGCATACGAAGTCGCCTACGCTTTGGGAGGTGCTGAGCCAGGCCGGCAAGCGCGTCTTCGTCATGAACATCCCGGTGACCTTCCCACCACGCGAGGTGAACGGCGTGCTCATTGCCGGCTTCTTGTGCCCGACGGTGGACAAGGTGGCCTATCCGCCATCTGTTGTGCCTACGTTAAAGCAACTTGGCTACCGCATCGACGCCGACCCCTGGCTCGCCCGCGAGTCACTGGAAAAGATGATGGCCGACATTGAGGACGCCCTGGAACGGCGCGTCGAAGCGATGTTCCATTTTTGGGAACAAGAAAATTGGGACTTCTTCATGACCCTGATCATGGAAACGGACCGTCTGCACCATTTCTACTGGGGACACATGGCCACGGACCACCCGCAATGGGCGCCGGCCTTCTACCGCCTCTACGAACGCATAGACGCCGTCATCGGCGAAATGCGCGACCGCCTGGACGAGCGCACCACGCTCATGCTCCTTTCCGACCACGGCTTCTGTTCCATTCAGCAGGAGGTGTACTACAACCGCTGGCTGGCCGACAACGGCTGGCTCCAATACGCGAACACCCCACCCGACCCCAAGAAGCAACTGGCGGAAATCGCGCCGCAATCCGTGGCCTACAGCATGGACCCGGGCCGCCTGTTCGTGCGTCTTCGCGGACGCGAGAAGGAGGGTGTGGTGGAGCCGGGGCCGGCCTACGAACGCTTGCGTGACGAGCTGATCGCCTCTGCCGAAGCACTGCGCGATCCGGAAACCGGCAACCCGCTCGTGAAAAAGGTCTACCGCCGCGAAGAAATCTACGATGGCCCGTACCTGAACCAGGCAGCCGACCTGATCATCGCGCCTATGGATGGGTACGATCCCAAGGGCAGACTCTACAGCGAAACACTGCTGCGCACCGATCCGGTGATGGTCGGCATGCACACCTACGACGACGCCTTCCTCTATGTCGGTGGCCGGCAGGTGGCCCGGCAGCCCGTCGGCATCATGGACGTCATGCCGACCGTTTTACAACTGCTGGATGTGCCACTGCCACCGAACCTGGACGGTCAGTCGCTGGTGTAATTTGGACTCTTTTGCGGAACTGTGGTATACTGAAAGCACTGCTACAGTCTTTTTCTTGTCTACGGAGAACATGCAATGCCCGTTGCTATGCCCAAAGCCATTCGGAAAGTGTGGGGGGAAGAAGCGTCTGAAGACTTCTTAGATTGGTTCGAGGAAGCTCTACAAGAGAAGACCGTTCTTCGCGATGAATACCGTCAGGTCCTTTCGCATCTGGACATCCTGGATCGGGATGTTTCCGGTCTGAAAACTGATGTGAGAGATCTGCGTATGGAGATGAACGAACGGTTCGACGCGATCAATGCGCGCATGGATGCGCGGTTCGACGCGATCAATGCACGCATGGACGCGCGGTTCGATCAGGTAAACGAACATTTCGACAAGATAAACGAACGGTTCGACCAGATGTATGACCGCATCATGGTCATGACCCGCTGGACGGTGGGCACGTTGGCCCTTTTCGGCACGATGATCACGATCCTGATCGCCATCCAGCAGTTCGCGCCGTGAGCCGCGGCTTCAGGAGGGGCGTCGTTTGGGTCGCAGACCCAGCAGCGCCCCCCAGCTAAACCGCTCTGCTTCATCCAGCCCCTCTTCCAGCGAGCGGGCCAATTCTCCTTCCAAGCCACGCGCCCATTGCTCCCGCGTCATTAGCAGGGCATCCAACGTTTCCGACAGAGCGCTGTCTTCGCCGGCGGCGAGCAACCCGCGAATCTCGCCAAGCGAAGCGAGGTAGCTGTCGAGCCAACGCAACAGGTGGCCACGATTGTTGAGAAACAGTTCTTGTAAAAGTTGGGCATCTTCTGCAGGAAGCCGTGTCGCCGCATCGTACGCCTGACCGGCCATGGTGGACATTTCCCGCCAAGCCACATTTTCCGTTGTCGCCTTGAGCAGGGCCACAGACAGCACGGCCGGCAGGTGTGTTACGGCTGTACGCAGGCCGTCATGTTCCACGGCATCGAGGAAGAAGGGTTTCGCCCCCACCAGCGAAACCATGTTCGTGAGCAGCTCCACCGCTTTTGGATCGGCATTGGCTGTAGGTACCAGCGCGTAATTCCGGCCGTCGAATAAGTTGGCGTTGTACAACGCCTCGTTCCGGCGATCCAGCACCAGCGGGTCTCCCCCGATGAAACTGACCGAATCGGGCAACAGTTCCTCAGCCCACGCCATGACGACCTCCTTCGTGGAAGCGGTGTCCGTGACGACCGTGCCCGATTTCAACTCCGGGGCAATCGCTTGCAGCGTGGGACGAATGGCCGAAAGGGGCAGGGCGAGCACGACGATGTCCGCATCTTCCACCGCCGAGATGAGATTCCACGACGTGCGCTCAACGGCTTGCTGCTTTTTGGCCTCGGCGGACGCCCCCGGCTCTTTGTCGTGCCCGACGATTTGCATGGAGACGGCGGACCGCTGCAAGGCCAGCCCCAGCGATCCCCCGATATGCCCCAGTCCTACGATGGTGATTTGTGGTTCTGCGGACATGGATTTCTCTCTTCCGTCAAGTGTCGCGTGTCAGTCGTCAGGTGTTGTGTGTTGTGTAATTCGGCATGGTTCAGCATGGCATGAAAGCAGGTTGACAAATTGAGTCTTGGCACCAGAAAGGATCTGTGTAAAACGTGAAACGTAATGCGTGAAAGAAGGCCCTTTTCACGTTTTACGGATCACGCTTCACGGATTTTGCCTGCGCGAACCGTTACAATTCGTCAAGTAGTTTTCTCTGCAAAATGAACCATGCCGATTATTCTGTTCATCATTCCGCATTCATCGTTTTGCCGTCGCTCTCCACTCCACGTCTCCATCTTCAGTGGTCGCCTCAGTAGCTGTCGTCTACCCGATGGAAGGTTTCCAGCAGGGCAACATCTTCGGCAGACAGGGAATCGCGTCCAGCCGGCGGGTTCTGGTGGTAGCGGACAAAGGCGACCAACCGGCGGTTGCCGCCCGCTTCAGCGATCATCCTCGCGCCGATCTCCGGGTGGTGCAGGCTGATGTGGAAAGGCCGTCGCCACCAGCTTGTCTCTTGGTCCAGGTAGCGCAGCGTGGCCGGGGCGAGGGCACGCAGGAGGACAATGGCCACCCGATGGGGCAAGGGAATTCCTTGCGCCTTGCCAACGTCGTGCAACAGCGCAGCGGCCAGGAGGTCCGCGTCATCATACGCCCTGTCGCGCAATGCGAGATAGACGTCCAGGGCGTGGCGTTTGTCGGCCCGAGGCATACCGGCAAAAAGGGCAAACAAGGCCGGCGATGGCAATTGCCGTCGCGCCAGCCGTTGCTCCTCGCCCGTCACGGAGGCGCGTATGTGCCACACGAATTGCGAAACCCGGTAGGCAGCGGCCATCAGGTCCCCACAATCAGTCTCATCAAGAAGTCAACGGGCAACCCCATGATCGTTCCCAGGATACTGAAGGGTAAGATGTAATCAACCATGATCAGGCCCAAGAGGATGATGGGCCCCTTTTGTTCATAACGTGCCAATTGGCCGGACCAAGGTTCGGGCAGCAACCCGACGGCAACCTTGAAGCCGTCCAGTGGCGATATCGGAATCAAGTTGAATACGGCCAGGATGATATTGATGTAGAGGGCCATGACAATGATGCCAGACAGGGTAGGCACCAGCCCCCCCATGCCGGCCAGAGAGAACCGAATGACCCCCAAGCGAATGGGTATGGCCAGCAGCGTGGCCAGCAGCAGATTGGATACCGGCCCGGCCAATGATACAATCGCCATCCCTTCCTTGGGGCCGCGCCGCAGCCCCCAGGGGTTCACCGGAACCGGTTTGCCCCAGCCGAATCCGGCCACGTAGATCATCAATGTGCCCAGGGGGTCCAGGTGAGCGCGGGGGTCCAGCGTAAGGCGACCCTGGGAGCGGGCGGTCGAATCGCCCAATTGCGCAGCCACCCAAGCATGACTGAACTCATGAATATCTATGGCGACTACGAAGGCGATGGAAAGGGCAATCAACTGAGCCAAACTAAAGTTTTGTAAGAGTAGCAATGGATTCTCCTTGCAGATGTCAGTAGCCGATAATCAGACGGCAGACGCTGGCAATGCACAACGTCTGGTGATTACCCGTATCTCACCGCCGAGACGCAGGGTAAAGGGGAAACTGCTTCCACTCTGCATTCTCTGCGCCACTGCGGTGCGTAAACAACCGGTCGATAACGCTTCGGATTTTTGTGGGGAATCACCAGGCAACACGCTCGACGCCCCCACCGGATTGTTTTGAAATTACCGCCAACCTCAGGAAATTATAGCGTACCCGTGGCAAAACCGCAAAAACCAGATCGGGGTTGCACGGCAGGGGAAAAGCGTGTTGAGAAAAACAGGGCGCAGCCTGTGCTGCGCCCCGTCGCGAGGTTTTCAGGGTACTACGCATGTTTCCGGCATGGTTACGACCCGGCTCGCGCTTGTTCGCCCGCCTTGAGGAGCTCTTCCACCGGTGGCCCCTCGCCCTTCTTGGCCGCGCGTTTGGCCATGGCGAAGGCCCGGAAGTCTTCCTTGGACCAGTCCGCCTTGGGCTTGAGCGCCCAGCCGGGCAGGTCGGCGACCGGTGCGGCGGCGGTGGACGGCGCAACAGTTGGTGTCTCAGCCGCTGCTTTGGCCGCAGCCGCTTCGGCAGCCGCCTTCCTGGCCCGTTCTTTGGCTTCGATTTCCGCACGCAGGGCTTCCGACTCATACAAATCATTGTCCACTTCGCTGACGCCATGTATGGCGCGTACGATTTCTCCTGCGGCCTCGCGCACTGCTTCGGTGAGCACGGGGCCTTTCAAGATCACGTGACCAAGCCACGCGCTGATCTGGATCCGTTCCGTGGTCAATCGCGTACGCGGGTCGGTGGCCAGTGCCCAAGAGACCGCTTGTTCAACTTCGGTATCCGCGACCAGGCTGTTTTCGACCTCCTGCACACCGGGCACGCCGGAGGTCAATTGAGCGGCCAATTGTTTGATGGCCAGGGAGGGGACATGGCCGGTCAGAATGACTTTGCCATTCTCTGGTGTGACCGCAATTTGTGACTCTGTCGTGCGTATGGGGTCATAATCTTGCAAAACATGCTGTATGAGAGCTACGTTTGCGGGCATGGGAAATCCTCCTCTACTCTGAAAATAACGTACCCACTGTGGGTCACGCTTGAAGCGTGAAGCGCACTATCGTTCACGCAATTCGTTACGCACACGGCGCACCAACGTTTCGGGGCGAAAGTCCGCCAGGGTATAGCAATCGGCCCCAAGGTGGCCGGCCAGTTGGCTGGCCAAGCCACGATCGAATGCCTCGTGCTCTGTGTTTATGACCACAGAACGGATGTGATCTTTCTGGAAGAGTCTGGCCACGCGGTTGGCTTCTTCTTGGGGGGGCAGAGACCCCATCGAGACGTTGCCAGCACCGTCGGTCAGCAAAACAAAGAGGGGCATGATTTCAGCGTCACGGTGTAACTCGCGTATGATTACCTCGTGGGCCAGGTACATGCCGCCAGACAGCGGGGTCTTGCCACCCACCGGAATGTTTTCCAGTGCGCGCCGGGCCAAGTCCACGCTATTCGTAGGAGGTAGGATAAGCCGTGATTCTTCTTTCTGGAAGGTGACCATGCTGACCTGATCGCGTTTTTGATAGGCGTCAATCAGGAGGGAAAGAATGGCTCCTTTGGTTTGCTCCATCCTTTCGGAAGCAGCCATGGACCAACTGGCATCCACACAAAAGAGGAGCAAATTTGCCGTGCGACGGGTGCGTATCTTCCGTTGCAGTTCGTCCGTGCGGATGGAGAGCGCTAACCCATCGTCCGTGCGGTGGATCTGATGGGGGGCAGCCTGCCGGAAGGTTGCATCGAAGGCGATGTCGTGGTAGTCGCCATTGGCCGGCCGGCTTTGGGAATAGCGCCCGCGTTTGCGTTTGGTTCGTGTTGCGCTCCGCTTTCCAGCATTGCGACGGGTCAGGCGGTCCAGGTTTGTTTGAACTCGCGGCGTTTCTACAAGGTCCCCGATGGTCACCGGCTGCTGATGGCTGCTCGACCGGCTGTTTTCGTCTCCCGGATTCTGTGGCTGGGGAAATGGTCGCGGGGCGGGGGATGCGCTCTGCTGTGATTCGCTCTCTCCCTCGTCCGAAGTTGCGGGCGAGGTTAGGTCTTCAGAGGTCTTTTTTTTTAGATCGTTTTCTTCCGAGGTGTCTCCCTGGCCACCTTGCTGAAGCAATATCTCTGCCTGCGCACGCTCCAGTCGTTGCGGCAAGGTATCCAGCTCTTGCTGTACTTCTTGGAGGGGACGTCGCTGCATGCGGTGGAAAAGGGCCAGTTCGGAGGCCAGCAGGATGTCCTGTTCCTGAATGGTCTTGCGGCCCTCGAAGGCCGCATGGGCAAGCGCAGCCTTCAGGATGATGATGTCCGCGCGGTGACCATCCACGCCAAGGTCGGTCGCCAGGCGAGCGATCAGGTGCAGGTGATGTGGCAGGTATTCTACGTGGGGGAGCAATATGCGCGCACGTTGAATGCGTTGTGAGAGGCGCTCCTCTTCCTCTTGCCAGACGTCGTAGAACATGTCCGGGTTCTGTTCGTACGCTACCCGGCGCTGGACGATCTGCACACGAGCTTCGGTCTGGCCAATTCCACGGATGTCCACGGACAAGCCAAAGCGGTCGAGCAATTGCGGACGCAAGTCACCCTCTTCGGGGTTCATCGTGCCCACGAGAATGAACTGTGCCGGGTGAGAAAACGATATGCCTTCGCGCTCGACGACGTTTACGCCCATGGCCGCCGAATCGAGCAGCAAGTCTACGACGTGGTCATCCAACAGGTTGACTTCATCCACGTAGAGGAGGCCGCGATTGGCCGCGGCCAAAACCCCCGGCTCGAAATGTTTTTCGCCACGCTTGATGGCTTTTTCGATGTCCAGGGTGCCGACGACGCGGTCTTCTGTGGCGCTGACCGGCAGGTCCACCAGACGGATTCGTCTGCGGACAACGGGCAAAGTTTCGCCACGTTCTTTGCGTGAGACGCAGTTATCGCAAAGGGCACTGGGGCTGTACGGATCGCAGCCAAACGGACAGTCGGCAACAACGTCAATTTCGGGGAGCAGAGCGGCCAGCGCGCGGGCCGCTGTGGATTTTGCGGTGCCGCGCTCCCCACGGATAAGCACACCGCCAATGCGGGGGCTGATCGCATTCAGGATCAGCCCACGTTTCATTTTCTCTTGTCCAACGAGCGCAGTGAATGGAAATATCTTTGTCATAACAACTTTCAGAAATCAGCGCCGGAAGTCGCTGAGTGATTGTGCGCAAGCTCGTTCTTCGGCGGCCCGTATGGGCGACAAAGCCGGCCCCGACCAAGTCGAAGCACTGTTTCTGCCGCCGAGCGCGCAGGGTTGAACCCCGATCATCGCTCAGGGCAGAGTATAACGGAAAGAGGCCGGATCGTCAAGTCCCCGCACACCCTCCTGCGCGCTATGCCCGGCGAGATGCGTCGTCCCGCAGCACCTCCACAACGGCCTGCAGGTTAGCTGCCGGCGTGCGGGTTGGAATCACACAGCCAGGAGCCAGGATCAAGCGCCGCCCGGCCGTGCCGGTGACAGATTCGCGCACCATCTCTGCAACCTGAGCAGGCGTTCCGGTTTCCAGAAGCCGGAGGTCCAGACCGGCCATCAGCGCACGATTTGTGCGTGTCAGGCCTGCTGGCAATGCGGGTGCGGTCTCACGGTCGTGCCAATTTACGGCGTGAACGGGGTAGCGGTTCGCCAGCTCGAAGAAGACTTCGTGGCCGTGCAGATGCAACACGGTCAGCCACGAACGTTCGGCGATGGCCTTCAGGATGACAAGATCGAACGGCTCCCCAAAGCGGGTGTATGCTGCCGGGGTCAGGAGGCTTCGTGAAGCCATTTGGCTGGCAAAGAAAATGCCATCGGCACCGGCGTCCAGAGACAATTTCGCAAAGGCTGCCATGGTCTCGGCAATGACTGCCAGGCCGGCTTCGACGAGGTGCGGGGCAGTGCGCAGGTCCTCGAGCAGGCGGTCGCCGACAAGTTTGAAAGCAAGGGTAAGTGGGCTAAAGATCGTCATCAGCAGCGGCCAGTCAGGGCCGAGGCCGGCGCGAGTCAGGTGGATCGCTTGCAGTTCGCGTCCCAGGCTGCCGCTCGTGGGTTCCAGCTTGCGCAGCGACTCCCAGCCTTTGCTGTCTTCAAAAACGGGCTTCACGCGTTGGGGTGGTTGGTGCGGATCGTCGAAGTAGGCAATCTCGGTGCCCCATTCTTCCACACCATACAGCCCGCAAGGGGTAAGTTTGATAATGTCTGGCGTGTATTGGAAGGCAAACATCAGGGTGGCCGAAGCCAGTCCTTCGGGTGTGCGGTCCTGCGTATGAAAATGTCGCCACAGGCTGTAGGGAAGGCGGTCTGTGGCACTTCCCCGCAAGGCAGCTTCTATTCGCTCGCGTTGAGTCATCTCTGTCATGGTGATTTATCCTGTGTGTTGAGAAAAGTGTTGCTCTCTCTCGTTTCTCCTGACGGTATTGTACCACAATTCCGGGCGGACCTCAACCTGCTGCCTGTGGCAAAGGGTACACAACCCGCAGTTTGTCTTCAGTTGAGCAATCGTTTGAGTTGTGGTATACTCTGCGCAGTGACCTTGTGACATTTCAGCGCGATGCGCGCACCTGAACTCTGAGACTCGAATCCTTATGGCGACCAAGTGGCCCATCATTGGACATCACCACGCCGTTTCGCTGCTCCAGCGCGAAGTTGCGCGGGGCGAACTGGCTCATGCCTACCTGTTTGCCGGCCCCCCACAGATCGGGAAGCAGACCTTGAGCAGCATCCTGGCTCAAGCCCTACTTTGTCAGGGAGATGATCCGCCTTGCGGCGATTGCGATTCGTGCCGTCGCGTCGTTCGCCGCCAACATCCCGATTTGCAGATTCTGGACCTCCCTGCCCAGACTCGGCTGTTGGGTGAAAAAACGTCTGCACAGCACGTCCTCAAAATCGAAACCATACGCAAGGTGCAACAAGGGCTCTTTCGCCGCCCCCTGCAAGCCGACCACAAAGTCATCCTCATTCCAGAAGCACACTTGATGACGACGGCCGCGGCCAACGCGTTTCTAAAAACGTTGGAAGAACCTCCCCCGTATGCGCTCCTTCTCCTCACCACCACGCAGGTAGAAGACCTTCTGCCCACCATCGTTTCACGGTGTCAGGTCGTACCTTTGCATCTGCTGCGGATTACCGAAATCGAAACTGCCCTGCAACGACCTCCCTGGAAACTGGAAGCGGCACAGGCCCGTCTTTTGGCACACCTCTCCGGCGGGCGGATTGGTTGGGCAATTCGGGCGCATGAAGACTCTTCGGTACTCGAGGAGAGGCAGGAAACCCTGGAGACCTTACAACGGGTGCTGGCCGGCGATGACCTGGAACGGATGGAAATCGCCGAGCGGATGGCACGGCTTCCGGACCAGGGAATGGAAACGCTCGCGGCCTGGTCCACTTGGTGGCGCGACTTGCTCCTCCTTCAAAGCGGGGCAGACAATGGCCTGACCAACGTGGACCGGCGCGATGAGCTGGCTCGAGTGGCCCGTGTCTGGGACGTGGCAGAGACGTATTCGGCCCTCTCCACCCTCCAGGAGACGATCTCGGCCCTGGAACACAACGTAAACGCTCTCCTGGCCTGGGAAGCGTTCCTCCTCTCCCTTTCTGTATCGGGTCAGCCGGCGGAATCGCGCACATGACGAAGCCACGCTACGGGGTCATACCCCGCGTGCTCTGCTTTCTGGAACGCGACGACCAGGTGCTATTGCTGCGCGGCGCTCCCACCAAACGACTGTGGCCAAACCTGCACAACGGCATCGGCGGCCATGTCGAACGTGGCGAGACGCCGTTGGATGCCGCCCGCCGCGAGATACGGGAAGAGGCCGGCCTGCAAGTGGAACGCCTGCACTTGCGGGCTATCATCCACGTGGGACGTGAAGGAAAAGAGACCGGCGTACTCCTCTTCGTTTTCGCCGGACCGGCTCCGCCGGGCGAACCCCGCCCCTCTGCGGAGGGCACCCTCCATTGGGTCCCCAAAGATCGTGCTCTGGGACTGGAACTGGTCGGTGACCTGCCCTGGCTGCTCCCCAAGTTGTGGTCTCTGCCTGCTTCGTCTCCCCCTTTCTTCGCCCGCTACGATGAGGACGAAGAGGGAAGAATCCACGTAAGAAAGATTTAACCCAATCGTAAGGTTTTCGTAACCTTGCACTACCAAAAGGGACTACAATAAAGTTAATTGTTGCTCGTCATTGCCAGTCGAAGCAAAATCGCCGTTTGCCGGATGTAGGGACGCATTCAAGGGCACTCCTGGTTTGACCTGGCGCTCCAGAGCAATGACGGCCGTGATGATCGGGCTGCGGCGGGCCGGGCCATGAAAGAGAAACGAACAGAGGAACAAACCGATGCGAAAAAATCAATCCACCCGAACTACCCGGAGGAAGAGGGGCAAGCCCTCTCCATCCCGCCTACACCCTTCGCGTCCCCCACGCTCCCGGGCCATCTTTGCCATTTTGGGCGTACTCACCCTCCTGCTCATCGTCGGTGCCGGTGGCACGCTGTACGCCGCCCACTTGGAGAACAGCGACTCGTTCTGCACATCCTGTCACACGGAACCGGAGTCAACTTTCTACCAACGTACGCAAGCAGCCAATACCACGGACCTGGCCTCGGCCCATAGCCTGAAGGGTGTACATTGCATTCAGTGTCACAGTGGCGATGGTGTGATGGGCCGGATTGATGGCATGAAACTGGGTGTCCGCGACCTTTCGGTTTACTTGCAAGGGAATTATCCCCAACCATCCGCGTTGACACACCCCTACGGTGATGTCCAATGTGTGAAATGTCACGACAATATCTATCAGGACCGCAGCTTCAACAACCACTTTCATAAGCTGTTGCCCCAACTGACCAAAGCGTTCCCCGGCCAACGCATTACCTGCATCGAGTGTCACCAGGGCCACAGCACAAAAGGGGAACAGAAACTGGCTTACCTGAATCGCGATACGACCGGCCAGGTGTGCCAAAAGTGCCACCGGGTAGCGGGCGAAGGGGAAGAGGGGGAAGGACGCCGGTAGGCTACATCCCCTGCTTGCGTATGCCCTGTGGGTCAACTCGGGTGCGCAACAGGGTGATTTCTTCGCCGGTGGGCGGCTTCGTCGTAGGGATCGTATCGGGCAGGATCAAATCGAAGCCCGTGTTGTCCTGGATTTCCTCGATCGTGACGCCAGGGTGTATGGAAACCAGGCGCATTGCGCCACTTTGCGGCTCGAAATCCATTACCGCCAGGTTGGTAACCACGCGGTCCATGCGCCTTTTCACGTTCGGGTGATGGCCGGGCAGCGTGATGAAATCTACGCTCTCGGGGAGGCGGTTGCGCTCGTGGCGCGGCAGCCAGATGATGATCCGCCCAACGGTGTGGCAAAGGATCGCCTGGCCCGCCCCGCCCGTCAGCCGGACTTTGGGGCGTTCGTAATCCTCGCCAATCGCACTGGTGTTGACGTTCCCCAGGCGGTCGATTTGCGCACCGCTGAAAAAGGCAGCGTCTATCAACCCCCGTTGGGCATACTCGAACAGGCGGAGTAGATTGCTGGTCTTCGTCGCTCCTTCGGCCAGAGCAAAGTATTCGGTGGTCAGGGCATAACGTGATGGACGGGCGTCGATTCCTTCCAGGTTGACGCAAATCAGGCCGGGGGCATGAGTGGCTCGTGCCAGTTGTATGGCGATCACCGGAATCATCGAAGCCACGCCGTGCATGACCCGCTCACCATCACGCAGGGTATGCGCGAGGGCACTGACCATCAATTCATCCGGGGTGAAATCGGTTGCTGGTCCCATCATGGGGTTCCCTCCATCCTTCACATTCAAATGCGCAGGGCAAATATCCTTTTCACGCCGCCGGCAGCCTCCAGGTATTGGTCGTGGGTAGGGGCTTCGTAAACATAGCGGTTCAGGTAAGATCGAAAGCCATCGCTCGTCTTGCCTGCTTCCAGATATTCAAGGACGTGCGCCTCGTCGAAGTCGTACAGGCCGGGGCTGCCGGCCGGATGCGCTCCGTAGGGAGCTTCGGCGACAGCGGTCGTCAGGAAGCCGGGGAACGTCGTACGCTCCGGGGTACGGCGGATTTCTTCTTCGGGCACGATCTCTTCGACGGTGACGATGACGCGGTCCGCCGCTTCGGCGATCACCTCGTCCCAGCCGGCCCCTGCAATCTGCACGTTGCCGGCGCTATCCGCACGCCGGCCGTGGACGAGGGCCACGGTAGGCTTCAGGGCCGGCACCAGCATCACTTCTTCGCCGTCCCACGTGTAGGGCTTGTACTCCGCATGGCGGAGCAACAGGTCGGAACCGAAAAGTCCCTTGATCGGCAAGAAGGGCAGTCCCCAGGCCGCGGCGCGCAAGCCAGAGGAGATGGCGAAGCAGGCACTCTCATTGAATTCGAGCGTACCCTGCTCCACGGCGCGCCGGAAGTTGGGAGCCAACCCATATCCCTCGAAGCCGATGTAGGCACCGGAGACTTCGCGCACACAGCCGGCCCCCACCAGGATGTCAACCGCTATGCCGTGGGCGGAGACGATGATCTTCAGGTCGCGCTTGCCCTGGCGGATAACCTCCCGGATCAAGGCCATCGGCACACTCTCGAAGAAGGAACCGCTGATGGCCAGCACGTCGCCGTCTCGCACCAACTCGGCAGCTTGTGACAGAGTTGCCAACTTGTCCATTTGCTCGTACTCCTCTCTTTACCAGCAGGTCAGGTATCCTCTCAATATTCCGGGGCGAAGAAGCTCGACTTTTGGTAAAAGTCGAACTTCTGGGTCGCCCCACCCCGTTTTATTGAGAAGATACCAGGTCAGGCGGTACAAATAAGTATAGTCCCCGTCTGCCACTTTGTCAACTTTTCCGTCAGAAAGGTAGGGCTTTTCAAAGTTCTTATGTTTGTTTTTGTAGGACACAGATTCTCACAGAAAATCAGTATCTTCTCAAAAAGTAGGGGCGATCCCTTGCGGTTGCCCTACGGGGCAGGCGCAAGACCATGCCCCTACCACGGATTATTGAGAAGATACGAAAAACAGAGATAAAACATGTAGAAAAAATCTGTGTGCGAAGCCTGTGTACATCTGTGTTCCTCGTCCTTTTGTCACTTTTGTCAACTGTCCCGTCAGGGACCCCGTTTTCCGATCAAGGTCTCGGACGGTCGTAGGAATTTTGAAAAGCCCTGCCAGAAAGGGGCGGTCACGACTTGTCTACGTATCGTCGCGTGCGGCCCCGATTTTTCCAGCCGCGAGGCAAGCCCAGCGGATATCCGACCATCTTGGCCAGGTCTCCCCAGAAGCGAATCAGAGGCACCCAGAGGATGGCATACGCGCGTTGCACCTTGGGCAGCGCCGGCAATGCCGGGCGCAGCCGGCGATACGGGGCGGACGTGTATGCGGCCACGCCGGCGGCCAGTCCCAACCACCCCACCCACGTGCGCCGTAGCAGGGCCAGGCGGAGCAGTACCGGTGCCGCAAGGAGATAGGTCGCATAGCGAATCAAATGGCGCTTGGGCCAGAGCAGTCCCTCGCCATCGCCAAAGGCATAGTTGCGGTATTGCCGCCAGTAAGCAAGGAGGCCGGGGCGTGGGCGGAAGTGAACAACGGCCCGCGGGGCGTACACCACGCGATAGCCGTGCCGCATGACCGCCAGGTCGAAGAGGACATCCTCGGAGTAGTCCATCCATTCGGGGTAGCCGCCCACTGCCTCCCACACCTCACGGCGGAAAGCGACCGAGCGACTGGACGGCAAGAACCGTCCCCGCCGGAACTCTTCCGGTGTGGGCAAAACCGTTGCGGCCAGGGCCACCTCGAAGGTCGTCTGCGGGTCGGGCAGAAAGATGCCGGAGACAAAGTCGGGCGGAGCATCTGATTCTTCGAAGAAGGGCGCGGTGATTTCGGCCAGCCAATCGGGGGCCAGGCGCACACCGGCGTCGGTCGCGGCGATGATGTCGCCGGTGCTGGCGGCAATGGCCACGTTGCGCCCGGCCGAGATGTTGCAACCCGGCCGGACGATGACTCGCAACGGCATCCGGCCCGCATAAGCGCGGATGTGGTCGGGTGTGCCATCGCTGGAGCCGCCATCCACAATGACGACCTCGTCGGGCTTGCGCGTTTGGGCTAACAGGCTGTCCAACAGAATGTGGATGTTATCGGCTTCGTTGTAGACCGTGGCGATGACGGAGATTCGTACGGTCATGGCGGTAAGGCCCCGGCGATTCTGGCGGCCACGGCAGCATTGTTGAGCAGCAGGGCGATGTTGGCGCGCAGGGTCTGGCCGTGGGTGTGCTCGTGCAGGTAGGAAAGGAGGAAAGGGGTGATCTCTTTGCCTTTGATTTGCTGCGCTTTGGCCTCGTCCAGGGCCTGGGCGATGTTTGCTTCCATACCAGATTCGTCCAGGGCCGCTTCTTCCGGAATGGGCACAGCGACGACCAGGCCACTTTCGAGGCCCAGGCTCCGTTGGGCAACGGCGATGCGGGCCACATCGGCGGGTGTGTCGGCGCGAACGTCTACGGGCAGGCCGCTGTGGCGAACGTAGAAGGCGGGCAGCTCGTCACTCTGATAGCCGACGACCGGCACGCCCCATGTCTCCAGCCATTCGAGTGTGTGCGGCAGGTCGAGGATCTCTTTGGCCCCGCTGCAAACGACGACAACGGGGGTGCGGGCCAGCTCGGCCAAGTCGGCGGAAACGTCCTGGGGGTGGCCACGATGCACGCCGCCGATGCCGCCGGTGGCGAAGACGCGGATGCCGGCGCGGTGCGCGATCCACATCGTGGCGGCGACGGTGGTCGCGCCCTCCTCCCGGTGGGCGACGACAATGGGCAGGTCGCGCCGGCTGACCTTGCGCACGTTGTTAGCGGTGGCCAGGTGTTCCAGGTCGCGCCGGTCCAGGCCGACGCGCAGCGCGCCGCCCAGCACGGCGATGGTCGCCGGCACGGCCCCCTCCGCGCGTACCCGCTCTTCGATGGCCAGGGCTGCTTCCAGGTTTTGCGGATAGGGCAGGCCGTGGGCAATGACCGTCGACTCCAGAGCGACGACGGGCCGGCCCTCACGAAGAGCGGATTGAACGGTTGCGTTGATTTGTAGTTTGTTCATGGGGTATGCCTTTGGCTTGGAATGGTGTTTTGCACCGGTGAAGTAACGTATTGGTACTGTGTCGGGGCGGCGGCAAAACGACCGGTACCGCCCGTCCTACGCCTCCTCCGCCTGAGGTGCGCGCTGTTCGCAGCCCACTCGATAGGCTTGCGCAAACAGCACTGCACCGATCAGGGTTATGTACACCCCCACGGCAACGGCAACGAAAGGCACGAAGATACACAAGACTATCGTCATGTACAGGAATTGTGTGATGAACGACAGGGCAAAATAGACTCCCAGCACCAGCGCGTATGAGATAAGGAAGCCACCCAAGTTGGCGCGGAAGATGGGCCACCACTCACGAATGTGGAAGGCGGCGGCGAAGCGGTCTTTGGCCACCACGTGTCCGGCGGCGACCGGATAGAGGAGGCCGACCACCAGCATGACCAGCATAGCCACGCTCATCAGAACAAAACCGCCCATCATGCCGGTAAACTGTGCCGAGATCATTGCTTGCTCAAAACTATCTCCACCGCCGCTTTGCAAGATTGCCAGGATCATAGGGATCATCATCAACGCGTAGCCGGCAATGAGAATCAGTCCTACCGGCAGCATGTAGACAAAGCCGGCTGCGAAAAGCTTCCAACCATCGTGAAACAATTGGCTCCAATCGTCCCACTCCGGCAGATAGGGCTCGCCATTCTCCAGGATAATCCGCTTCATGATTTGGGCGCAGTACCCGATGAAGAATATGCCCGGTATGACCGGGATTATGAGACCGACAATGGAGATCAGGCCGGCCACCGACAGCTTCTGCTTCCATTTTTCATCTTGAAATGGGTAAATGAGCAGTTCCTTGACCGTATCACTCGTGAATACTTGCGTCATGGGGTACCTCCTTTCCTCTTTCGTGCGTTACTGCTCAGCCAGGCCCCCCCAGCCCCCCAATTCTGGGGGGAGCAAAATGGTTTCCTCCCATCAAATTACCAACTGGTCGTATAGCTGCTCCAGATTCATCTCCGGGCAGACGGTGTCTTCGCACTTCAGGGTCAGGGTGGCGGCAGAGGCACCGAGCCGCACGGCTTCGTCCACGGGAAAGTCGTTCAACATGCCAAAGACGACGCCGGCGCTGAAGGCGTCGCCGGCACCGGTGTAATCTACGAC
The DNA here is from genome assembly GCA_013151955.1 of Chloroflexota bacterium. Lineage (GTDB taxonomy): Bacteria > Chloroflexota > Anaerolineae > Ardenticatenales > JAADHH01 > JAADHH01. Next base: position 43,043 of record JAADHH010000165.1, read on the forward strand.
ATGGCAATAGATCGCCGGCACGTGTCCGCTTTCGGAAGGGGTGGCATAGCACAGGCCCGCCTCGGCCAGGGTGACGATGGCTAGTCTCACCCCCTGGGTCACGAGATACTGGGCTGCTCTCAAGGCTTCCTCCCGGTTCGTCACCGGTTGGCCGCACAGCGCGGTTGCTTCTGCCTCGTTCGGTGTGATCATCGCCAGTTTTGACATCCAGGGGGCCAGGCGGGGAGCCAATGTGGCCGAGGTTGGATCTGCCCCAACCGGAACGTGATACTGCTCGGCAAGCCGGAAGAGGGCAGACATGGCCTGGCCTTCCAGGTTCGCATCCACCACGATCCAATCTGCGTCGCGAAACCAACGCCGGTGGCGATATAGATAGTCGGGGGTGATGTAACGGGTCACATCCATGTCACTCACCGCCCAGCGAGGAATGCCGCGATCGTCCAGCACGGAGAGGTACGCGGCTGTGCGTGCCTCTGCGGCGATGTACACATCGCTCACATCTACGCCGCACGCTGCGGCAGCGTTCAATGCGGTCGAGCCAAACTCGTCCTCACCCACCGCGGAAAGGAAGTACGTGGAGATGCCCAAGCGGGCCAGGTTTTCGGCCACGTTGCGGGCTACCCCACCCGGAGCGATGCGCACCTTTCCCGGAATGGGCGTACCGGGGGCTAAAGGCCGTGTGGCCCACCCCTTCACGTCGATGGCTGTAGCTCCCACAACAAGCACGTTGGGGTCAGCTTGCGCATGCATGGAGTACCTCCTGTTTGTGAAGCGTGTTGCGTTGCTGCAACGCCCGCCGGTTAATGACTTACAGTGGTCTGCTGGCTGCTACACAAGCCTTTCGCGTATTTTCGAGCTGCTGTAATCGAGAATGCTGACCACAATGGCGATGGCCCATACCGCAACACCGGCATCTTCGTAACGGAGCAGGCGGATCCATTGTATCAACAAGAAACCGATGCCTCCTCCCCCGACCATCCCAATGATAGTGGACATACGCACATTGATATCCCAGCGGTAGACGCTCCAGGCAATGTAGGGGGGGATGATTTGGGGCACTACAGCGTAGATGATTGTCTGGAGCCGGTTCGCGCCTGTTGCCGTGATGGCCTCGATGGGGCCGGTGTCAATCCCCTCAATCGATTCCGAGAACACCTTTCCCAGGGCGGCAATTGTGTGGACGGCCAGGGCCATCGTGCCGGCGAAGGGCCCCAGCCCAACCCAGACCACAAAGATGATGGCCCAAATGAGTGGTTCGATGGAACGGGTGATGTTCAGAATCGCCCGTGTGGTGTAGTAAATGCTAAGCGACACGGGACTAAAACTCATCAGGTTGCGGGCAGCGAGGAAGCTGATGGGAAAGGCCACGATAATTCCAAAGGTGGTGGCCATCAAAGCCAGGAAGATCGTCTCCAAAATCTTGGCGATGGTCAGTTCCAAGGTTTGGCTGGCCCGCCAGGGACCCTCGGGCCAGTGGACGCGCACTTCGATGTGATGAATCTGGGGCCGGTTGCGCATATCCTCGGGCACGGCCAGGGGAATCTGGGTTTCGATTTGGAACGACCCTTGTGCGTCTGTGCGGAAACGAAGGTACTGCCCCCCTTGACGCACGAAGAATTGCTGGCCGATGGGGTTTTCCCACCACACTTCGCCCGGCCAGTTGGGCCGGAAGCCGGTGCCAGTGAGGGTGATTCGTTCCCCAATGGCTGCACAATTGCTGGAGACGTGGATCTGTGGCTTGCCTTCGGGTTGTGGTTCGGCGGAAGGGGGCGTGTCGGAGCAGGGAACCTGCATGACATCGCGCGCAGTTTCGACGACTTCGGAACGGGTGAAGGCGGCAGGGATTGGCCAGAGTATATCCGTTACCAGTGGTTTGATATCGCCCACGCCCTTGACCAACTTCATGGGGGCGATTTCGGTCGTTTGCCAGGCTACTGCATAGACGAGGAAGGCCGCGAGCAGGAAGGGAATAGCCAACCTTGTCTTGCCGCCTTGCGCGCGGCGATAGGCGTCCCACGCGCCCAGGAGCCAGAAAGCAAGTAGCACGAAAAGTAGCAATCTGGCATTTTTCCAAACCAGAAGGCCGCCAATAACCACAACGGCCGTCAAGAACGTTGTGCCGAGGCGACGATCTCCCAAATAGGCTTGGCCCAGGCCTGGGACGAATAAGGAGAGCAGTCCTGCCAGTAGGGGATTTTTCTTCCGGTTCACAGTGTTATTTCCTCACAATATCTCGACGCGTACAGCGTCTTCACCATAGATTTGCTTGAAACGGTCTTCGTCAATTTCCGCGGGCAGGCCCTCGAACACCAACTTGCCATCTTTGAGGGCGATGATGCGTGTGCCATAGGCCCGTGCCAGGCTCAGGAAGTGTAGGCTGCACATGATGGTGACGCCATCCTGTTTGTTCAGGGCTTCCAGGTACTGTAAGACGGAATGAGAGGTGGAGGGGTCCAGACTGGCTACCGGTTCGTCGGCGAGCATCAAACGTGGTTCTTGCATCAGTGCCCGCGCAATCCCTACACGCTGTTGTTGGCCACCACTGAGCGCGTCTGCGCGGTTGTTGGCCTTGTCGGCAATGCCCACCCGTTCCAGGTTTCGCCTAGCACGCTGCATGTCTTCTCGTGAGAATTGTCCTATCAGGCTGCGCCAACTGCTGACATAGCCCAGCCGGCCCGACAAGACATTGGTCAAGACAGAAGAGCGTTTCACCAGATTGAATTGTTGAAAGATCATGCCGATCTGACGGCGGATGCGGCGCAGCTCGTCCAGAGAGGCGGCGGTAATATCGGTGCCATCCCAGAGGATACGCCCGGAGGTTGGTTCTACCAGGCGATTTATGCAGCGCAGCAGTGTCGACTTGCCCGATCCACTTAGGCCGATGATGACCAGGAACTCGCCATCCTGGACTGTGAAGCTCACGTCGTCCAGGGCGCGTGTACCATCTTCATAGACTTTGATGAGGTGTTCGATTTTTAGCACGAGAAATCACCACCTTATGATATCGGATTATCCGCGAGATTTGTTTCTCACGGGCACTGTTATGAAAATAGTCGCCAGTCGTCAGATACTGGCCACGCGATGCTTAGAAGTTCAACTTCTCGGAGAAGTTGAACTTCTCGGCCCAATGCGTGTTGCGTTCGCTCCCCGCTCCACGGTTTTCATCGTTGGTGGCGTGCAACCGCTCACGGACATCGATGCCAGCCGATGTGCGTAAGGAGGGGGCACGGCGTTGCCGTGCCCCCTTGACAATATCGCTACAGGGAAGCCATGTCTATTTGGGCTTGGACAGGTCTGAAATGTTCACGCCAGCAGCATCTAACGTCTGGCGGAAGGGGTCGTAGAAACTGTCGTTCTTTTCCACCAGTCCACCGATTTCGTAGACAGTTTTGAGCGCAGATTTGCCTTCGTCGGTACTTGCGATCTCGAGTAGGGCCTTCTGAATCTTGGTGCGCATCTCGGGGGGCAGGCTCTTCGATACGCTAACCGTGTCGTTCGGAATCTCTGGAGATTCCGCGATGGCGATAACCTTGTCTTTGACGTCGGGGAAGTCTTTCTCGATCGTGCCCCGCGCGTCTACGTAGGTGGCACCACCGTCGCAGTCCCCTTTGTACACGGCCAGAACCACGTTGTTGTGCGAGCCTGCTTCTGTGGTTTGCTTGAAGTCTTTGTCCGGGTCAATGCCGGCAGCTTTGAACATCACCCGAGGGATGACATAACCGGATGTGGAAGCGGGGTCTACCCAGCAGAACGTCTTGCCCTTGAGGTCTTTTAGTGTCTTGATGCCACTATCGGCCCGTACGATAATCTGGCCTTTGTAGTATGGCCGGCCAAAACGCACTGTGACCAGGATCACGTCCACGCCATATTTCTCGTGTGCCAGGATGTAGCCGAACGTGTTCAGCCAGCCAATTTGGGCTTTGCCGGTGCCCATCGCTTCGATAACCGCGGAAAAGCTGGTGGCCACATTGGCTTTGATCGTCAGGCCCGTCTTGTCCGAGAGCAACTTGGCGATTTCGTCACCACCAGAGATGATCTCCTGCGTGTCGCCCGACGGAACGAAGGACATGATGATCGGGTTGTCCGTCGTACCCAATGCGGGCGGCTTGCTCGGGGCACAGCCAATAATCAGGACAGAGAGCATCGCCACAGCGATTCCCAACAGAACAATCTTTTTCATCTTTCTTTTTCCTCCTTGAAAATAAAGGTCCTTTGACACTTCTCTCGTGCACCAGTGGATCATCTATGTACAACTGGGGCGATCGCCGAGAGACCATGTTGACAGTACAGCCCCACACAAACCGGTTCGTTTGATGTGCTTCACCTCCTTATGATAGATAAAATGGTAATACGGCTTGGGCACCCATGCGAAGAGTTCGGAACCTTTGCAAGCGCGCCTGGATTACTTCAACTTGATGTCAAGCAATTGCACAGCCTGGCGTACCGGATCGAAGAACGCGTCGCCACCCGGCGCTTCCGTCAATCCCTGGATCGAATAAAGGTTCTTCAGGGCCTCTTTACCCTGGTCTGTGCCAGCAATATCGAGTAGGGCTTTCCGGATCTGGTCCTGCATCTCGGCCGGCAGGTCTTTGGCGAAGGTGACCGTGTCGTTCGGAATCTTGTCTGTTTCGGCGATGACGCGCACTTTTTCGCGCACGTCGGGGTAGTCCTTTTCCACGGCACCCCGGGCATCCACGTAGGTCGCCCCGGCGTCGCAATCGCCATTGTAGACCGCCAGCACCACGTTGTTGTTGGAGCCGGCTTCGGTGGTGTGGGTGAACATGTTCTCCACATCGTACCCCTTGCTGATCAGCATAGCCTTGGGGAAGATATAGCCTGCCGGAGAAGCGACATCCACCCAGCACATCGTCTTGCCCTTCAGGTCGTCCAACGTCTTGATCCCACTGTCGGCACCGACGATGATCTGCCCTTTGTAGAAGAAGTTCCCGAAGCGAATGGTGATCAAGCCGATCTTTGCGCCGTACTTATCGTGGGCTTGCACATAACCGAAGGGGGGCAGCCAGCCGATGTGGGCCTTGCCTGTGCCCATCGCCTCGACGACGGCGGTGTAACTGGTGGCCACATTGCTTTGTATGGTGAGGCCGGTCTTTTCGGAAAGTAGTTTCGCCAGGGTTTCTCCACTCACAGTGATGGCTTGTGTGTCCCCGGAGGGAACGAAGGACATGATGAGAGGATTGTCCTTGGTACCTAATGCCGCTTTGCCCGTACTACAACCAACTAAGGTAAGTGCGAGAACCAGTCCTGCAAGTGTTGCCAAGAGTGTCCACCGTTTCATAGTGCTTTTCTCCTCCTTTGCGTATCGTCTGCTTGTACCCATACAAATCACCATCCAACGAACCTGGTTGCTATGCAGCCCCCGAGGTGCACGTTGCACTTGCGTAGCAAGCAAATTCTCTACCTCAATGATACACGATTTTGGTAGAGAAATCAAGGGGGGTCATGAATCCCCGCGACCCAGAGCCTGTGGGTGCAAGTGCCGTCCGGCACGGCGCAATCCGCCACCTCGACCGGCAACATCCTTCCAGGAGATCTGGAGGCTATGGAACAGTGTCAACAAACCTACATACCCAAATCCACACGCATATAGCAGCAAAAACGGCACAGCAAACAGGTTGCCTCTGTATAGGGAGATCGCGATTCCACTCCCCGCATAAAAACTCAGGGCCAGTTCGGCCAGTACAGTTGGCGTGATTGCAGAGAGTACGTAGTCTTTTCCTGCCCAGCGATCGCGGCGATTTTCCAAGCCAAATTTCGGCGTGCGCCGGAATTGATTGGGATGCCCGGCTAAGGCTTCGTACACGGCAACACAATTGCTCACCGCCACGCCTGTTCCCAGCAGCATCAATATGGGCAACAAGCGGTAGCGGTGTTTCCAATTGGCGTGGAGCGCGCGCTGGGAAGCGGCGTAGAGGAGGGGCGGCCCCAGACTGGCCAGGCTCAGGTAGGCCAGCGGCAAATGAACGGACCAGTTCCAAAACAGCAAAGGGATGGACGTGAGCAGCAACAGAATCATGAGGGGGTGGACGAAATAGCCGGTCAAGTGCAAAATGCCTTCGATCCGCTTGAAGAGTGACTCCCTGGAACCCAACACTTCCGCGCGCAAGAGGCGCGCACATTGTATGGACCCTTTGGCCCACCGAAACTGTTGCCGCTTGTAGGCCGTGATTTGTGCGGGAATTTCGGCAGGTGCCTCGACGTCCGGCAGGTACAGAGATTGCCAGCCGGCCAGTTGCGCCCGATAGCTCAAGTCCAGGTCTTCGCAAACGGTGTCGCCCCGCCAGCCGCCGGAATCTTCGATACATGCACGTCGCCAAAGGCCGGCCGTGCCATTGAAGTTCATGAACAGGCCGGAGCGGTGTCGCGCGGTCTGTTCGACGACAAAGTGACCGTCCAGGGCCAGGGCCTGCGCGCGCGTAACGACTGAATAATCGCGATTGAGGTGGCTCCACCGGGTCTGCACAAACCCCAGCTTCGGTTGGGTGACAAAGTAGGGGACGGTGCGGCGCAAGAAGTCGGGGGGGGGCACGAAGTCGGCATCGAATATGGCAATGATCTCACCCCGTGCGTCGGCCAACCCGGCCTGCAGGGCGCCGGCTTTGAAGCCATGCCGTTCCCGGCGGTGCCGTAATGAAATATCGACCCCTCGCGCGCGATGCCAGGCCACCCGTAGCGCTGCGCGAGCCGTGGTCTCGTCACCAGAATCATCCAGAATCTGGATTTGCAGCCGGTCGCGAGGGTAGTCAAGGGCAGCAACAGCGTTAATCACCCGCTCGATTACATACCGTTCATTGTAAGTCGGCACCTGCACGGTTACACGGGGCCAATCAACCACTTCGGGCAGGGGCATACGTTCTCCTCGTCGTCGAAGATAGAGGAAGGTAAGGATAAGTTCATTGATTCCGTAGATCGCCAACAATACCGCAGCGAGTATGTAAGAGACATAGATTAGCAGCAACAAATACCCTCCCCCTTGACTGATTGACGTACAGTATATCACAAGTTGCGCGTGGTGACAAACTCAGCTTGGGATGGGGATGTGCATCATTTTTTTGCGTTTTGCACCCCGCCGGTGCCTCCACGCAAAAAAATGATGCGCGCCCGGATATCTGCGGCAGTTGCCAAAATCGCAGATTTGTAGTATAATATAGGCAGAACTCAGTACCCCGTGGGGATGATTGGTCTCGACAGGGAGGGCTGGTTCAGGGTTGCAAGCCGAGTGTCTACTCGTTAAACGGGCACAAACACAATTGCCAAAACAAACTTCTTCGTACCCCAGTTTACTGGGGCACCACAAGTTGCCTTGGCGGCATAACTTGCCGTCACGTCCGTCTCGCCTCTCTCTGGCGAGGTAGGGCGGGCGAAACCATTGCCAGGGTGCAGTCTCGCTGACGCCGATAGCGAGGCCTAAGCCGGCAACCGCCGGATCGGCTGGTGTGCAAAAGGCCTTGTTCGTTGGGCCTCCGCACACGAGACACAACCAACGAAACTAAGCTTGTAGATGCCTTGGGCTGAACTCTTTGGACGCGGGTTCGATTCCCGCCATCTCCACCATAGCAAGACGCCGGTTTCCCACCGGCGTCTTTTTTTGTCCTGTCCGCCATCTCTCGCCTCCGCAGGGACGCGGACTGTCGCCCGCTGCGAGCAAGCGAGCCTAGACGCGACGGAATGGGGATTCCGTCGCTACGGTCAGACGTAGCCCTGGAATCCCCATTCCAGGGCGTTTCCCCGCGCAAAAAGTGACGGTCCCTCCTCACGTTGGGTGTATTTCAATTCTGGGGGCAGGGTAAGGATTTCACCGCAGAGACGCTGAGCGCGCAGAGTTTTTCTGCTTTGAAAATGCGTTGGCCCTTCGAACGTTCGCCCGCTTGACGCTGAGAAGTTCAACTTCTCGGAGAAGTTGAACTTCTCGGCCCAATGCGTAATCTGCTGCTCTACGCTCACCGCTCCACGATTTTCATCCTTGCGTCTCTGCGCCTTTGCGTTAAAACAATTCTCACCCCCAAACTGAAATACACCCTCACGTTCAGGGGGCTTGTCAAATACATTTCACTGTGATATAATCTTATCAAGGCAATCCGTAAGCTCGTTGTAAGATTCTTCTAAGGGGTGCGTAACGAATCCTCGTCTTCTCTGTGATATACTTCAGATACCTTTGAAATAATCAATATTCTTACTACGTCTGGGAGAGAGAAGATGAGTTTTCTTCGAAAGTTATTTGGTGACAACGAGGAGGAAGCCCCGGCAGCCTTGGCCGGCGCGTGTGTCACTCCCGATGCCACACACTGTGTCCAATGTGGAATCTGCAGCTACAATTGTCCAGTAGGAATCGATGTACGCGCTTACGCGTTCCGAGGATTGCCTGTAAAGGACTCGGCCTGTATCGCTTGTGGAATTTGCATCGAACGCTGTCCGCGTAATACGTTACAGTTTGCGGTGCCCGAGGATGACTGGTTCTTCCAGCCGGCACGGGAGCAAGACCCCTTCGAGCACGTCGAGGCCTATGGCTTGCTAAAAGCACTCGTCAAAACTGGAGCATAACCTGTGCCCAAGCAATACGTGATCATCGGCAATGGAGCTGCAGGGTTGAGTGCCGCTGAAGAGATTCGCCGGCAAGACAAATATGCTTACATAACCATCGTCTCCGACGAACCATTTCCCTTCTATTCCCGTCCAGGGCTGGCCTACTACTTTCGCGGAGATATACCGGAGAAACAGTTGTATGGCCGGCCAGAGGGTTATTATGAGCAGCAAAGGTTCCATCGTATCACGGCGCGGGTGACGCAACTCGACTTGCCTACCCGTCGCGTGACCCTTTCTGATGGCCGCGCGCTCCCATACGATGCGTTGCTCATCGCCACCGGTTCCCATGCCGTGAAACCAAACTTGCCTGGAATTGACCTGCCGGGCGTTGTGGTGTTGGACACGATGACCGATGTTCACGCCATCATGCGCCTGACCAAAAAAGCCAGGCGCGCCGTTGTTGTGGGAGGCGGTATCACGGCTCTGGAACTGGTCGAAGGATTGCAGGCCCAGGGCGTGGAAACGCATTACCTGCTGCGCAAGGAGCGGTTCTGGTCCAGTCTGCTGCGCAAAGACGAGTCTGACCTTGTTGAAGATCGTCTGGACGACCACGGTGTTAAAATCCACAGATTTGAAGAGTTGGCCGAAGTCATCGGCCAGAAAGGTCGCGTAAAAGGTGTGCGCACCCAGTCGGGCCGCACCCTGCCTTGCGACATCGTCGGCGTGGCGATTGGCGTGCAGCCGAACATCGCCTTCGTCAAGCAAGCGGACATCAAAACCGATCGCGGCATCCTCGTGGATGACTACCTGCAGACGAACATCGAGGGTATCTATGCCGCGGGAGACGCTGCCCAGGTGCTGGATCGTTGGAGCGGCCAATACAAACTGGATGTTTTGTGGCCCACGGCGCTGGCCACCGGCAAGGTCGCCGGCGCAAATATGGCCGGTGCCCACAAACGCTATCGCAAAGCCCCTCCATTCAACACGGCCTTGCTGTGTGGCCTACACCTGACCGCCATCGGTCAGGTCTCGGCCCGCCCTATGGTGGACGAGGACACCGATTTGGTTGCCCTTTCGCGCGGCACCAGCGAGGTTTGGTTCAGTCCCGCCGGTGGACAATACGCCAGCGTTGTCCGTAAGATTTCTGGCGAATCGCAACGCCTGGTGATGCAAGGCCCACGCATCATTGGCGCGCTACTGCTCGGAGACCAGACGTTGGCTGACCCACTTCGGGGGCTGATCGCTGCCGAAGCGGACATCACCCCCATTCGCGAACGTCTGCTCTCGGATCACCAAACGCCCCTGGCGGACATCTTGGGCCCATTCTGGGAGAACTATCAGAAATCATAAGCGGGCAGCGCCAGGCCCCAACCTTGGCAACTCGTTTCGCATCGTGAAGTCATAGCAGTTCGGCAATCGAACAAACATTTGGGGAGGAGAACAGATGACGGAGAGCCGCGAGCTGAAGGCGGCGTGGATTACGGTGTTGTTTCTTGCCGTAGGCTACGTTTTCTATGCGCGTTTTGATACTCCCAGCCCTAGCATTCCCATCGGACACACCCTGGGCATCATCGGCACGTTGCTAATGCTGGCGACGGAGACACTTTACAGCATTCGCAAGCGAACCAAGTTGTTGCAATTTGGCCGCCTCCGTACCTGGTTGAGTGTACACATCTACATGGGAATCGTTGGCCCCACGATGGTGCTGATGCACACCGCATGGAAGTTTCAGGGTCTGGCCGGAATCACGTTGCTCTTGACGGCTGTCGTAGCGCTCAGCGGATTCTTTGGGCGATACATCTATACGTCCATCCCCCGAACCATGTCTGGCAAGGCTATTGAGCACCAGCAACTGTCCAGGCAGTTGGAGCAATTGAACAGCCAAATCCAGCAATGGTTGGCCCGAAAGCCGGCACAGTTGCAAGAACTGGTACGGCTGGATACCTTGCCCAAGACAGAACCGGTCACTGCCGGAGCGGTCACCGGCAATGCCCGGGCCGTACTCAGCCGTGTGTGGGACGATTGGAACTACCGCAGGGCATTGCGTCAGTCGTTTGGTCAGCTCAGTACGGTGGAACGCGCCCACGTGCAGGAAATCAGCCAATTGCTGCAGAAGCGGCACAAGGTAGAGCGTCAAGCCGCGTCTTGGGCGGCCGCTCGCACGTTAATGTCCCGATGGCGGGCGGCACATGTGCCAATCGGAACGGCGCTGTTCACCTCCGTCACTTTACACGTCGTCGCCGCGCTCGTTTTCAGCACGTTCTCGCGGTAGTTCACCGGTACGCGCGCCACCAAGAATGAAAATGGCGTGCAGGTCTCCCCTCT
>JAADHH010000165.1:53963-94831 GCA_013151955.1 Chloroflexota bacterium
TGTGATAGTTTCCCCCGGGGGAGGGGGAGGGCGACGCAACACGCAACACGTTCTGACGACTGGCCACTGATTACTGATTACTGGCGACTGACGTCTATTTTCAAAACAGGAGGTCTCGCGTGAGAAAGGGTGTCGGAGTCTTTTCCTGGCAGGGGTTCTTGGGAGCCTTGGCCATGTTGCTCTTTGTTGTAGTGGCCGGTTGGGTGCAGGGTGGGCCTTTGATTTTCGCTCCCGGCGAGTTGAGTGTGCGCCATGTCGAAGGAAAAACGCTACAGGGCGTGACTTCCCACGTCGATTTCGAAGGAAAATGCGCAACCTGTCACGCGTTGCCCCTTAGCAAAGACGTCATGAAGGACCGTTGCCTGAAATGTCACACCGAGGAAGGCAACGACATGCGCTCCGGGCAGGGTTTCCACGGCATGCTCCGGTCTGTCACCGACTGCAAAGCCTGTCACACGGATCACCGTGGCCGTGACTATCCGATCAATATTCTTTACCGGCCCAATTTTCCCCATGAACAGACCACTTTCTCTCTTGAAGAGCACGAACGCCTGGGCCTTCGTCCCTTCCAGTGCCAGGACTGTCATGCCGATGACTACCTGCCCTTCTCTCAAACGCGTTGTGCCGATTGCCACGGGGAGCGCGACCCCTCGTTTATGACCGAACACCGGCAACGCTTTGGCGATGATTGCCTGGCTTGCCATGACGGCACGGGCAAGGCGTTACGTTTCGATCACAGCCAGACTCGTCTGCCGCTCACCGGTTCTCATGCAAGCCTGAAATGCGAGGAGTGTCATGTCAACCAGCAATTCAAGGGCACGCCGACCGACTGCTACTGCTATAGCTGCCACAAGAAAGACGACAAGCACAAGGGGGCCTTTGGCACGCAGTGCGAGGACTGCCACCGCCCCACAAAATGGGACGAGGCCACCTTCGACCACAGCCGGAGCAACTTCCCGCTGACCGGTGCGCACGTTCAGGTCAAGTGCAAAGATTGCCATGTCAACCAGCAATTCAAGGGCACGCACTGCTATAGCTGCCATCAAGGGGATGATACCCATCGCGGTGGGCTGGGGACCGATTGCGCGAAATGCCATCGCACAAATGCTTGGACACCGTCCACGTTCCTGCACCCACGGGTACGTGAGCACCTGGGTGGTGGCGAACACTTCCTGACCTGCGAACGATGTCATCCGCGCAACGATTTCAGCCAATATACCTGCCAGGGGTCGGGATGCCACAACTCGAACAACCCGACGGGTGAGCCTGGCGAAGGAGGGGGAGGAGATTGAATCGTGAACGTACCCGCCACAGCGGTTGAAACGCTGTTTTCAGAAACAGTACCCGTGAGCGATTGCACGCCACCAAGGACGAAAATGGCGGGGCGTGAAACGTATTGCGTCTTACGCATCACGCATCACGTTTTACTTGACACCTGACACGTGACACATGACACGTTATTTTCAAAACAGGAGGTGCAGCCATGTCATTGCACGATGACATTGCGGAAGTATTGATCACGGAAGAGGAGCTCCACAAGAAAATCGTAGAGTTGGGACAAGCCATCTCGCGGGATTATGCGGGGCAAGACGTCCTACTGATCGCCGTCCTGAAAGGGGCGACTATCTTTCTCAGCGACCTGATGCGCCAGATTTCCATACCCCACGAGATTGATTTCATGGCCATCTCCAGCTATGAAGGAAAGTCTACGGAATCGACAGGCGTGGTGCGCATCATTATGGATCTGGAAACGAACATCCGGGACCGCAATGTGCTGATCGTCGAAGACATCATCGATTCAGGGTACACCCTTCAGTACATCATCGAAAACCTGGAAACACGCCGGCCAGCTTCGATCCACATCTGTTGCTTGCTGGAAAAACCTGAACGCCGCGAGGTGGATATTCCCATTGACTACCTGGGGTTCAGCATCCCCAACCGCTTCGTTGTGGGCTATGGCCTGGATTACGACAGCATCTACAGGAACTTGCCCTATATCGGGGTCTTGCGCCCGGAGTTGTATACCGGGTGACGAGGACGCACGGCCAGTTCTCTCCCAAACGTGAAGACGTGAAACGTATTGCGTATTGCGTATTGCGTATTGCGTCTTACGCATCACGTTTTACGTTTTACCTGACACCTGACACGTTATTTTCAGAGCAGTGCCCATGACCAGCACTCACGGGGGACGACAATCCGCGTCCCCCGGCGGCTTTAGTTGGACGAGATGGAAGTATTGCGGTATAATAGATGGGTGAGGAGGCATCACAATGAAATTGTTCAACCGTGTTGTGGCTATTCTGGCCTTTCTGCTAACGATTATTGCTACGCTGCTGACTATCGGGGCAGTGTTTCTGCCGCGACTCTACCAAGAGACGATTGTCGCCTGGGTGGGTTGGTTCGCCGATATATTTGGTCAGATGCCGGTTACCCAGCGTCTGTTTGTTGGTGGCGTTGGCACGCTCGTCATTCTGGTTTGCTTGCTGCTCATTCTGTTGGAACTGCGGCCTTCGAAAGGGCCCAAGACCATCACCCTTCAGCAACCTGGGGGGACGAAGATGTCGCTGGCCACGGAATCTATCGCCCGGAGATTGGAGCAACGTATCTCGGAAATCGAAGACGTTACGCGCGTGAAACCCAAGATTCGCAGTATGCGTGGCGGGGCCATAAACGTAGAGATGGATGTAGAGACATCACCCGCTGTCGAAGTGCCTATGAAGACTCAGGAAATTCACGATGCTTCCCAGCAGGTTATCGAAGAGCAGATGGGATTGACCCTCGGCAAGTTCAAGGTCAACATGACACATTCGCGCAATGCCTAGTGCTCTGTCAACCGTGCATTGATGTGATGTCATTCTGCGCCGGAACGCAGCGGAGAGGAGCACAGCTTTTCAGGCGAAAGCATCGGAAAGTCTGTTTCCGGCAACCCTGTGTCCCAGCATTCTTCCTCCGACGAGTTGCTGGAGAAAGAGGGCCGGTTATTTTCCAGGAATGGTCTTTGTTCCTCGCAACGTGATTTGCCCAGGAGAAACCTGGATGTATGTGATCTGTACCATGTTTCCGGCCTCCGCGATGCTCTCATTGATTGTTGTGGAAATCTGCTCTCGCAGACTGTCTGGCATGGCCAGTCGCCCCATCTTTGCTTCTTCCACGTGAATGACAACGTCGCCATCATTCAATCTTACGGTAGCGATCAAGAGAATTTGTGCAGTGATACCGACATTTGCTTTTCCCGAAAGAAAAATTTTGTCGTTGCCAAAATGAATCTGGGGATTTGAGACAGGAAGCTCTGTGCTATTCAAGGCAGCGAAGGAAGTGACTTCTTCATCTGTGAACGTAACCGAGAATTGGTCTGACTCGTTGTTCAAAACCTGTTGGCTGATTTTGGATTGGAAGCGGTCCGCCGCTTCCTGGGAAATCACAACAGGCACCAGCGTCGGTGTGGGCGTGGCCGGAGACGTGGCCGGCCGGGACGTGCTCCCAAATCGACAGGCCAACAAGGTCGCGAGAAAGAGAATCCCGATCCAGACAACAACTTTTGATTTGTGAGAAAACATTGGTTTCCCCTCCTTACAAAATAGAGAGACCCTTTGCTAAATGAACCCAAAAGATCCCGATCAACTGCCCGCGCTGATCGAAAGCCTACTATTCGTTGCCGAAGAACCGGTCACCATCAGGCACTTACAACAGGCCCTGGACGTGCCGGCCAAAGCCATCCGGGAAGCGCTGCAAGCCCTGGAACAGACTTTCCAATCACGGGGGGTGCGCATCCAGCGGCAAGGTCAATACCTCCTCATGATCAGTGCTTCAGAAGCGGCTCCCTACATCGAGCGTTTCCTGGGGCTGGACTTGTCACGGAAACTGTCGCCGGCCGCGTTGGAAACGCTGGCCGTCGTCGCTTACCGCCAGCCGGTTACCCGTGCCCAGGTGGAAGCCGTGCGTGGCGTAGATTGCCAGGGCGTGCTTCGTACGCTCGTCGCCCAAGATTTGATCATGGAAGTGGGGCGGCTGGAGCAAGCGGGCCGGCCCATCCTTTATGGAACCACGTTTGAGTTCTTGCAATATTTTGGCCTGAAAGATTTGGCGCAGCTTCCCCCTTTGGAGGGGGACCTGGCTTCTCTCCTTTCATCTGAAGATGGCCCTTCACCGCTGGAGGATGTCGAAACGCCGCTTCGGCAGCAAGGCGAGCAAATTGCTGAACAGGAGGAAAGTGTCCAACAGGAAGGCGCAGACCCGGCCGTCGCACCGGGAAGCGCTGTCGCCGGGAAGCCCCCTGAAGCCACGCAGTCCTGACCAAAGAACGATCTCTTCCTCGAATTAAAACAAGACAGGTTGCGTGTCGGCAGGCTGGTCTTCGGTGTAGGGGATGTCCAAATGCGCATAGGCCTGTTTGGTTGCCACGCGACCGCGCGGTGTACGGATGATGAAGCCCAGTTGCAACAGAAATGGCTCGTAGACATCCATGATGGTGTCCGACTCCTCGCTGATGGCCGCGGCAATGGTTTCCAGCCCCACCGGCCCCCCGTCGAATTTCTCAATGATCGTGCGTAGGACGCGACGATCAATGTCGTCCAAACCCAAATGGTCTATCTCCAGAAGACGCAGGGCCTCTCCGGCCAGAGGCTGGTCAATCGTGCCATCTGATTGCACCTGGGCGAAGTCGCGCACGCGCTTGAGCAGACGATTGGCGATGCGTGGTGTGCCGCGGGCGCGTTTGGCGATTTCCGATGCCCCTTCGGCGTCAATTTTCACCCCCAAGATGTGTGCTGCACGGCGGACGATGGCTTCCATCTCCATTTGGTTGTAGAAATCCAGCCGGTAGATCACCCCAAAGCGGTCGCGCAAAGGGGAAGTCATCAGGGCCAGGCGCGTGGTGGCCCCCACGATGGTAAAGTGGGGCAGGTTCAAGCGGATGTTCCTGGCGGCTGGCCCTTTGCCAATGATGATGTCCAAGGCAAAGTCTTCCATTGCCGGGTACAGTACCTCCTCGACCACGCGGCTCAAACGATGCACCTCGTCAATGAACAAGATGTCGCCCTGACGCAAGTTGGTCAGGATGGCCGCCAGATCGCCGGCCCGTTCGATGGCCGGCCCCGACGTGATCTTGATGTTTACGGCCATCTCGTTGGCCAGGATGTGCGCCAACGTAGTTTTGCCCAACCCCGGCGGGCCGTAGAAAAGAACGTGGTCCAATGATTCGCTGCGGGAGCGGGCTGCCTGTAGAAAAATTGTCAGATTCTTCTTGACTCGCTCCTGCCCAATATACTCCTCCAGCCGTTGCGGGCGAAGGGTTTGTTCAATTTTTCCATCGTCTGCTTTTTGCTTTCCCGAAATGGTTCGTTCGCTCATGCCAATCCTTTGTTCGTACGCATCATCAGCAGGTTATGCCTGTCGCGTGTGCCATTGCGTGGCGACAAGAGTGGCGCGCCGGTCTCCAGAAGCTCCGCGTCCGCGTTCCCGGGGGCGGATTGACGGGGCGAATCCCGTCTGCGACGCCCCCATGGACGGGGGTTGAGCGCGTGTGCAGTCGCGAGCCCCTCAATACGTCCGTTTCCAATCGAGCCGGTGCCAACAAGGTTGCTGGTCGGGAACAAATTGGCCGCTGTGTTGTACGGCAACTGTCAAGCTTTGTGGGGTGCCCCGGTTGTCGGTAATCGTTACGTTCCAGGTATCGGCTACATTGCTATTGATAGGAATATCATACTTGCCCAGGTCGGTCCCTCCTTTGGAAAGCGCCTTCAAGTTGTTGCCCCAGGCATCGGTCGCCTGAATTTGAACACCTTCCAGCAAGGTCCCCTTTGCGTCGCGTACGTACCCCAATATGTAGGCCCCGGCGGTGCAATTGTGTGAAAAGTCTCCCCGTACAGGCCCATCTTGGACAAACGCATAACGAGGTACAGCCGTCGGAGTAGGCAAAGCGACAGTCGCCGTAGCCGTGGCGATTCGGCGCACCGGCTTACCCTCTGTTGTCGGCGTCGCCGTCTGTATGGGGAGCGTGATGGGCGGCTGTGGTGTGACCGTTGGGGGGAGAGGCGTAGCGGTGGGCTGAACAGGTGTGGCCGTCGCCACTGCCAGGGTGACCGGAGAATCTGTCGCTTCGGTCGGGCGCTCGATCTGGACGAGGGGCCGGCTATTGTTCGCACGCAACGCCGAGACAGCCACGTATGCGCCGGTGCAGATGATTGCCAGTATCAGGACGAAGGCGAGTGCGTATCCTTTGCTTTCCACGTATGCTCCTTATCGACCCAGATACTTGAATTTGCCTGGGAACGCCACTATTTTGCCATACAATGGCTCCATTGGCAAGTTTTGATTGTCGGAGGGGATCAGTTGGCGCGCTACCCCAGGGGGATTTGCGGGGGTGGCGCATAGGCCTTGCGCAAGCCCGACAGTTTCTCGCCACGAAGATCGATGCGAGCGGGGTCGGCAAGTCCCAGGCCGGCCCAGGCCATGAACGAAATGTGCGCAATTTCGCCGGGTGCAAAGCCCATGAGGTTCGCGCAAATCGCGTCTACCGCCACACCGTCTCGTCCCATCACCAAGACGCCTGTGGGTATGGGGTCGCCGAACAATGGACCATCCCCTTCCATGCCGACCACGCCGTCGACAATGGCAAAGTCAAAGGGGAATGAGGCGTAGAGGGCCGCCACAGAAGCAGATATGCCCTTCTGATGAAGCAAGTTCTTGGGCCAGCCATACTTGATGCCGGGCAACAGCCCGAACATATTCTTCACGCTCAAACTCACGCCGGCCCAGTGGTGTGTTTTCATCTTGGGCACCGAAATCACGATGTCCGCTTCGACAAATGTGCGGGGCAGGTGGAGATGGTCTACGCCGGGCATGAAATTCCCCCGGAGCGGTTGGCGGATGGTATCGTCGTGGTTCAGGTCTGTGAAAGGGACATTCAATGTGGTGAGCATTTCCGCAAACCCCGTAGCGTCGAGGATGGGCAGCGGGTCCTTGCGAAATGCGGGGGCATCGGCGACGAGTACGTCTGCGGCCCCGCGCTGCCGGAGCAACAGGACGAGGGCGCGAATCAGACGGGCATCGGTGGTCGTTGGCCGGCCGGCGATGTGGTCCACCAGGTTGGGCTTGATGAGCACACGACGGCCCCGCACATCCGGAGCGTTGGCCAGATTCCACCCCTCCGCCAAGCAGGCCGCTAGGGAGGGCCCGTAATCGGGAGGAGCGCTGACGACGGCGACAGTAGACGGGGAATCAAGGAAGCGCCGCCGGTACCCTCGGGCCAGCCAACCGGCCCAGGTGAGAAACCCTACAGGCTGCGTGGCACGGTCGACGGCAAAGAGCCCGCCCCCGATGCCGGCGAGCAGAGCCAGGCGCAAGAATTTCCGTCGCGAGTATAGGTTCAGAAGGCCCTCCTATTCAAACAAAAAGGATCGGAACGTACATATGTGCTCACGAGCGGCCCAGGTTGAAAGGAACTGTGTCCTGCAGGGCAATCATGGCGCTGGCGGTGGCGTAGGGGCCGCGATCCCAGCCGCCTTGATTGTCTTGCATCTGAATCAATCGTTCGCGGAAAGATTCGTCTTCGCTGCGCCATACGCGCAGGGCGGTACATCCCCAAGCAAGCGTAGAAGCTTCGAGACGCGATAGAAGCGTCTGGCGCAAAGTGGTTATCCCGGCGGAAACAATTGGGTCCACGCGATCCGCGCCGGCGGCTCGCAAGGCCAGGAGGGCCACGGCCGTGCTGTAGGGCGTTGCCGGAAGGGGCTTCCTGAACATGTAGGGATTGCCGACATTCCATCCCCCGCCCCGGCAGACGCGGTCCCGGAGATAGGCTTTGGCCTCGCGCAATCGTGGCTGGGTGTCTTCACCGGCGGCCACCAATGCAAGCAAGGCCAAAGAAGTGGGCTCGACGAAGGGGGCCTCGTCTGGCTGCCAGGGCCAGCCGGCCAGCGCTGGGTTGATGTCCAGCGTTCCCATGATATCTGTGGCGGTGGTGGGGTCGGTGATCCGCACGACGCCCATGGCGAGCAACCAGTCCAGGCCTTGTCTGGCTGCCGGCCGGGTCTTCTCCGTGGGTTGGAGGAGCAAGGCCAGGACGGCCCAGGCCGTCAGCCAATTTCCGGAGTCGTCCTGGGCGTTCATTCCCCAGCTACCATCCGTGCGTTGTGTCCGGAGCAGCCAGTTTATGCCGCTTTCCCGGCTGGCAACGGATGTTTGGGCAATCACCGCCACAGCGGTAGCTTCGGTAACGCTTTGGCTGCTGCTTTTGTATCCCCAGCCTCCATCATCGTTTTGTGTCTCACTAAGGTAGTCCCGCGCGTGTTGCACGGCACGAATCGACATATTTCCTCCTGTGTTGCAAGGGAACTTCGCAGGAATCGTTACGTTCGTCGAGGTCTCCCCACTAAAGCCATACTCCTGATATTTTCCCAATTAGTTACTACTCAGCCAGGCCCCCCTACCCCCCAACTTTGGGGGGAAGCCGCCGTACTCCCCCAGGATTGGGGGGCTGGGGGGGCTACCGCCCGGCCGCTGAAGCTATTCTCGCTGCATGCCTGAGCAGTAACCCCAATTATATCATGCTGTATCAGGCAAGAGAATAGGATATTAGTCCATAGTCGCGCGCTACCCCCCGCCGGCCGGGTGACAATAAGGAGGCTACTGGGCAAGCAGCCCGCCATCCATGACCAGGGTGTGACCGGTCACGAAGGAGGCTGTGTCTGAACAGAGCCAGATGACCGCGCCGGCCACCTCCTCCGGCGTCCCAATGCGCCCGTTCGGCTGCATCTTCAGGATTTGCGCCTCGAATTGTGGGTTCTGACGTAGACCGCTGTCCAACATCGGTGTACGGATCCAGCCCGGGCACACGACGTTGACGCGGATGCCTGCGCGGGCATACTCCAGCGCGGCCGTCTTGGTGAGGCCGATGATCGCGTGCTTGCTGGCCGCATAAGCGGCGCGTCCGGGAAAGCCGACCAGGCCGGCAACCGACGAATTGTTGACGATGACCCCCGCTCCCTGCTTTAGCATTTGGGGGAGCTCATGTTTCATGCTCAGCCAAATGCCTTTGAGGTTGGTGTTGATGATGTGGTCCCACAGTTCTTCCGGGCAATCGGCGGTGAACGCCATGGGCGGTGTGGTCCCCGCATTGTTGAAGGCGAAGTCAAGTCGCCCATACGTCTCGACGGTTTGGCCCACCATAGCTTCGACTTCAGAGGCGTGCGTGACATCCGTCCTGACGAAGAGCGCATCGCCGCCTGCCGCCCGAATCATGTCCACCGTCTCCTCGCCCTCCGGAATGCGGCGGCTGGCCACTACCACTTTTGCCCCCTCCCGGCCAAAGGCCACAGCCGTAGCCCGGCCAATGCCCGAACTTCCCCCCGTTACCAATGCCACTTTGCCGTTCAAGATTTCTGACAATGCCATGTCTCCTCGTGGAGTGTTGCCGCAGATCCATTATCGACGGCGCGTTTCGTGACCTACATTATACGCAGGTTCTTGAATAAATCAACTGGATGGCTCCATTTTGATGGACGTACACATTTCTTGAAAAGTTTTGTATTAAATCAACAAATTCCCCCTTGATTTTTTGTTCGTTTTGTTGTATAATATAGTCATTAAATATGGTGTTTATTTGTGAATTCAGGAGGTGTGGCAATGGAAAAGATTCGTTGGCCGATTGTTTTGATGTTATTCGTCATCTTGCTGGCACTTCCCGTAGCGGCAACGGCTTCCAGTCCGTACTCCCGGTTCTATCCACAGACGGGACATACCGTATCGGGAGGCTTTCTCGATTATTTCGATAGCCACGGTGGACTGGCCCTCTTCGGTTACCCACTGACCGATGAAATATTGGAAGGAAGTACATCCGTTCAATATTTTGAGCGGGCGCGTTTTGAGTGGCGTCCCCAGAATCCCGATCCTTACAAAGTGCAACTCGGATTGTTGGGATCGGACATTCTCGAAGAGTCCGATCCACCGGTGCCTCCGGTTGCGGGTCCGCATGTCATGTATTTTCCGGAGACCGGGCACAATGTCACCGATGCCTTCCTGGATTATTGGATGACCTACGGCGGGCTAGACCTCTTTGGGTATCCCATTACAGAGCGTTTCGTCTTTGGCGGGGGCACATATCAATATTTCCAGCGCGCTCGCTTCCAATGGGACGGCCATCAAGTGACCCTGGGCAATCTTGGCCAGGAGTGGCTGACGAAGACCCCTCTGGTACCCTTCACCCCGCACGCGGTCGGGCCACGCACACAATTCTTCACCCAAACTGGCTATCAGACCCAAGACCCATTCCTCTCATTCTATGAAGCGAAGGGGGGGGCAGCCATTTTCGGTTACCCCATCTCCAGCAGCTTCCAGGAGGGAGGGCGCATGGTTCAGTATTTCCAAAATGCGCGGTTTGAAGCGCACCCGGAGATTCCCGGTGGCGTGCAACTCGGTCTCGTTGGCCAGGAACTCCATGGCCCGCCAGAGTCACCGGTGGCCGATTGGACCACGCCCTGGAACGCGAACTACACATACTTCCCGCAAACCGGACACGTCGTCAGCTACGCCTTCCTGAAATTCTACCGCGAACACGGTGGGGTCGAGATATTCGGATATCCGATCAGCGAGGCCCAGAAATTGAACGGGATAACCATCCAATGGTTCCAACGGGCCCGCATGGAGTACCGGAACGGTCAGGTTGTACTCGCTGCGGTGGGTGCGGAGCTCTTTGATGGCGGCGACCGCGAGGGCCGCTTCCCGGCCGACGGCGTATTCCGCCTGGTGTGGGATGCCAATCCCAGCGTAGCCCAATCACTTGGCAAAGGTACCGAGAACGCGCAAACCATTCAAATGGCCGAGCAGGCATTCCAGCATGGCCGCATGTTCTGGCGGAGCGGCAAAGACATTGTCTACGTGCTCTACGAGGATGGCGGATGGGAAGCGATGCAGAATCCTTATAAGCCGGGGGACCGGGTCAGTTGGGGATATGCACCGCCGCCTGGAATGTACGAACCGGTGCTGGCATTTGGCAAAACGTGGCGAACCTTCCTCGGCGGCCCCAACGGCAAACTCGGATGGGCCACGCAACCGCAGCACGATTACCTGGGCACGGCGCAGGACTTCCAGCACGGGGTCATGTTGTGGAGTTCGGAATTCTGGGTGTACGTCATGTCGGGTTGCTGTCACTGGGATCGCTACGCAGACACGCGCCCGCGAGAGGGCATCGACCCGTAACAACAAAACAAATTTGCTACAAGCAAACTGAAGGGCGAAGGACTGGCGCAGTTCAAAGAGCTGCGCCAGTTTGCTTTTTGATGGCAACAGACCGCGTACGCACCGGTGGTATTGCGGCAATCAGGAGGCGGTAATAGACCAAGAAGAGGATCACGGACATGCTGCCCAGGTAGAGAATCTTCATCACCAGAGATTTCGTGTCGCTGCCCACGGCAAACCCGTGTAACGTCACCAAGATGTAGACGGCGAAAGTGAGGTAGTGGAGCTTGCGCCAACTCTTGGCCCCGATGTAGCG
Source organism: Chloroflexota bacterium (assembly GCA_013151955.1). Classification (GTDB taxonomy): domain Bacteria; phylum Chloroflexota; class Anaerolineae; order Ardenticatenales; family JAADHH01; genus JAADHH01. The sequence goes on from JAADHH010000165.1 coordinate 65,455, forward strand.
CCGGAAATAGAAGCTGGCCGTCACCAATAGCGCCAGGTAGAATCCCAGCGTACCCAAACCAACGGCCACCGGTTGATAGGAAGCCGCAAAGGGGATCAAAATGTCACCCAGCGAAAAGTGGATGTAATGATCACCCATCAAGACCAGGGCATGGAAGGCCCCAAACCCCAGGGCCGCCAACGAAATCTGCTCATGCCAGGCAAAAACGGCCGGTCGTCGTACCATTCTGTCCAACACTTTTGTGCTGATCACCAGCCCCCAGGCTACAGAAGCCCACAGCAAAAGATACCCAACGATCCCGGCCGAGCGTGACATATACCAAAAAGCGGAAATCCCCTTGCCATCTTGAGAGACAAGCCCCCACAACGCCGCTTCACGAACCAGCGCGTTCGGGACATGGTTGGCGAGTTGTTGCGCTCCACCCACGAATCCAGAGAATGACAGATGTCCCGAAGGAAAGAAAACAAACCCTGCAAGAATAGCAACCAGGGCGACGACCCCTCCAAATAGGTTTCCCAACATGATGAGTAAGAGATTATTCGTTACCTGTTGTGTAGCGCCAGATTCGTGAATCATCGGTGTACGTTCCTCATTTCTACCCTGGGCAAGCCAGTACCAAAAAGGCTACCCACGGATTGCACAGATTTCTCAGATTATCCTTCGTTTTCCAATCTGTGTCATCCGTGGCTCATCTTCTTGCCTTGTGTACAAACATCTGACTGCTCAGGTACTAACATGTACGGTTCCATTGTAGAAGTCAAAAGTATCTTTCCATCTTCCGTGACAAGCAACCCGGCTACGCGGGGCTGTCGTTCCAGATAGTTCAATCCTGCCGCAGAGCCGAGCAGAAAAACCACCTTCGCGTAGATCTCGGCGATGGCTGCCCGCTGGGCGACAATTGTCACGGAGAGGAGATCGCTTTGCGACGGGCGGCCGTGGCGCGGATCCATCAGGTGATGCTGCCGCTGTTCCCCCCTTACCCAGCGGCGCTTTGTGCGGCTGGAGGTCGCGACGGCGCGGTCGCGCACCGCCAGCGTGGCAATATTGCGATCCTCATCGAGGGGATCCTCCACGCCAACCGTCCAGGCCCAATCCCCCGGCGGTGATCCGTGCGCGTAGAGGTCTCCCCCCGCATTTACCAAACATGGGCCAAGCCCTTCCATTTTGTCCACCACCCGGTCTACGGCCCACCCCTTGGCAATGCCTCCCAGGTCCAGGCGCACCCCTTTGGGCAAATAGACCATGGGATTGGGCTTGCTGCGCCAGATGCGCATCTGGCGGAACCCTCCGCCAAGGAAGGCTCCGTCCCCGCCGGTTGGCCGGGGCGGTGCGTGGCCGCCGGCGACAAGTTCATCGAACGAGCGGTCATAGCCGGCCTCTTCCATCGTGTTCAGCAACGTAGGGTCGAAAAGACCGCTGCTGGCCTCGGCTGCGGCCAGGGCCAGCTCGACGACCTCGTAGAGCGCATCGGATACAGGAACGGCGCTGCCCGCCGCGTTGTTCAGGCGACTGAGCTCACTGGTGCGGTCGAACCGGCTCATGCGACGTTCGACGGCCCGGAAGAATTGTTGGGCAGCTTCCAACACCGGTTCTCCGCGCTCATCGCTATACAACCATATTGCTGCGGCAGTATTCATCGTCCAAAAAGATAGCGTGTGCCACCGGTACGTCATGGTTATGACCCCCCTGTACTCGGGCCCCCACCGCCACCGCCGCCACCACCGCCACTCCGGTGATGACGTTGCCTGGGGGGCGGCGGGGGCGGGGCCGGAATGTCGGGCAACGGCGCGAATTCCGGCATGGCCGGCAGGTCGGACATCGTGGCCAGCGGGCGAGCCGCCGGCAAATTTGCAAGTTTCGGTGCGCCGGTTCCGCTTCCCGAACCGGTGGGGAGGGCGGCTGCCAATAAGTCTGGGGGCAGCGTCGGCACCGGCTCCAGAGGTGTCAGCGTTGGAATTCGGGGCAACACCGGCGCGGGGGAAAGCATTTCGGATACGTCCAGGGATGGCATCGTCTGGGCCAACTCCCCGATGGCCGGCGGGGTCTCCAGAGCGGCCGAAGCCGACTCTGGAGACTGCGCTTGGGTGTGGCCGATCCAGGCCCATCCTACGGTGAACAAACCCACGGCCCCGGTCGCCAATGCGAATCGCGCGCGCGCTGCTTCTTTGCGTCCCGAAGGTTTCTTCCTGGGTCGTGCCGGCCCCCTTTTCGGGCTTGCGTTCGGTTCGGGAGACACGCGCGACGTGCCCGAACGACGCGGTCTAGTCATGATCGTGTTCGCCTCCGCCATCGTGGTTCTCGTGGTCTTTTTCATGACTGCGGTTTCCACCACCACTATTGCTGCGGCTCACTCGTGGCTTATCTCCGCCGCCACCACCGCCACCGCCACCTTGTGGTTGCATCTGGGCATAGTATTGTTGGAGTTGGGCATTGGCCTGTTCCAGTTGCGTGCGATATGTGGCATCCAGTTGTTTCATTTGATCGTATGCTTCGGTCAGTTTTTGCTTGAGCACTTCCTCTCTCTGTTGGTACTGGGTCTGCAAATCTACGATCTGATTCTGATATTGGGCCAGTGCTGCCTGTTGCTCTTGCAGTTTTGTTTCGGCCTGCTTCAGTTGTTCCTGGTAAGCGTTTTCGCGTTCCTGCAACACCTTTTGCGATTCGGTCAGGCGATCCTGGTACGTCTGTTCCCGGTCTGTCATTTGCTGGCGAAGATCGGTCAATTGGTTTTGCAGTTCCACGACCTGTGGGTCAAACGCCGTCTGGTCTGTCGTGTTCACGGTGCCCGTTGCTCCTGGTGTGCGGTCTCCGAAGAAACCGGCCATGGCTCCCACAACCGTCACCGTGACGACGATGAATGCGGTCAGAGCACTGGCCATGAGTAAAGCGGTAGTTCGTTGCATGATGGTCTCCTTTTCTTCATTTCTCATTCTCATTTTAGCAAAGATGCGTTCCCTGTTGGTTGCGCCAAGGTTAGGTACCTGTTAAGAGAACGTTACGATGAGAAAAACGTTACGGGGAAAGCGGATTTGACCTTCTGACCAGATACGAGTACAATGGAGGGGATATTCCACTATTGCTTGGCATTTTGGGGGATTGACTTGCCAGGCAAGCAACGGAGGAGGGCCGGCTGTGGGTGGCAGACGTGCTTCATCGTCCAAAACTTATGCAAGCAACGCATGACCGGTTTCTGATTGATGGTTTTTATCTGGAAGGAGGAGAAAATCATGTCGGGCGAAGAGGGCAAACTGTTTCTCATTGTCTTGCGTTCAGGGATTGATCAGCCGGGGCAAGTACGTGCTGCGCTCATGTATGCCGCGTTGGCGGCGGCAATGGACCAGGAGACCGTGGTCTATTGCGTACAAAATGGCGCCGACGTGATGGTCCAGGGGGCGGCTGCCAAGGAGGACGCGAAACCGGGTGCGCCGAGCATTGCCCAGCGCCTTTCCGAAGCGCTGGAGATGGGTGTGCGCATGGAGGTCTGCGAACAAACGGCGAACGTGCGGAACATACGTCGCGAGGATTTGATCCCCGAAGCACGTCTCATCGGCGGAGCAAAACTCATCGATTACGCAATCACAGCGCGTGGCTCGCTGACCTTCTAGCAACGAACACACCCCCGTACCATGACGGAAAAGCTGTTCACAACCGGCTGTTGCGACAGGGCGAGAAAGGAGGGGATGCGTAGGAGACCAATAACTTGTTGCACCCTGTAGTTTGTGTTGTTCCGTATATAGTCAACGATGTCTATCCAGGGAGGGATAACAGATGGCTACACGAGCCGAACAAGCCAATCAGTACATGAAAGAGAAGATGGGTTTCACGCCCCGCATGTTCCAGGTCATCAACCAAATGGCCCCCGAGGCTGGCGAAACCTTCGCCGATTTTTATGCCACGATCTTTGGTGATGGAAACCTGGACAAGAAGACGAAAGAGTTGATGTTCATGTCCATCGGTGTGGCCTACCTGTCGCCACGTTGTATTATCCACGTGATTCCGGCGATCAATGCCGGCGCAACTGACGGAGAAATTTTCGAGGCTGCCGCCGTAGGTATGATCGGTGCAGGTTTTGTCCCCAATGCCCCAGGCATCCCGTATGCTTTTGAATATGCAGCCAAGTGTATGGATATCGCCGCCAAGTTCCGCGCCGGTGAGGATTGGGAATATCTGGCATCACCGAAGTTCGACAGAGGCGTATACTGATCTGAACTCTCTGTAGGGTGGAAACCGTTGGGGCAGGCCCCCGTGCCTGCCCCAACCGCACAAAAATATCTCACCACAGAGACGCAAAGACACGAGGACATGAAGAAAAGAAGTTCTTTCCTTCTTTGGTGTCTTGCTTGGAATCTTTGTAGTGAGCAATCCCGTATAGTTCTGGCGTGTCCGGATTACGAAGAAAGGGAACCGCAATGGCAAACACAAAGCAAGCAATCTTTGATGCTTTTGAGAGAAAACCGGGCGCTTCAGTGCCGTCGACGGTATTTGGTGGCGGCATGTGGACGTTACGGTATTGGAACAGACAATTCGGTGAGTTGATTCAAGATCCCCACACATACGCCGATATCATTATCAAGACCAACGACGAGGTGCAAAGCCCAATTGTGTATGTGGGCTCCGGCTATAACAATTACCTGGCCGCTGCCGTCGGTGGCACCGTCAAGGAACGAAAAGCCGGCGCTCCCGATTTGGCTGCGCCTATCGTTCGGGAACATGCCGATGAGTTGGACGAATTGGACGTGGCCGTGATCCGGAACGACCCCGTAATCCAAAATATCTGGGAGGCAACCCGCCTGGTGGCAGAGGCCATCGGCGACAAGGTGATCGTGACCGTAACGGCATGGGGGCCTTTCACCCTGGCCGGGCAAATCTTTGGTGTGGAAGACTTCATGCGCGCTACGTTCAAACGCAAGAAAGAGGCACACAAGACCCTCGACTTTGCCACACGCTTGCTGAAGGAATTCTACCGGCCCCTTGTGGAAGACCACACCATTTCTGTGACCAGCCTGGCCGATCCAACTGCTTCGGGTGACCTGATTTCCCCACGTACGTTCAAGACCTACTGTCTTCCCTATCTGCAACCCCTTATTCAGGAGTTCAAGGAGCACGACGCATACACCTGGCTGCACATCTGTGGCGATACAACGGACAAACTCGATTTGATTGCCGACACCGGAGCCGATTGTTTTAGCCTCGATTACAAGGTCGATATCGCCACGGCCAAAGAACTGGTCGGCGACCGGGTATGTCTGGCCGGAAACGTCAATCCCGTCTCGGTACTCGACCAAGGCACGCCAGAGGATACCCGTGAAGCCAGTCTGGCATGTCTGGCCGCCGGCAGCGCAGGGGGTGGATTCATCCTGACCTCCGGCTGCGACCTTCCGCCGACCGTGCCTTTGGAAAACCTGCATGCCATGCTGAGGGCGACCGAAGACTGATTGAACAGGACGCTCCCCGGCTTGTTTGACGCGATGTCTCTTTTGGTGTATAGTTGTCGTTGGCGGGATGCGCTGTGCAACAAGGTGTAACCCGCAAAGCAGATTATCGTAACACGTGAAACGTGATGTTGCGTACTGAGCGACCTCGCGCTTCACGTTTTGATTTCACGTGGCGGATGCCATCTATGAAAGACACGCGAAACCATGGCCAAAGCGAACGTTGATGCCGGCATCTGTGGCTATAAAGCGACTGTGGAAGCCACGTCGCTGAACGGGAAAGAGATACAGGTCGAGATTTGCAGTGACTGCGAGATGCTCACGGCAATGAACGAGGACCTGGTGCAGTTGCAATGGAAGGGCAGAGGGCACAAGGTCTTCCGGCGTATGACCGAATCGGCAGTGTACGAATCGGCGGCACGCCACATCCGTCATTGCGCTTGCATCGTGCCGGCCGCTGTGTTGAAAACGATTGAGGTAGAAACCGGCATGGCTCTGCCCAAAAAAGCGACGATTGAGTTCGAGGAGTGAGTGTCGAGGGTAAACAGGAGGTAGGATATAGAATGTCCAAATGGGTGTGATACGCCGATGAAATCTGCCCGCATAGAAAGGATCTTCTACCGGGCCGGAGAGCCGGTCGTGATTCGCGACCTGGAAATGTACCTCTGTCCCACCTGTGGCTGTGAATCTATGCCGTTGCGATCGGCGCGAATCGTCGAAGGTGTCCTGAACGGCCAGATCGAACCTGCCGGGCAGTTTTCTGCACCGCTATATCAACCAGCATAGACAATAGACAGTGCGGCCACAAAGAATACGTGACAAGGGGACGTACAATGACAAAGACAGATTCCGAACCGTTTCGTATTGACAAGACGGCGTTTTCGCTAGGCTCCCTTTTTGATGAATCAGACGAGAAGGCCTACTGGCTCTCTCGGACACCTTTGGAACGGCTTCAGGCCATCGAAATCATGCGACAGGTTATTTATGCCTATGATCCAGCTACCACGCGACTTCAAAGAGTTCTTACAATTGCTGAACGCACATCAAGTTGAATACTTGGTCATTGGTGGCTATGCGGTTGGATTCTATGGCTACCCACGAGCAACCGCTGATATGGATGTCTGGATTGCAAGACATCCTGTGAATGCAAGAAAAATGACGGTCGCTCTGCGTCAGTTTGGATTCGATGTTCCAAACTTGTCCGCAGAGCTTTTTCTGAAGGAAAACCAAATCGTCCGTATGGGGGTTCCTCCCATGAGAATTGAAATACTGACCGCAATTTCTGGGGTAAGTTTTGATAAATGCTTTGCAGAGCGAAAAGTTGAAGAGGTGGGGGGAGTCAAGATCAACTTCATCAGTCTGGAAAACCTAAAAATCAACAAGAAAGCCAGCGGAAGACATAAAGACTTGAATGACTTGGAGCACTTACTATGACGAAGCAACCAACAGAGAAGAAACACCTGGTCATCTTCCAGCCCTCGGGCAGTCGCGGCCACGTCCCAGACGGCACACCGCTGCTGGAAGCAGCCCGCGAACTGGGCGTAGCTATCGAATCGCCCTGCGGCGGGCGGATGATGTGTTCTAAATGCCGCGTGCGCATCGAAGAGGGCTTCTTCGAACGCTTCGGCATCCACTCCGGCATGGACCATCTGAACCCGGTACTCGAAAAGGAAAAAGACTTCTTCCGCGAAAAGGGAATCACCGGGGACAACTTCCGGCAATCGTGCGTGGCCGAGGTGCGCGGCGACGTGGTGGTCTATGTACCGGAGGAGAGCCGCGCCGTCAAGCAGATCGTGCGCAAGTCGGCGCGCGAGCTGAACATCGAAATCAAGCCGGCCGTGCGTCGCTACTTCGTGGAAATGACGCCGGCTTCCCTCCACGAACCGCTGGGCGACTGGGAACGCCTGCAAATTGCACTCAAAGAGGAACACGGCCTCGATGGTCTCGCCATAGACTACCTGATCCTACGCAAACTGCAAGGCATAATCCGCGAGGGAGACTGGAAAGTGACCGTCTCCGTCTGGCAGGGCCGCGAGGTACTCCAGGTGGAACCGGGATTCGCCGAGATCGGCCTGGGGCTGGCAGTCGATGTGGGCACGACCACGGTCGCCGCCTACCTCTGCGACCTGGACGATGGCACGATCCTGGGCACCGCCTCCATGATGAACCCGCAAACGCCCTACGGCGACGACGTGATGGCCCGCATCACCTACGCCATGACCAACGACGACGGTCTGGAGAAGTTGCACACCGCCATCCTGGACGGCCTGAACGACATCGTGCGACAGGTCTGCGAAGAGTCAGGGTACAGCCCGGACCACATCCTGGAAGCGGTGCTGGTCGGCAATACCTGCATGGACCACATCTTCCTGAACATCTACCCGAAGTATGTCGGTGTAGCTCCTTTCATACCGGCGGTACACCATTCGGTGAACGTCAAAGCGCGCGATTTCGGCCTGAACATCCTGCCCTCGGGCAATGTACACGTCCTGCCCAACCAGGCCGGCTTCGTCGGCGCGGACAACACAGCGGTCATCATCGCCGAGGAGCCATACAAACAGGATGAGATGATGCTGATCATCGACATTGGCACCAACGGCGAGATCGTCATGGGCAACCGCGAGAAGCTCATCTCCGCGTCGGTGCCGACCGGGCCAGCCTTCGAGGGTGCAGAGATCGAGTACGGAATGCGCGCTGCGGAAGGGGCCATCGAACGGTTGAAAATCGACCCCGTGACGTGGGACGTGAGCTACCGCGTGATCGGCAAGGAGAAGTGGAGCGATGAAATGGCCCCCGAAGAGATCGGGGCGCGGGGCATTTGCGGCTCGGCGATCATCGAAATCGGCTGGGAGATGTACAAGGCCGGCGTGATCAACGCCAGCGGGCGATTCAGCCGCGAGACGCACCATCCGCGCTTGCGAAAAGGGACGAAGGGGCCGGAATTTGTGCTGGCCTGGGCCCCGGAGACCTCCATTGGCCGCGACATTACCTTCAGCATAGACGATGTCCGCGCCCTGCAACTGGCCAAGTCGGCCATGTACTCCGCCGCGCGACTGATGATGAAGCGGCTGGATATCGAGAAGGTGGACAAGATCGTGCTGGCCGGCGCGTTTGGCAGCTACATAGACCGGGTGAAGTCCATGGCCATGGGCCTGATCCCCGATTGCGAACTGAAGAACGTCTACGCCGTGGGGAACGCAGCCGGAGACGGCGCGCGCATTGCCCTGCTCAACACCGATAAGCGGGCCGAAGCGGACGAGGTCGCCAACCTCGTGGAATACGTCGAACTGACCGTCGAGCCGGACTTTGAGAAAGAATTTGCCGCCGCCATGCACTTCCCCCACATGCGCGACAAGTTTCCGCACCTCGACCGCATGTTCGAGAAGATGCGCCACCAGCGCAATTTGCGGCTGCTCAAGAACGCAGCTATCTTCGCCGGCTTGCCCGATGCGTTGTTGAAGCAGGTATCGCAAGTCGTCACCGAGCAGAAAGTGCGCAAGCGGAAGCCGGTCTTCAAGCAAGGGGCCGAGCCGCAAGCGTTCTGGATCGTCAAAGAAGGCTCAGTCAAGATCGCCATGAGTCAGGACGGCCGCAAAGATACAACACTGGCCGAGTTGGGGCCGGGAGATTTCCTGGGCGAGATGGCCATCCTGGAAGGGCGACCGCACGCGGCCACAGCGACGGCCAACGCCTTGAACACCATCCTGTTGCGCATCGAGCGCGACGACTTTGAGCAGTTGTTGCGCGACGCTCCCGACTTCGCAGAGGAGGTCAGGCGGGCGCTGAAGAAATCATGACCAACGACCAGTGTGTTTTTTGCGGAGGCGCTATGGAGGAAAAGCTGACGACCTTCGTGTATGAAGAAGGAGGTCGTGTATCCGTTGTGCGAGATGTTCCGGCGTGGGTGTGCAAGCAATGCGGCGAAAAAGACTATTCTGGGCAAACCACACACCAATTGTTGGATTCGCTGAAACACCCCCCACTCCCGTCGGATATCACCCATGTCCTTGCTTATGAATGGGCAGGAGTAGCATAGCCCAAGAAGGGACTCAGAAGTTCAACTTCTGCGAGAAGTTGAACTTCTGGGCTCTTCCAAACTTATGATTTCTTGTGCGGGCGTGTCCCCAGCGTCACGTCCAGCACTTTTTGCTGACCGTCGCGCAGTACAGTGATCTGCACCTTTTGGCCGACGCGCGTTTTGCGTACCAGATAGTGGGTCAGATCGTCGAAGTTGTGTACCGGCTGGTCGTCAACCGCGACGATGATGTCGCCTCCTTTGGGCTGGCGCTTGCCGTCGACGGTCTCGATTTTCGCAGGTTGCAGGCCGGCTTTGTCTGCCGGGCTATCGGGAGTCACCTGGCCGACGAGCACGCCGCGTTGGTCGCTCGAAAGGCCCAGTTGTTTGGCGACTTCGGCAGTCACGTTTACGCCGCCGATGCCCAGCCAGGGATGCTCGTATTCCCCCTTGGCGATGAGATCGGGGACGACCTGGCGGACGATGGCCGACGGTACGGCAAATCCGATGCCGGAGCTGCCGCGCACCGGTGAGCGGATGGCCGTATTGACGCCGATCACCCGGCCTTGCGAATCGAGCAGCGGGCCGCCGGAGTTGCCCGGATTGATCGCCGCGTCGGTCTGAATCACGTCGGGAATCGTGTATCGCCCGCCATCGGACGTACTCGATTGCGCCGGAATGCTGCGACCGAGGGCGCTGATGATGCCGCGTGTCATCGTACCTTGCAAACCGAATGGGTTGCCAATGGCAAGGACCATTTGCCCGACCGTCAGGTTCTCCGAGTCTGTCACTTCGACGGGGTGTAGTTCGCTCGGATCGACATCCACCTGGATGACGGCTAGATCGCTGTCCGGGTCGGTGCCGACAACTTTGGCCGGTGCGGTTACATCGTCGGCGAAGGTGACGGCAATGTCGGTGGCATTTTCGACGACGTGATAGTTGGTGACGATGTGCCCCGCTGTATCGTACACGAAGCCGGAACCGAGCGACTGTTGCTCAAGGTCGTGCGGCTGTTGCGGGAAAGGGAATGACGGAAACCCCGGAATCTCCGGAATCTGTGGTAGGGCAGAGGCCTTCACCTTGCTGGTCACGTGAATGTTTACGACGGCCGGGGCAACGTTGTGGTAGATCGCTTGTGTGAGTTGCTCCTCCGCGTGTACCACCGCTTCGGCGTTTGCCGGCAGCGGGGCCGAGGTCGCGGCCGGTGGCGGAGCAATCGCCGTGGTTGGCGTCGAGGCGGCAGAGTTTTGACCGAGGGATAGTGAGGGCAGTGAAGCGATCCCGCATCCCGTAACGGCTACAACAACGATGAGCAGAAAAAGTAGTATCTTGAATTGTTGGCGTCTAAACATGATATCCTCCAGAACTTATGTAGAAGTTCAACTTCTTCGAGAAGTTGAACTTCTTGGGCGACAATCGATTCGGAAAAAATCCTACTTACGAGTATAATACGGTTAGATGAGAATCACCTTAAAATCGTGCTAAAGTTTTGTTAGAAAGGTCACAGGGAAAGGAGCCAGACAAGTATGTCCTATTCGTCCAGAGAGACTGTATTGCGCTTGTTGCGTGGAGAGTCGGTAGACTATGTTCCAAATTTCAGCGGGATGGGAAGTATCACGCTCTACGGAATTAAACAGCTCGGGTATCGCTTCAACGAGGTACACGTTGACGCACACAAGATGGCCGAAGCTGCCGCTTCTACGTACCGGTTGTTCGGCTTTGAGAGTGTTATTGTACCCTTCGATATGGGGGTAGAGGCCGAAGCGTTGGGAGCAGAGGTCAAATACTACGAGAAAGAAGGCGACCAGATCATTTATCCGGTGATCTCTAAGAAGCTGGCGGCGACAGTGGATGAGTTGAATCTGGAGATACCCGCCGACTTGGCGCACGCCGGCCGCATTCCCGTAGTCATCGAGGCAATTCGCATCCTGAAGGAAGAGCTGGGCGATGAGGTGGCGGTTGGCTCCTGGGTGCTGGGGCCGTTCACCGAGATGGGCCAGATCATGGACCTGGAAAACTTGTTGAAAATGTCCCTGAAGAAGGGCAAACTGGTCAACCAACACTTGAGCGATATGGTCGATTACCTGGTCCAAGTCGTGAACCTGTACATCGAGGCCGGCGCCGACTTCATCACCGTGCGAGAGATGGGTGCTACATCGGACATTCTGAGCCCACGCATGTTCAAGAAGCTGGTCCTTCCTCATCTGCAAGACTTCTTTGGCCGGGTCACGGAAGCCCCCACGGTGCTTCATATCTGCGGCAATACGAACCCGATCGTAGAAATGATGGCCCAGGCGGGGGCGGACGCCATCAGCGTGGACCAGAAGAATGACCTGGGGCGCACCCGAGAACTCTTGGGCGATGTCGTGCTCCTGGGGAACTACAGCCCGTACGGTGTCCTTTGCGAAGGGACGCCAGAAGCAGTGGATGAGACGATTCACCAAGTGATTACCGATGGGGCAGATGGGATATGGCCGGGCTGCGACATTTGGCCGAGTGTTCCCCCCGAAAACATGGAAGCGATGATGCAGGCCACACAGAAATACGGCGCGAAATAAGGGAGGAGAAACTGACATGGTAGCCGAGGAAAAACAGCAGGAAATCTTGGAACGTTTACAGAATGGTGTGATTGAGTTCGAGGAGGACGAAGTCGTAGAGGCAGCCAATGAAGCGCTTGAGCTGGGCATGGATGCCTACAAGTGCGTGATCGACGGGCTGGCCGCCGGCATGGACGTGGTCGGAGAATACTTCGCCGGCGGCGAGTACTTCGTGCCGGAGGTGCTGATGTGTGCCGATGCGCTCTACGCCGGCCTGGACATCCTGCGCCCGCACATCAAATTCGACCCCAGCAAACAGGTCAAGGGGAGTGTGGTCATTGGCACGGTCGAGGGCGACGTCCATGACATTGGCAAGAACTTGGTCAAGCTGATGTTCGAAATCGCCGGCTTCACAATCTACGACCTGGGGCGGGATGTGCCACTCGATGATTTCGTCGAGAAGTACCTGGAAACGGACGCGGACATCGTCTGCATGAGCGCGATGATGACCACAACGATGATCGGTATGCCTGTGGTGATCGAGAAGGTCCGCGCGAAAAATCCGAACGCCAAAATCATGGTCGGCGGTGCGCCGATCAACGAGGACATTGCCCAGAAATGGGGTGCCGACGCCACCGGCGAAGACGCGCCCAACGCCTTGCAAGAGGCTCTGAACATGATCGGCGTTTTGCGCGACCTGGACGAGTTTCAGGCCGAGCGCAAGCCCAAAGAGTGGGGTGCCGACGGCGTCATGGAAGCGGAATGATCGTTCGAGGAAGTCGGGAGTCGGGGGAAGGTGTGGAACGGGGAGCGATGGCGCGAGATAGAGGATGGAGATAGAGATAGAGGGCGTGGAGACGTGAGACGTAATGCGTGAAGACGTGCGAATGTGCAAACGTGTAAACGCAACACGCAGCACGCAATACGCAGCACGCAACACGCCCAACGGTCGTTCTGACCTACGAGGGATATGAGCGATGCGAAATTTCGTGCCCACCCCCTACCGGCAGGTCAGCGTCCAGGAGGTGGACGTCGAGCTGTCTGAGCCGGCGATTCGCGCATACCTCCTGGGTAAGGAGGCATACCGCCGAACGGCCTACATCGTATTGCGTCGGGACGGACGACAGGCAATCGCTGCCGTGGAAAAGGCCGCCGCACAGCCCCTCTTCAGCCCCATCACACAAGTATCGCTGCTGGCCCCGGCGGAGCGATGTGCCTGGGTTGCTGTGCCTGCGCTCGATGTGGGCAACCGTAGCGCCTTGGCAGCGAAGGCACGCTCGCTCGGTTTGGGCCCCAGCGACACACTGATCGTAGAGGGTCGCTACGGCCATGTCAACTTCATCCACCATCCAGACCCGCTGGTCGTGCGCGTGGTGGATGTCATTCCGCCCGAGCCGCCGAAGCTGTTCGACCAGGCCCAGCGAGTGCTCGGTTTCGCCGATCTCCCGCCGATCTTGCTCAAACCCGATTTCATTGATTTGCGGGACCTGGCCATGTCTCACCCAGAGGCACAGGCCTACTTGTTTCCTTGCCGTGCTTCGGGGTTGCAGGGGCCAGGCCCCACGTTCTACCTGGACCGCCGGCCGGCACAACGGCAAAACTGGCTGCTCGTCGGCTGCGAGCGGAGCCGGCAGATCCACCGCCATTTCTACGGAGACGAGCCGCCGAGTGCGGAGATGTGTCCGCGGGAGATTGGGCACGACGATGGATGGGTGCTACGCAAGTGCTGCATGTTGGAAACAGACATCGACGTAAAAGGGCAAATCGCTACTGTGCCGTGGGGGGCGGACCTGGCTCACGTCGAATCTGCCTTGCGCACGCTCACGGCCGAAGAAGAGGCAAAGAAGAGAAGAGAAGAAGTTCAACTTCTTTGAGAAGTTGAACTTCTGAGAAACTGAACTTCTAAAATAGAGGAGAGAATCGTGGCGAAGAAGGCTTGGGATGACGTTATCCCTCACCTCGTGCAAGACCGGGCCATCAAGCCTCGCACTGTGGGCCTGACCATGGTCATAGACCGCTGCCAGGGGTTGAGTGATACCAATGACCTCCTGGAACTTACAGGCGATTATGTGGACCACCTGAAACTGAGTTTTGGCACCTCGGTTTTCATGGACGAAGCGTTGTTGCGCCGTAAAATCGAAATCGTTCGCCGGCGCAACGTGGATGTTTACCCGGGCGGCACGCTATACGAGGCGGCCGTATTCCAGCGCGTGTGCCGCGAGTATATCGCACGCGCCCGGGAACTTGGCTTCACAGCCGTCGAAATCTCGGACGGGACGATTGACCTGCCCCAAAAAGTTCGGACCGATTCCATCAAGCGCGTGCGCGATGCCGGCCTGAAAGTGATTACCGAAGTGGGTAAGAAGGATCCGGCACACCAACTTTCGCCCGGCCAGACCATCGAGCAGGTGGCCATTGATCTGGAAGCTGGCGCCGATCTGGTGATCATCGAGGCCCGTGAGGCCGGCACCGGCATTGGCGTGTATGATGCGAACGGCAATGTGCGTGAAGACCTGTTGAATCCCTTGGTGGAAGGGTTGCACGATCACGCAGAAGCGATTATCTGGGAAGCACCCCTCAAGCAGCAACAGGCCTATTTCATCGAGCGGTTTGGCCCGAATGTCAACCTGGGGAATGTCAAACCGCGCGACGTATTGGGCCTGGAAACCCTTCGTTGCGGGTTGCGCTGGGAAACGTTCCGGCATTTCGTTTCATAACGAGATACTTGTTTTCTGGACAAAAAAATGAACCACAGCTTGCACAGATTTCTCAGATTATTCTTGGTTTTCAATCTGTGTGACCCGTGAAATCTGTGGTTAGTCGTTACTGCTCAGGCAAGGCCCGTGCCGGATTGAAATCGGCACTGGGCTGCCCCACCAAGCCGCTGAAAGCGGCTGAATCTCCACCGGGCAGTCGCTTCAGCGACTTTCCTGTGTGGCCAGTGACGGCTTCAGCCCGTCACGGCAAGGCGGCCTGAGCAGTAACGGTGTCTTTTTGATTCTGGCTCGACTAGGTTAGGAGGATTATGCTCTATGGAAGATTTGATCAAATTGGTTGCAGAAAAGACAGGTATTCCTGAAGAAATGGCCAAAGTTGCGGTAGACACCGTGGTCGAGTACCTGAAAGGGCAATTGCCGGCGCCACTCGCCGCCCAGGTTGACAATTTTCTGAGTGGTTCGGGTGATGCCGTAGGCCTGGATGACTTGGTTAAGGGCTTGGGCGGCCTGGGCAATTCGGGTGACGACATAGGCCTCGATGATATCGCAAAGGGGCTGAGCGGGCTGTTGTAATCACATCGGCAAGAGCATCTGCCGCAACACGGTCTGCAAAATGCCGCCGTTGCGGTAGTACATAATTTCCACCGGAATATCAAGCCGCATGGTCGCATCGAAGGTCTTGATGTCGCCCTCTTCGCCTCTGGCCGTCACCGTGACGTGCTGCCCAGGCTGGATGTCGTCGTCGAGACCTTCGATGTCGTACACCTCGCGACCGGTCAACCCCAACGTTCGCCAACTCTCCCCCGGCTGGAATTGCAGCGGCAAGACACCCATGCCGATCAGGTTGCTGCGATGAATGCGCTCGTAACTCTCGGCCAGAACCGCTTTCACGCCGAGAAGCTGCGTCCCCTTTGCCGCCCAATCGCGAGAACTCCCCGTACCGTACTCTTTGCCGGCCAGCACAACCAACGGCGTGCCTTCTGCCTGATAGCGCATCGCCGCATCATAGATGGACATTTGCTCGCCGTCGGGAAGGTGCGCAGTCACCCCCCCCTCCGTTCCCGGAAGCAACAGGTTCTTCAGGCGAATGTTGGCGAAGGTGCCACGCATCATCACTTCGTGATTGCCCCGCCGGGAGCCGTAGGAGTTGAAGTCCCTCCGCTGCACCCCCCGTGAGCGGAGATACTGCCCCGCCGGACTATCAAGCGCGATGCTGCCCGCCGGCGAAATGTGGTCGGTCGTGACCGAATCGCCCAGCAGCGCCAGCACGCGCGCATTGCGAATATCTTGTATGGACGACGGTTCCGGCGACAGTCCTACGAAGAAGGGCGGCTCCTGGATGTAGGTCGAATGTGCATCCCACGGATAAATGCTGGTGTCTTCCAGGATTGGGATGTTGTTCCAGGTCTCATTGCTATCGAACACATTGCTGTACATTCTCCTGAACACATCGGGGCGGAGCGCGCGTTGGATCGCTTGCTGTAGCTCTTCGTTGCCAGGCCAGATGTCGCGCAAGTAGACCGGCTCTCCGTGTGGGTTGAATCCGAGCGGGTCGTGGATCATGTCGATGTCCACCGTGCCGGCGAGCGCGTAGGCAATCACCAGTGGTGGCGAGGCGAGATACGCGGCCTTGACCAGGGGATTGATGCGTCCCTCGAAATTGCGATTTCCGCTCAACACAGCGGAGGCGACCAAGTTGCTCTCCCGCACCGCCTGGGCCACGTGTTCTGGCAGGGGGCCGCTGTTCCCGATACAGGTTGTGCAACCATACCCGACGACATGAAATCCGAGCGCTTCCAGGTAGGGGGTCAGGCCGGCTTCCTGCAAGTATTCACTCACCACGCGAGAACCCGGCGCCAGGCTGGTCTTGACCCAAGGCTGCACCTGCAACCCACATTCCACCGCCTTCTGGGCCAACAGGCCGGCACCCAGCATCACAGACGGATTGGACGTGTTCGTGCAACTGGTGATCGCGGCAATGACCACAGCTCCCTGCGCAATATCGTATTGCTTTCCATTCGTCTTGATGTGTACGACCTGCCGGGCTTCTTTTTCATCCAGGCCAAAGCCCCGTTGCAGATTCTTGTCCACGAGGGTGCTCCGGAAACTGGCTTGCATTTGGGAGAGGGGGACGCGATCCTGGGGGCGTTTGGGGCCGGCCAGGCTTGGTGTGACCGTGCTCATGTCCAACTCCAGCACATCGCTGAAGTGGGGGTCCGGCATCCCGTCGGTGTGGAACAGACCCTGCTCTTTGGTATAGCGCTCCACGAGGGAGACAAGTTCGTCGCTGCGCCCGGTGTCGCGCAGATAGGTGAGCGTTTCGTCATCCACGGGGAAGAAACCCATCGTCGCCCCATACTCCGGGGACATGTTGGCAATGGTGGCCCGGTCCGCCAGGCTGATCCGGCAGAGGCCGGGGCCGTGGAACTCGACGAACTTGCCCACCACACCTTTGTTGCGCAACATTTGTGTGACCGTCAGGGCCAGGTCGGTTGCCGTCGCGCCGGGCGGCAATTCCCCGTACAGCTTGAAGCCGACGACATCGGGGGCCAGCATGTAGATCGGCTGACCCAGCATGGCCGCCTCTGCTTCGATGCCGCCCACGCCCCAGCCGAGCACCCCCAGCCCGTTGATCATGGTCGTATGCGAGTCGGTGCCGACGAGCGAATCGGGATAGGCCACGCGTTCACCCTCGTTCCGGGTTGTCCGCACAACCTGGGCCAGGAACTCCAGGTTCACCTGATGCACAATGCCGGTATCCGGCGGAACCACACGGAAGTTGCCCAATGCCGATTGCCCCCAGTGCAGGAACTCATACCGCTCGCGGTTGCGTTCGAACTCCCGTTCGGCGTTGTAGAGGAGTGCCATGCGCGAGCCGAAGCGGTCCACCTGCACGGAATGATCGATCACCAGGTCGGAGGGGATGAGCGGGTTGATTTTTTGGGGGTCGCCGCCCATACGGTGCATGGCCGATCGCAGGGCTGCGAAGTCCACGATGGCCGGCACGCCGGTGAAATCTTGCAGCAATACACGCCCCGGCTTGAAGGGGAGTGCATGGCGCGCCTTGTCGTGTGGCTGCCACCCGGCCAAATTGAGCACATCTTCTTCCTGCACGAGGTTCCCGTCGGTGTTGCGCAACACCGATTCCAAGAGAATCCGGATGGAGATGGGCAGTGACGAGAGTTGGACAAATCCCCCTCTTTCCAGAGCGTCCAGCCGGTAAATTGTTATCGCGTTGCTACCGACGTTGATGGTCGCCTTCGCCCCGAATGGGTCATTTCGTTTGTTGGACATTTATTCCCTCCTCAGACCTGTTCCGGTTTTGGATTTTGGATGGATGTGTTGCGTATTGCGTTTGCACGTTTGCGCCTCTTCACGCTCCCTGTCTCTATCCCCACCCTCTATCTCTCATCATTCTGCATTCATCGTTGGCCATTTACACCCCCCTTTGCAGCGTGTGCCAAATCTGTACGAGGGTCGGACGCTGACCGTACATCAGGAGGCCGAGCCGGAATACTTTGGCGCCGGCCCACAGTACCACCGGAATGCTGGCTACCAGTACGACCAGACTTCCGATTATGTCCACCGTTGGCACCTCTGCCAGGGGCAGACGCAGCATCATCATCGTGGGCGCCGTGAGGGGGAAGAAGCTGAGTATCCGCGCTAACAAAGCGTTCGGGTTGGTGAAAAGGAAGCCACTGAGCATGTAGGGTACGGCAGCCCCAAAACTGAACAGCCCGGCCAGTTGTTGACTCTCGCGCATGGTGGTCCCCAACGCTCCGACCGAGCCCATCAGCACGGCGTACAGCGTGAACCCCAAGATGTAGTATACGATGGCCAAGAGCAGAATCGAAGGTTCGATGAAAGTCAGATCACCTAAAGAGAGCAAAGATGCGGCGCCCCCTCCCAGCGCGAGTGAAGATACCGTCCACACCAGGATTTGGGTCAAGCCCAGTGCGCCCAGGCCCAGCACCTTGCCGGCCAGGAGTTGTGTGGCGGTGACGGAGGAGAGGACGATCTCAATCACGCGACTCTCCTTCTCCTCGCTCACACTTTGCAGCAGGAAGCCGGACGAAACGAAAATCGTGATGACCAGGAGCACAGCGAGCAGGTAGGGCACGACAAAGCGGAAGAAGAAAGCGGAAGAAGTCTCCCCGGTCGATTTCCCCTCCGAGCCCAGCACGACGGGGATGGCATCCAACGGTGCGACCGCACGCGCACGAATCGCCGGTTCGACTTTGTTCGCCAACAGATGAGCGACCAGAAAGCGGCGGAGGTTCGTGGACTCGCTGGCCGTTGCCGCACCAAACCCGCTGCCCTGTGTGACCACCTGCACTTTGCCGGTCGCCAGGTAGTCGCCGGGAATCAGCAAGTAAAGGGACACCTTTTCGGCCAAAAGGGCTTGTCTGGCCTGCCCTTCATCCGGGTAGGAATAGAACTGAGCGCGATAGTCGGCCAGGATCGGCGTGAACAGTCCACTCTGATCCACGACTCCAACGTGCTCCGGTTCACCACTGAACTGCTTTTCGAAAAAGTTGCCAACTTGGCCGGCGTAGAAGGCGGCCACGATCAGGCCAATCACGCCGAGCACGGGCACTGCGGCGGTCAGAAGCAGGAACGTGGGGCGGCGGACGTTGACCAGGTATTCATGGCGCGCGATGGTCCAGATTCTACGCATGATGTTCACCTTCCACAGCAGTAATGAATATCTCCTCCAGCGGTGCAGAGGCCACGGCAAACAGCTCGACCGGCAGGCCTCGCTCCACAATGGCTTGCAAGACTGCCTGGGCCGGCGCGCCCTCCTTCAGGGTCAGCTCATAGCTGTTCCCGTCTCGTTCGATCTTTTGCACGCCGGGCAGGCTGTCTATCTCCCCCGACGTGCGGAGGCGGACGCGACCCGGTGCATACTGCTCCTTGATCTCCCGCAACGGGCCGTATAGCACGGCGCGTCCCCGGTGGATCAGCAAGATGCGGTCGCAAAGTGCTTCGACCAGGTTCATCTGGTGTGTGCTGAGCACGATGGTTTTCCCTTCGTCTTGCAATTTGCGGATCAAAGACTTGACCAGTTCGACGTTGAGTGGGTCGAGTCCCTGAAAGGGTTCGTCCAGGATCAGGAGTGCGGGATCGTGGACCAGGCTGGCGATCAGTTGCACTTTCTGTTGCATACCCCGGCTCAATGCTTTCACCGGGCGATGGGCCCAGTCGGCCAATTCGACCTCGGCCAGCAGTGCATTTGCCCGCCGGCGAGCCGTGGCACGCGGTTGGCCTTTCAATTCGGCCAGGTAGACGAGCGTGTCGAGGACGGGAAGGTTGCGGTAGAGGCCGCGCTCCTCTGGAAGGTAGCCGACCCGGTCGCGGGCCACGCCGGGGGCGTCACCCAGCACGACGATTTCCCCGGCATCGGGTTTGATGATGTCCATGATCATGCGGATGGTGGTCGTCTTGCCGGCACCGTTCGGCCCCAACAATCCGAACACTTCTCCGCGGTAGACCCGAAAATCGAGTTCGGACACAGCGTCTACGCCATCATACGATTTGCAAACACCGGCGACATGGAGTTCGCCACTTTTCTTTTTCATATTGGTTGTAATCCGTAATCCGTGTTGCGTGTTCGCACGTCTTCACGCTCTCTATCTCTATCTCACACCGTTCATCATTTCAGAGTCACTCTCCGCCCCACATCTGGCTACTGACGACTGACGCCTGGCTACTGACGACTGACGACTGACGACTGACGCCTGGCTACTGGCTACTGGCATCTACGAGAATGGCCTGCACACGTTCCAACAATTGGGCAGGCGTAAAAGGCTTCTGCAGGAATTCGAGGCCCTGATCCAGCAAGAATCGTTGGTGGATTCCGTTTATGCTGTAGCCGCTGATGAAAAGGAAACGTGTCTGCGGGGACAGATGCTGCAGGTGGTCATATAACTCGCGGCCACCCATTTTGGGCATGACTACGTCGGCGATGATCGCGTCTGTGACGTCACCGTATTCTGCCCAGACATTGAGCGCCTCCTGTCCATTGGCAGCCAGCAATACGCGATAACCCTGCTGGCTTAATGCCTGGCTGATCAATTCCCGCAGGGCCTCTTCATCTTCGACCACCAGGATCGTGCCGCGGCCGGCCGGCAATTCCGGTTCCCTGGTCTGTTGGTGCGTGTCCGGGGGTGTTTTTTCGGACAACGCCGGCAGGTAGATTTTGAAGGTCGTCCCCTCTCCCATCTCGCTGTAGACGTGGATGAGCCCTTCGTGCTGTTTGACCAGGCCATAGACCATGGCCAGTCCCAGACCGGTACCTTTGCCCACTTCCTTGGTCGTAAAGAAGGGCTCGAAGATATGCTCTATGGTTTCTTTGTCCATGCCTACACCGGTATCGCTGACTTCGATCATGACGTAACGACCGGGGCGTGCCCAGGGGTGGGCCCGGCGATATTCTTCGTCCAGCACGATGTTGGCCGTCTCGATGAGCAATTCGCCCCCCTCGGGCATGGCGTCGCGCGCATTCACGCAAAGGTTCATGAGCACTTGTTCCAGCGCGGAACGATCGGCCTGCACGGTCCACAGATTCTGGCCGGGGAGAACGCGCAAGGCAACATCTTCGCTGATCACCCGCTCCAGGAAGCTGGTCAACTCGGTCACAACCACGTTTAGGTCCAGCGGCCTTACTGCCAAGACCTGCTGGCGGCTGAAAGCGAGCAACTGCCGGGTCAGCGTCGCGGCCCGTTCTCCCAACGCTTTGACCTTTTGCAGGTTTTCGCGGACTGGGTGGCTTAGCGGCAACTTCATCATGGATAGTTCGACGTAACCGATGACACCGGTGAGGATGTTGTTGAAATCGTGGGCCACGCCGCCGGCCAGTGTGCCGACCGCTTCCATTTTTTGTGCCTGGCGCAGGCGGCCCTCCAGTTGTTGCACTTCCGAATGGTCTCGAATGAAGGCGGTTACAAACTGGTGGTCACCGGTAGTGAAACCCCCGACACTGATCTCCAGAGGAAAAGTCGAGCCATCTTTGCGCTTGCCTGTGCCACGGATGGGGATATCTCGTCCCTTCTGACCGGCTTGTAAAAAGCGAGCATAGCCAGCAGAATGTTGTTCTTGATCTACTTCTCTCATGAGCGTAGTAACCGCCCGCCCCAAAAATTCGTCTGCCGTATAACCGAATATTTCACAAGCAGCGGGGTTGACATCTACGATGACACTGGCCTCGTCTGCCGTTACGACTGCCTCGTGCGTGGCCTCCAGAGTCAGGCGACGCCACGATTCCGCTTGTTGCAGACGTTCGAGCAGGCGGAAGTTTTGCACGAACGTGGCCAGTTCGTCGGCGAACGTCTGGGCGATCTCTATTTCTTCCTGGGAGAAGGGGTGGATTGTGTCGTAGTAGTACCCGATGGTTCCGATGGTTTGGTTCTGGCTCACCATAGGGAAGAGGCCGAGTGAGCGATAGTTCTCTTGCTTCACGACATCGTACAGCGGTGCCATGCTGGGGTCTTGCAAGGCATCGAGGATCAGGCGCGGTTCACGATAAGAAATCACCTTGCTTCCCGGAATCTGTTCATAAAGTCTGGCTATCGTCTCTATGTATTCCTGACCCAAGCCCACAGACCAGGTGTGTTCTACACGATCTGTGAGGGGGTTGACAAGGTACAACCCGAAGCGGTCGGCTTTCATGGCACGCATGGTTTCTTTACCGACGAGTTTAAATGTCTCTTGCGGGTCACGGCTCAAAGAAATCTGGTGAGAGATCGTTTGGAAAGCGCGCATCAGCTCGAGTTGCCGGCGGGTCTGTTCGTGCAGTTGCTGATGAATGATCGCTTCGCCCGTCTCGTTGCCGATTCTTTCCAGCAGGAACAGATCACGATCGTCGAGGCGGTGGCTCCCTTTTGTGGCGAGAGCCAACATGCCAATCGGGCCATCATGGCTAAGTATGGGGATGGAAGCCACGTAGGAAAAGCCCTCTACGTGTACGAGTTTTAGGAATGGACCGATCGGCCCTTCGGAAAGTTCTCGCACAACGGGACATTCTCTGGAAAAAATCTTCTTGGTGAGGGCGAGGGGGATGGCGCTGATTCCTTCCACCAGCGATGTGACCAGTCCGCGTTGTACAGCCAGGCGGAGTACATCGCCATTCCCCAGTTCTGCGAGATAGATACTGCCCGATTCCAACTGCATTGTATCGCACACGAAGTCCAACAGGTCACGCAGATTTGCCTGGAGGCCGCCGCGTGCAGAAATCATCGCATGGACTTGTTTGAGGATTTCGACTTTGTGAATCATCCAGCGCAGTTCGTCCTCCGTCTGCAACCGTTTGCGGATGTCGCGCACGTGAACCAGCAAAGCTGGCCGTCCGGCGTGCCGGAAAGGGACCACGCTCCACTCGACGGGTACCTCGTGCCCCTTATTGGTCAGCAGATGGATCTGCAATGGCTCCGTCATTTTGGCGGGCAATGTGTCCAGGCAGTATTGGACAGAAACCCTCGAATCTGGGCTCACAATGTCGGTGACGGTTTTCTGGCGCAGTTCGTCGGGTGAGTACCCCAGGAGGGATGCAGCGGCCGGATTGAATTCTTGATGGTAGCCGGTTTCGGCGGCTATAATGAAAAGGGGGTCGTGTGAGCGCGCGAAGATTGCGCGATTCACCGATAGCGTGGGGGCATCGTTGTTGTTGTCTTCCGTCATGAAGGCGGCCTCCTTCGCCACAAAGCTTTACCGGGCACACAAGAAATGGCTGGCTGTGTGTCACACAATTTGTGCCGAGATATTATACCGGATAGCTTTGCAAAAAGCAACTGCCCCGCACAGCGAGTTCCCATGAATCTTTGCTTTCCCGTACTGGCTGTGCTATAATATCGTCAGAAAACAGAAGCCGGTCGGCAGGTGTCAGATAGCAAACATCGCCCGGTGCGGCGATTATCGAAAAGGAGCTAGATTCCCATGACCATGCAAAAGTCCGATTATATCTGGTTCAACGGAGATTTTGTTCCGTGGGACGATGCGAAAATCCATGTCATGTCCCACGTGTTGCACTATGGTTCCAGTGTCTTCGAGGGGATTCGGGCCTACAGTACCCCGAAAGGGCCGGCCGTGTTCCGGCTGGACGCCCACGTTCATCGCCTCTTCACCTCGACAAAAATCGCTCGTATGCCCATCCCCTTCACCGAAGCGGAGATCGCAAAAGCTATTCTGGACACCGTGGCAAAGAACCGGCACCAAGCCTGCTACATTCGCCCGCTTGTATTCCGAGGCTACGATATGATCGGCGTTGACCCCCGCTCTTGCCCTGTGGAGGTGATCGTGGCCACCATCGAGTGGGGCCGCTACCTGGGCGCGGAGGCAATCGAGCAGGGCGTGGACGTGGGGGTCAGTTCCTGGCGACGCATGGCACCCGATACGTTCACCTCGATGGCCAAGATCGGCGGGCAATACATCAACTCTCAGTTCGTGAGCATCGAGGCCAAGCGGCATGGCTATACCGAAGGAATTGCCCTGGACATCTACGGTTACGTCAGTGAAGGGAGCGGTGAAAACCTTTTCCTCGTGCAGGATGGTGTCCTCTTCACCCCACCACTGGGCAACTCCATCCTGGCCGGCATCACCCGCCAGTGCGTCATGACCCTGGCGAACGAGCTGGGCCACGAAGTGCGTGAACACATCATCCCCCGGGAATGGCTGTACATCGCCGACGAACTCTTCTTCACCGGCACCGCCGCGGAAATTTCCCCCATCCGCAGCGTAGATGGTATGCCCGTCGGCGCAGGCAAACGGGGCCCGATCACAAAAGCATTGCAAGAACAATTCTTTGGCCTCACCTCCGGCGAGCTGGAAGACCGGCACGGCTGGCTCACCCTGGTCGGCGCTGAGGAATAAGAAAGCATCGCCATGCTAAAGATCAAACCACCTGAAATGCTTTTCCCCGAAATTGAACTTCCGGCACTGGATTTGCCTACGGAGGATGGTGTCCCCTTGGAAACGAACTGGCATCGCATTCAAATGAACTTACTCATCGACTCGGTTCACTTTCTCTGGCGCGACCGGACGGACTACTTCGCCGGCGGCAACATGTTCATCTACTTCAGCTTTGACCAAGTGCGCAATCGCGATTACCGCGGGCCGGACTTCTTCGTGGTCAAGGACGTAGACGGCAAACAGGACCGGGAAGCCTGGGTCGTGTGGGAAGAGCAGGGGCGATACCCCAACGTCATCGTAGAGCTATCGTCTCCTTCCACACTCGATATAGACCTGGGGCCGAAGAAGGAACTGTACGAGAACACGTTCCGCACGCCGGAGTACTTCTGCTACGACCCGGACGGCTCGCGACTGGTCGGCTGGCGATTGCAGTCGGGCCGCTACGTCGAACTGGAACCGGACGCCGAGGGCCGCCTGTGGAGCGAAGAGTTGGACGTTTGGTTGGGGAACTGGCATGGCCAGTTCCAGCGTGTCACCGCCACCTGGTTGCGTTTCTACGATGAAGAGGGCGTGCTGGTGCCGACTTTGGCCGAAGCAGAAGCCCAACGCGCCGACAGAGAGGCCTGGCGCGCCAAACTGGAAGCCCACCGGGCCAAGGCTGCCGAGGCCGAAATTGCTCGCCTGCGCGAAAAGTTGGAACGTTATGGGATTGCCGAATCGTAGCCCGCGAATCCCTCAAGAGCGAGTAGAACAGGAAGAGGCGATGTTCGTTAAAGAAAAGCAAACTTTGACGGCGGAGACCGGTTGAGTTGTTTGCATTGACATCCGAGGAATTCATCAGGCATCACCACAATCGCAAATTGCTCGAAGCCATCAATGATGCCTACGATGATCTGCCCGACGCAGAAGAACAATCCCTTCACCAGAAGATGCGTCAACGGCACAGGCACTTGGTGAAAGAACAATGGCAACCAGGAACAAGTGGATATTGGCGAATCGATGAGCCTACCCGTCCGGTAGTGGGCGTGTGACCGTATACGATACAACATTCATAGAAGGAGATACCCATGCGCAGTGACATTGTCAAAAAAGGCTTTGAACGAGCCCCACACCGCAGCTTGCTCAAGGCAACCGGCGTGATCCAAAGCGACGCCGACTTCGCAAAACCGTTCGTCGCCATCGCCAACTCTTACACCGACATCATACCCGGCCACGTTCACCTGAACGAGTTTGGCGAAGTGGTCCGCGAAGCGGTGCGGGAAGCGGGCGGGGTGCCCTTCATGTTCCACACCATCGGCGTAGACGACGGCATCGCCATGGGGCACACGGGGATGAACTATTCCCTGCCCAGCCGCGAACTGATTGCCGACTCCGTGGAGACGATGGTGCGCGCCCACGCCTTCGACGCGCTCATCTGCATCCCCAACTGCGACAAGATCATCCCCGGTATGCTCATGGCCGCCATGCGCCTGAACATCCCCACCATCTTCGTCAGTGGTGGCCCCATGAAAGCGGGCCAAACACCCGACGGCCAGACCATAGATTTGATTTCGGTGTTCGAAGGGGTCGGTGCCTACAAGTCCGGCACGATCACCGAGGAACAGCTCAAGGTGCTGGAGGATTACGGCTGCCCGGCCTGCGGATCGTGCGCCGGCCTCTTCACCGCCAACTCCATGAACTGTCTCTGCGAAGCGCTCGGCATCGCCCTCCCCGGCAACGGCACCATCCTGGCCACAGACCCGCGCCGCGAAGACCTGGCCCGCCGCGCCGCACACCAGATCATGTACCTGATCGAACACGACCTCAAGCCGCGCGACATCATCACCCGCGAAGCGATTGACAATGCCTTCGCCCTGGACATGGCCATGGGCGGCTCCACCAACACGTTGCTGCACGTCACCGCCATCGCCAACGAAGGGGGCATCAACTACCCCCTCGCCCGCGTAGACGAAATCTCGCGGCGAACGCCGAACCTGTGCAAAGTGGCTCCCTCGTCCGCCTACCACATGGAAGACGTAGACCGCGCCGGCGGCATGTCCGCCATCCTCGACGAGCTGGCCAAGCGACCCGGCCTGCTCCACCTGGACCAAATCACAGTGACCGGCCAATCGATCGGCGCGAACGTCGCCGGCCATGAAACCCAAGACATCCGCACGCTCGACAACCCCTACAGCGAGACGGGCGGACTGGCCCTGCTGTTCGGCAACCTGGCGCCCGAGGGGGCTGTGGTCAAAGCGGCCGGCGTGTTGCCCGAAATGTTGACCCACAGCGGCCCGGCCAAAGTGTACGACTCGCACGACGAGGCCAACGCCGGCATCCTGAACGGCGAGGTGCAAGCGGGTGACGTGGTCGTGATCCGCTACGAGGGGCCGCGCGGCGGGCCGGGTATGCAAGAAATGCTCGCCCCCACGTCCAACATCGCCGGCATGGGCCTGGACGACTCCGTCGCCCTGATCACCGACGGCCGCTTTTCCGGCGGCACGCGCGGCGCTTGCCTGGGCCACGTCTCGCCGGAAGCGGCGGCCGGCGGCCCCATCGGCCTGCTCCGCGACGGAGACATCATCACGGTGGACATCCCCAACCGCCGCCTGACCGTGAACCTGAGCGAGGAAGAGCTGGCTGCCCGCCGCAAGGACTGGAAGCCGGTCGAGCGCCCCCTGACCGGCTGGCTGGCCCGCTACGCCCGGCAGGTGACCAGCGGCAGCCAGGGCGCCGTCTTGCGTTGACCGCCACACTCCGGCTGACCGGCATGGCACACGGTGGCGCGGCCCCTGGTCGTTACGAGGGCCGCCTCCTTTTCGTGCCCTACGCCATCCCCGGCGAAACCGTCCGCGTGGAAATCGTGGAGGCGCACGAACGCTGGGCGCGTGCCCGCTTGCTGGAGGTGGTCGAGGCATCACCCGACCGTGTCGCTGACCCACCGTGCCCGCACTTTGGCCCGGCCGGCTGTGGCGGCTGCCAGTGGCAGCACATCGCCTACCCCGCGCAACTGACCTACAAGCGCGAGGTCGTCTGCGACCAACTGGCGCGCATCGGCAAAATTGTCGACCCGCCGGTCCGTGCGGTCATGCCGTCGCCAATGCCGTGGGGCTATCGCAACCAGGTACAGCTCCGACCAACTGGCGAGGGGACGTTGGGCTTCGTGCGAGCGAGCAGCGCTGGCGTCATCGCCATCCGCACCTGCCCGATCATGCACCCGCTGCTGGCCGAGCTGTTCGAGCAACTCGACCTCGATTTCGCCGACCTGGCGCGCTTGACGTTGCGTGCCGGCGTGGCCACCGGCGACCAAATGGCCCTCCTCGAAACGCTGGAGGACGAACCCCCCGAGATCGCCGTTGACCTGCCCCTCTCGGTGAACTTCTTGCTTTCCGACGGGACGCCGGTCACGCTGGTGGGGAACCCCTGGATTGCGGAGGCCGTAGCCGGCCGGTTTTGGCGCATCTCCGCCCCCAGCTTCTTCCAGGTGAACAGAGACATGGCCGAACGACTCGTGCAAGTGGTGCGCGACTTTGCCGCGCCGCGTGACACCGAAACGTTGCTGGACCTGTACGCCGGCGTGGGACTGTTCGGGCTGACCCTGGCTCCGTTGGCCGGGCGGGCCTATCTGGTGGAAGAAAACCCGCACGCCGTCGCCGACGCCCTGGAGAATGCAGCGGGCCAGGAAAACGTCACCCTGCTCGAAGGCCCCGTGGAAGAAGCGCTCGCCGACTGGGCCGAGCCGGTGGACATTGTGGTGCTCGACCCGCCGCGTGGCGGGTGTACGCCGGACGTGCTCGCCGCCCTCGCGCGACTGTCGCCGGCGCGCATCGTCTACGTTTCCTGCGACCCGGCGACCCTGGCCCGCGACTTGCGCCGGCTGCTCGAAGGCCCCTTCCGGCTGCTCGAAGTACAGCCGCTGGACATGTTCCCACAAACGTATCACATCGAATGCGTGGCTTTGCTCCGGTTTGACGACTTTCCATAGAAGTTCGACTTCTGCAGAAGTCGAACTTCTATGTATACTTCCCTTTTGTTTCCTTTTCTGCTATAATGTAAGCACCTTGTCCGAATAACGGCAAGCAAGCTTGCGGAGGTACTTTGTGAACGTGAATAACGGTTGGATGAAAAATGGTTTTGTATATTTTCTGATTTTGGTGGCGGCGGCTGCACTCCTTTACAACGTCTTCGCGCCCTCCGAACACACAGACACGATCTCCATCGATCAGGTAGCGACAAAAGTCAAAGAAGGGCAAATCAAAAAGATCACGGTGGATGGAGATGAGTTGGCGATTACCACAGTAAAAGATGATCAGTTTACTTCTCAAAAAGAGCAAGACGTTAGCATAATAAAGACCCTCACAGAGTTAGGTGTTGATCAGAAGGAATTGCAGGCGATTGACATTGAGATTAAACCGCCCCCTCAATGGGGAGGATGGATGACGATCCTGGGAACCATTTTGCCCCTCGTAATCTTTGGCGGACTGCTCTTCTTCATGCTCCGGCAGGCGCAAGGTTCCAACAACCAGGCAATGTCCTTCGGCAAGAGTCGCGCGCGCGTCTTTACCGGCGACAAGCCGACCGTCACCTTCCAGGATGTGGCCGGCGTAGAGGAGGCAAAAGAAGAACTCCTGGAGGTGGTCGAATTCCTGAAGGAGCCGGAGAAGTTCGTGGCGCTGGGGGCGCGTATTCCCAAGGGAGTCTTAATGGTCGGCCCGCCGGGTACCGGCAAGACGCTGATGGCCCGCGCGGTGGCCGGAGAGGCCGAGGTGCCCTTCTTCAGCATCTCCGGGTCGG
>JAADHH010000051.1 GCA_013151955.1 Chloroflexota bacterium
CGGGCGACCGGCCCAACTCGCGCATCATCTTGGCGGCCGGCCCTTTGACCGCCTCCCCGCCGATGATCCCGCTGACCCCCACTTTGACCGCACGCGACTCACGCACTGCGGACCGCAACCCCGGCAGAGCGAGAATCGGGTCCAGGCTGACGTAGGGATTGGACGGGCAGAGGATGATCGCTTCCGCCTCATGTACCGCCGCCAACACAGAATCTGTTGGGCGGGCGTCCGCAAGGCCCTCGAAGATGATTCTGCGGACGACCGGCTGCCATCGCCGGTGGACGAAATAGACCTGAAAGTCCAGACAGCCCTCATCCGTCTCCAACAAAGTCGCAACGCGAGCGTCGCTCATGGGCAGCAGCGTAGGGCCCACGCCCAGGGAGCGGCACAGTCGTCCGGTCACCGCGGTCAGGGTGTCGCCCCGACGAAGCATTTCGGTGCGCAGGAGGTGCGTCGCCAGGTCGCGGTCACCCAGGCGAAACCACGGCTCCTCGTCGTACCGGGCCAGCATGTCCAACGCCTGAAAGGTATCTCCGGCCAACCCCCATCCCGTTTCGGGGTTGACGATTCCGGCCAGGGTGTACATCACCGTGTCCAGGTCGGGCGAGATGTGCAGGCCGTGGTGGACGAAATCGTCTCCCGTGTTGACGATCACCGTGAGCGCATGGGCCGGAAGCTGTTGGGCCAGGCCGAGCACCAGCTTCGCCCCCCCCACGCCCCCGGCCAGAGCGACGACCTGTTTCACGCCCCCTCCTCCAGGAACCAGAACGCGCGGGTTTCGAGGGGGAATCGCTCTCTTCGCGGCGGCGCTTCCGCAGGATACCCGACGGTGATCAGCGCCTGGGCCTGGAAGTCGGCCGGCAGCCGCAATGCCTCCCGGACAACGTCGGGGCAGAAAAGGGGCCAGCACACCCAACACGCGCCCAGCCCGAACGCCGTCGCCGCCAGGAGCAGATTCTCGATGGCGGCGGCCACGCTTTGTATGGCCATCGTCTCTTCGATTTTGGATGGAGGTGCCGCGTTGAGAGGCTGCTGCCCCCCGGCGACCGGCGAACCTGCGTCGGATGTGCTGTATCCGGCGAGGATCAGGGCCGGCGAATCGACCAGGCGATGGTAGGACCGGCCGGCGCGGGTCTCGATTTCGTGCAGGGGCAGGCCCTCGCGGCGCATGTCCTGCCGGAACGATTCGCCCATCGCCCGGGCCAGGCGCGCTTTCACGGCCTGCTTGGTCACCACGGCGAATCGCCAATGCTGGCGATTGTGCGCGGAGGGGGCGGCACAGGCAGCAGCGATCAGCTCTTCCAGGGTGTTGCGGTCTACCGGCCGGTGCGCGTAGTGTCGTACGGATTGGCGGCGGTAGAGCAAGTTGGTCACTGCTGACGGGGGCACCGGTTCCCGAAAGAGGTCTGCTTCGCGGGGGCGGAGCAGGTCGCGGACGGTGCCGGGGGCAGGATCGAACGCAGCGCCGCGGATGAGCACCACCGGCTGTCCCTCTGCGCCCTGCCCCATCAACGCCGACGCGGCGGCGGCGAGCTCGTCGGCTGTGCCGACCGTGGTAATGCGCAGGGGCTGGCCGAAGAGGTCGGGCGTGCCGCGCCGGTCGGAGAGGGGGGCCATACCGGCCACGCCGATGGCCACGCCGCACGTGCCCAGACGGAACGGCCGGCCGTGGCTGTCGTTGATGATCACAGCCACATCTTTGCCGGTGGCATCGCGAAGCTGCGCCCGCAACCGGGCCGCCGAGGCGTCCGCGTCGGCGGGCAGAAGGGCGACTTGCGGTCTGCCGTCACGCGCGGGGACGTTGCTGTGGTCCACGCCGGCGTTGGCGCAGACAAAGCCATTGCGCTGCTCGACGATCAGCACACCGCGACGGTGGCGTACCACCTCGCGACTATCGCGCAAGATGACCTCGACGAGTTTGGGGTCTTTGCCGGTCTCTGCCGCCAGCGAGAGGGAGCGGTTCGAAGGTTGCACCGAATCGAGGGGGAGAAGGCGGCCTTCGGCCTTCGATACGATCTTTTGGGCAACCACCAACACATCGCCGTGGTGAAGATTCAAGTTGGCATCTGTCAGACGTTGCAAAATAATTGCGGCCAGGTCGTCGCCGGGTTGGATGAGGGGTATGCCGGGAATCGCAATGAGTGTGAGCTGCGGTGCGGTCATGGCAGGCCCGTGACGCGTATGCCGGCTCCTCGCGCACGGTGGCGGATGTTCAGGCCGATGAGAATGGGGGTTAGCCCCTCCACGGCAACGGCGTTCACCAGGGGGCCGGCATCCAAGGGGCGCAGGCCAAGGTGTCGTACCAAGTCCATGGCTGTGCGTTTCGCGTCGCGGTCGTCGCCGCAAACGAAGATGTCGCAGTCCACCGGCCGGTCCCAGGCTTGCAGCGCATGCGCGCCCACATTCTGAAAAGCGGTGACGACCGCAACGTCCGGCCCCAAAAGGCGTTGTGCTTCAGCGGCCGCGGAACCGTCGGGAGGTGCAAGGAGGCACTTCGGGTTTGCCGGATCAAGCGGGACAACGGAAGTGAGTATCGTTTTGCCCTGTGCACCTTCGCGGATGTCGGACAGGATGTTTTGCTGGGCTGCATAAGGGACAACGAGGGAGATGATGTCCGCTGCGGCGGCGGCCTCGCCATTCGATAGGCCACGGATGGGGTGTGGGTTGTGACCGGCCAATTGCTCATTCAGTTCGGCGGCCTTGCGTTCGGCCTTTTCGCGTTTGCGGGAGCCGATGAGCACCGGATATCCGGCCGCAGCCCAGCGCAGGGCCAGCCCCCTACCCTCCTGGCCGGTCCCTCCGATGACGGCAATTGTGGATGATGTAGTCGTTGCCACCGCTATGCTCCTTCCCGTCTGATGAAGTGCGCGTGCAAGCAGTATCGAGGGACGAGTGTCCCCTCGACGCTATGCGTGAGTATAGCATACAGCGTGGACACTGTCAAAGTTTTGCGTCCGTGTCCACCGATTTCTTGCGGAGCAAAATGGCTATGGAGCAGAGAGCGCAACGAAGGGAATGTAAGAAAGATAGCCCTTGCTGGCCGGGTAAACCCAAACTGCGGAAGGAGGGCCCCAGTGTCCTTCTTGGTCCTGGCCACGAACAAAGAGGAGGCGCGGGGCCTGGAGGGCAGAGGGGAGGGACAGATTTCCGCCAACGAACTCGCCAGCCTGGTCGAAGTGGCCATCCATTGCCGCGAGGGGCTGGCCGGTGCCGGCCGGGGCCAGGCGGTCCAAGGAGACTTCGGCCGCGGCGACCTGCGCAGCGCCTCCGTCCGGGTCATATATTTGTGCGGTCACCGTGAGGCTTTCCATGTTGCCCAGGGTGCCGGCCAATGTGCTGGAGACAACCTGGATGTTGGAGACATCGGGGCCGTGTGCCCGGTCGTAAGGTGAATCGGCCACAGCGGCCGCGTAGAGCAAAGAAGGGCGCACCTCTTCCCACAGCGGAGTCACACGGGTGCAAGCGGGCCAGAAGTAGCCATCGTCCCATCCGCCAATTTCAATGGTGTAGCTGGGAATGCCCAGCGTGCCATACGCCCAATCTGTCGTGTCACCGGTGACCGGGTAGAGCAAGCGGGCCGGTTGGCCGTAGGCATAGCCGTTGTAACGCGCCATGCGGCTGGCCAGGGCACGCAGGCCGTCTTCGTCCGGTGGGGCAGTGAGGGTAGAGTTCCAGGGATAGAGGATGAGATCGCTGTAGCTGTGCAAGCTGAGCAGTATGTTAGGGTGTTTTGCGGTCACGAAGTCGCGTATGGCTTGCGTTTCCGGCTCGGAGAAGGCGGCGGCTCCGCGATAGGTTTCGTTGCAGGGGTCTGTGCTGCTGCCTATCCCTCCCCAGCCGTAGCCGTAGTTGCGATTCAGGTCTACACCGAAGGAATTGGGCGAGCTGTGGCCGGGGCAGGTATCGTCGCTGGTGTTCGTATTCTTGCGCCAGTCTTCGTGGTGTTCTGCTTGCACGTGCCCGTCCGGATTGGTCATGGGCA
Organism: Chloroflexota bacterium; assembly: GCA_013151955.1. Taxonomy (GTDB): domain Bacteria; phylum Chloroflexota; class Anaerolineae; order Ardenticatenales; family JAADHH01; genus JAADHH01. The sequence goes on from JAADHH010000051.1 coordinate 3,983, forward strand.
CGAGCCAGATTTCCCGTTCGTTGAGGAGCCAGGTTGCTTGGGGGTCCGAACCAAACCCTTCGGTGAGCAGGCTGGCCAGGCGCATGGCTACTTCGGGGGTGATGAGTTCCCGCGCATGGTGTTCGGAGGCGACGAAAATGCTCGGTTTGGGGCCGGGAATGGCGGCGTTGGTGATTCGCACAGCCCAGAGGTCGCGATTTGCCCATCCCTGCGTTTTCTCCCAGCTATCGCCGAGGTCGTAGAGCGTGACCAGGGAGGGATACGTATCGGAAAGGGTTTGCAAAAAGGCGACCGTGTCGCTGAAAGTGCGGTAACATTCCGGATAGCTTGCATAGCCGGCAGGGAGCGGCTGTTCGGCGATGATGTTACCGGCATTGCGCAGCCGGGCAGTTTGGGGCGGCGAGAGATGGGCCAGGGCGTAGCCGTCGCGCACTTCCCACACGTCTACGCCCTGGGCAACCCACGCGGCCACTTGCGCGTGCGACGTGAAACGCAGATGGGCGAGAACGTCTCCCTCGCTGCGGGCAACAGGCGATGGGGAGAGCAAAAGTACAAGGGCCAGAAACAAGGCTCCCAGGAATGTCCCTGTGGCCAGGGACAAGATCGTTCGCTTCTTGCGTGCAATCATGCCAGTGTCCTCCCCTCTTTTCGCTCGGTTGATTCTGTTGGGCGGTAGATTATACCATGGGTGGGGCTACCGCGCGAATTGGACAAAATGAGAAAAATGCGGTATCATATAGGCCGCACGATTGAGTTATCTTGGTAAGGAGGTTTTTGTGGCAAACACCGCATCAGCAAAAAAACGGGTCCGATCGTCAGAGCGGCGACGCATTCGGAATCGAGTTTATCTGGTTTCCACCCGCACGTATTTGAAGAAAGCTCGCGAAATCATCCAGGACGAAGCATGGGAAGATGCAGACGTCGCTGTACGTCGAGCTACACGTGCTTTGGATAAGGCTGCGCAAAAAGGGATTATCCACAAGAAGAATGCCGCCCGGCGGAAGTCTCGTCTCGTTCGCTACTACAATCAGGCTCTGGCCGCCGCGAGCGAGTAGGAATCTACGAGTTTCAAAGCATACTTGTTATCCGTCTTGTTTTTCCGGGTGCTTTCGCACCCTGGTGATTGATTCGAGCGCGGCGGGGGCGGGTAACAAATAGCTCGAAGCTATTCCTATCCTAATTGTTTCCTGGTAGAGGCGTTGGTTGCAACGCCTCTTCTTTTTGGGTATGAAAATAAGTGTCATGTGTCATGTGTCACGTGTCAGGTAAAACGTGATGCGTAAGACGCAATACGTTTCACGTCTTCACGTTTCACGTCCCGCCATTTTCATCCTTGGTGACGAGCAGTCGCTCATGGGCACTGCTTTGAAAATAATGGCCAGTATCGCTCCCCCCCGGCTACACCATTCCTTCGCCGGATGCCCGTTTCGTCGCCCAACCAAATGATTGCATTGGGCCAAGCGCTGCGCGATAGGGACATTGTCCTATTGTCGTGCCGTGAGTTTCATGTATAATGATAGCATACCCGTACCCTTTTTCTTTGTAGCGCGTATTACTCTTTGAAGATGCCAAATCCAGTCGATTTGCATCTCTCCCAATTGCACAAAACCAGGAAATAGACGTTGGATAGAGAACTAGCCTAGGAGGTAAAAATGAAACGATTTCACTTGGCCGCTGTGCTTGTTGCGTTGTTCCTTACCAGTACCATGCTATTGCCAGTTTTTGCTGCGCCGGCGAATAGCGGGAGCGCGCCACAACCACAGCCGTCGCTGATGTGTAAGGTTAATGTAAAATCATTCGAGGTTTCCGGCCACGAGGTTGTGTTTGAGCTAGAGAACGCAGGCCATGTTGATGCGACAATCAGTGATTTTGGGATCGTCTGGCCGGCCAGAAACGGAAACTTGCACAAGGTTACGCTACGCGGTACGATTTGGGAAGGCAACCAGAGTCCTCCCGCCAGTCACCTTGCACCCAACCGGGGCGAACTGCACGCACGTACGATTCAAGCGGGAGAGCAGGAAGAGTTGAAATTCCGTTTTGCAGATTCGGCACATGAAGGCTTCTACACGTTTGGAGCCAGGTTTGCAGAAGGGTGTGTTGTATCGTTCGTGTCCGGGGATCCCCCTCCCAGCCCGACCATGGAACCCTCGGAGACGCCGGAACCGAGCATGACCCCTGACCCCTCGGAAACGCCGGAACCGAGCATGACCCCTGACCCCTCGGAAACGCCGGAGCCGAGCATGACCCCCGACCCCTCAGAAACGCCGGGGCCGGGCCCCCGTGTGGAATTCAGGGGAATGATACATGAGCTCATACCGTCGGACGCAGACCCGCAGCACGCGGGAGTGGCGATGGTGGCCCCGTTGGCCAACGCACCCGCCCCTATGGCGCAGGTTCACGTTACGACCGACACGAAGATCGAAGGGCCGGACGACACCATACTCACCTTTGCGGATTTACAAGTGGACAATCACGTGGAAGTGAAAGGGGTCGTACAAGTCGACGGTAGTGTCTTGGCCCAACGGATTCGTGTCCAGAGGATGGGCACGCCGGAGCCGAGCGAAACGCCAGATCCCACACGCACACCGGAACCGACCGAAACACCCGGCCATGGCCACCACCGAGCGGAGGTTCACGGGTGGATTTCCGAGCTTACACCGTCGGACGCCGATCCAGACCATGCGGGTACCATGATCGTCTCTCTAGGCGATGTGGTCACCTCGGTGGAGGTGACGACCGATACGCAAATCTTTGGCAAGAAGCATGACGATGCAAACGTGCTGGGAGCTGAAGATATGCAGCTCACCTTTGCCGACCTACAGGTTGGCGACCACGTAGAGGTGAAAGGCGAAACGCAGAACGACGGTAGCCTCCTCGCGCAATTGATTCACGTTGAAGGGGGCGACCGGCACCACGGCAATGTGGAATTCCGAGGTCCCATCGAGTCGCTTCCCGACACGACGGACTTCATCGGAACTTGGGTTGTAGCCGGCATCTCGGTGACCGTAAATGCCGACACGCGGATTGAAGGCACGCCGGAAGTGGGCGCATGGGCCGAAGTCAAAGCAACCCGCCAGAGTACAGGAGATTTGCTGGCCACGAAGATCGAGGTACGCAACACCCATCCGGAGCCTACCGTCGAATTCAAGGGAGTTATCGAACAAATCGAGGCGGACTTCTGGGTTGTGCGCGGCATGACGGTCACCATCACGACCACTACCGAGATCATCGGGACGCCCGAGGTGGGACGAATCGCTGAAGTCCATGCCCAAGTATTGCCGGATCGCACACTGTTGGCCACACGCATAAAGGTCGAAGACCCCAGCGACCATCATGATCGCTACGTCGAGTTCAAGGGACGCATACAAAGCTTCTCCGATACGGAGTGGAATGTCAGCGGCGTAACCGTCCTCATCGACAGCCAAACGGTGATCGAAGGCACACCGGAAGTGGGCAAGATAGCCGAAGTGAAAGGCATCCACCAGATCGGTGCGGGCCGTACGGTTTTGGCGCGAAAGATCGAAGTGAAAGAGGGTGACGGCCTTGGGCCACGAGAGGTCGAGTTGCGGGGCACCGTTGTTAGTATGCCCGACAGCGGCTTCATTGGAGAGTGGACGATCAGCGCCTTGCACGGTACGTTGACGATGAACGTTACCTTCACAGTGGACAGCAGCACCATCGTCGATGAAAGTCACGGGATAGCGCAGGTCGGTGCCTTTGTCCAGGTTCATGCCCAAAGGCAGCCAGATAACACCCTTCTGGCAACGCGGGTCAAGGTAAGGCGATAACCTATACGCATCGTTGTACACTGTATGAAGAACCTCAGCGCGGGGATCGCACAAAGAAGTTTCACGTGCGATCCCCGCACTTATGTCTGGGGAGCCTGGCTGAATAGTTGTGTAGATTGATATTGGAGGAAATTTCGTGATGAGGACTTCTTGCCGCGAATCCAACCGGACGGCACGCGTTCGAAAACGAGGAAGAGTTTTGATCGCTGTCGTCTCTTCGTGTATTCTATTTGCGTCTCTGATTTTGTGGCAGACGGGCGCTCTGGCATCGCCTTCCGCTCCGGCGGAAACGGTTTGGTCGTCGCCCACCCCGGTCGCCGTCACCACGCCCGATTCTCGCGCCCCGTCAATCGGGCAAACGACGGGCGGAACGCGGTACGTCGCGTGGGAAGAGGGCACGGACATTTATTCCAGCGTCAACGGCGGGGTCGGGTGGAGCGGTCCGGTGCTGGCCGCAAATGGCGAAGCGCCGGTGGTCGTTGTCTCCGATACCGTGCCCTATATCATATTCGAAAACGAAATCTCTGGCAATCGAGAGATTTATATCATCCAGTGGCAGGGGAGCAATTGGTCATTGCCCAAGAATGTCTCGCAAACAAGTGGCGGCTCTTTTGCCCCCGATGCGGCCATCGGACCGGACGGAAAGATCTACGTCGTGTGGGCGGATAACAGTGCCGGGAGCAACCATCTGTACCTGGCCAGTTCCGCCGATGGGTCCAACTGGTCGGGGGGTGCAATTCTGATCAACGGGGTGCCGGTTGCGGGGAGTGCCCCGGCATTGGCCGTGGACCCTTCCGGCACGTTGCACATTGCCTGGCAGGATCGGGATGGCACAACGGGCAAACTCGAAATCCTCTATACCCGGGGGGATGGGAGCACGTGGAGCCTGGCCGAAAATTTGTCCGGAAGCTCCACGATAAATTCTGCTTTCGCAGATGTGGTGGCAGAAGCAGGCGGCATTGCCTCCGTGACGTGGGAGGAAGACCTGGCCAGTGGATCAGAGATCTACTTTACCAGCGGGCAGCCGGGGAATTGGTCTGTGCCCCAGAGCGTTTCTGCGTCTGCCAACGTGGCGTCGGTGCTACCCTCGTTGGATCGGGATGGCGCCGGCGGGCTCCACTTGGCCTGGGCAGAGGGCAACCCGGCAACGGCGATTGAATACAGCGACTGGCCGGCGGGCAACCCAGGATGGACTGCTCCCATAACGCTCACCGCCCACAGCGCCGGCCTTGGCGATGTAATGATTTTGGCGAGCGCATCCAACCCCCTCTACGCCGTTTGGGCGCAGTCCGGCAACACAAGCTGGGACATCTACAGCGCCTCTGGCGTGCCGGTCACGCCGACCCCTACGCCAACCAGCACGCCGACCGTGCAGTACGTGTTGTACTTACCGCTCATCCGGCGTTAGTGCCCTGCCAACTATGTATTGAAGTGATGCCCGGAGGGGCGGATTTCAAACCTGCCCCTTCGGAGAACCATCGTTAGCGAAGATCGAGGCCCTTCGCTGCGCGCAGGACAAACCCGACCTGCGAGTTCATCGCGCAAAACTTTACCGGGCGACCTCCTCGATGAGAGGCTCCGGTGGCGTGTTCGAGGAAGATACTTCTGTCGGTACAAACAAGTACCCCACACCGCGTACCGTACGAACCAGGCTTGGCTTCCCGGGGTACTCCTCAATTTTCTCGCGAATCCAGCGGATATGAACATCCAAAGTGCGCGTATCCGCCAGAAAGTCGGTGTTCCACACGGTTCGCATAATCGTTTTGCGACTGAGCACAGTGCCGGCGTTACTCATCAATGCTTTGAGGAGAGCAAACTCCTTGGGCGTCATTTGATGTTTGCTACCCCCTACCCAAACCTCACGCCGCTTGAGATCGAGCGTCAGCACGTCGGAATACAGATATCTGGGACGTGCCAATAATGTTCGTACTTGCTTGAGCAACTTTCGAGAAGTCACCGGTGTTTCCAACTGGGCATCTATCTCGTTCCCCTCCGTCGAAAGAGAGTCTACGTTCCCTACAGCCACAATCGGCGCTTCAGTGACCCGGCGCAACCGGCGGGCTACGTCCCATCCAGACCATTTTGGCGAGACCATATCGAGGATAATCAAATCGGGGTCATGTTCCCGTACAGACTGGGACGCCCGTTTGATATCCGACTCGAATAGAACCGCAAAACGGTTGCGTTTCAAGATTTTTTGTAAAGAGTCTCCGATAGATTTTCGGCTTGCGACAATGAGAATCTTGTGGCGTAACAATGAATCCTCCATTGAGGAAAGCATTTAAGGGATGAGGTTCGCAATAGTAAGACCTGAGGCTTTCTTCAATTATACTCCAAAAAATGTTTTCTGGCAACCTGCCCGTTGTCGCGGGTGTATTTCAATTCTGGGGGCAGGGTAAGGATTCTATGCATTGTCCGAGACTTCGCTCAGAAAATGTGGCCCCTGACGGGACAGTTGACAAAAGGGCAGGGGACACAGATTTACACAGGCTTCGCACACAGATTTTTCTGAAAGTTTTATCTCTGTTTTTCTGTGAGAATCTGTGTCCTACAGAAACATAGACAACTTTTTGTCGATGTTGACGCCCTAAGCGCC
>JAADHH010000120.1 GCA_013151955.1 Chloroflexota bacterium
CCGTCAGCGTCGTCTTCCCGTGATCTACGTGCCCGATCGTCCCCACATTCGCGTGTGGCTTGTCACGCACAAACTTCTCTTTCGCCATGTTCGTTACCTCCTAAGAAATGAAAACGTGTGCCCGCCGCTACTTGCCTTCCACAACTAAGCCGGGAGCAAGGCCCCCGGCCTCTTTTGGTTGCACACAAGTGTATGCCTTTCCCAGCCTGGTGAGAAAAGCCCACGAGCGGACTTGAACCGCTGACCGCCTCCTTACCAAGAAGGTGCTCTACCGTCTGAGCTACGTGGGCATTGCCGCGCTTCGCAGATGGCGCACGGCAAGTAGCCGCGATGCGCCAAGAGTGGGCAGGGAAGGATTCGAACCTCCGAAGGCAGAGCCAACTGGTTTACAGCCAGTCCCCTTTGGCCACTTGGGTACCTGCCCAGATTTGTTCGCGCGTTATCCGTTCAACCGTTGTAACGTGCCACACGTCGTTAAGCCGACGGTCGGACTCGAACCGACAACCATCCGCTTACAAGGCGGATGCTCTGCCTATTGAGCTACGTCGGCACAGCCCGGCAGCTTCTATTATAACGCATTTCACGCTTTGCGTCAAAATACTGCCCGTGTCCGGCTTCTACGAAAACCGCAGCGCTTCGCCTCCCGCCGGTTACACCACCGGGAAGATTTTGGGCATCACCAGAAACCAGCCCCCACTTTTGTTCGGCAAGCAGAGCAGGGGGAGTATACCATAATTGCCCTGCTTGTCAAGTTCCTTGCCTTTGTCGCCACACCTCGTAGAGGATCACCGAGCCCGCGACGGCAGCATTCAGGGAGGCCACTCGACCGCGCAGGGGCAATCTCACACGCAGGTCACACTGCTCGCGCACCAGGCGGCTCAAGCCTTGGCTTTCCGCTCCCACCACAATCGCCAGGGGGCCGCGCAGATTCACCCGGCCATATTCGGTTTCACCTTCTGCGTCCAGGCCGGCAATCCAAAAGCCCCCTTCTTTCAGGAAGGTCATCGTTCGCGTCAAGTTCGATACGCGCGCAATCTTGAGATACTGTACCGCTCCGGCGGAGGTTTTGTATAGGGCCGGCGTGACGGAAGCCGAACGTCGTTTGGGGATGATCACACCGTCCACGCCCACCGCCTCTGCCGTGCGCAACAAGCTGCCGAAATTCTGTATGTCCTGCAGGCAATCCAGCATCAGCAGCAGGGGCGGCGGGTCTGCTTCCGTGTGCAGGTCGCCCACAAGCGTTTCCAGGGACGCATATTGATAGGGCGCAATTTCGGCGATCACGCCCTGGTGATTTGCCGCCACCGCCCGATCCAACTCGGTACGTGGCACAACCTGTACGGTCACGCCTTGTGCTTCTGCCTGGGTGCAGAGTTCGGCAATAGAGCCCTTGGAGCGTACAACGCCTTCGGCCAACACAATTTTTCGCATGGGCACGCCCGCGCGCAACGCTTCGAGGACAGGCCATCGCCCGTACAGGAAGGGCGCTATTTCGTGTGCCATGATGTTCCCTCGGGGGAATCCTCCAGCGTTACACCCTGCCCGGCCAATGCGTCGCGCACTTGATCGGCCAAGGCCCATTGCTTGTTGTCCCGCAATTCCCGGCGGAGTTTGACCAGAATTTCGATGAAAGGTGAGGCTCCTAGCGAGCTTTGTGCAGGGCGGGGAGCCAGGCGGAAGCCCAACACGCGACTCAGGGCCAGTACCGTACCCTGCGCCTGGAGGAATGCTTCGCCGCCCAGCCCATCGTCGCGAGCCTGGTTGATCGCCCGAACCAAGTCGAAGAGCGTGGCCAACGCTTGCGCCGTATTGAAGTCGTCATCCATAGCCTCTTCGAATTGGCTTTGGGTGGTTTCCATCTGTTGCAACAGCAGGGTTGCGTCCACATCGGGGTCGTAATCCAGGCGTGCCGGCCGCATGGCAGAGCGCAATCTTTCGGCCCCCTTGGTTGCGGCCTGCAAACTATCCTCGGTGAAGGTGAGCGGCCGGCGGTAGTGCGACGACAGCACAAAGAATCGAAAAGCGTCGGCCCCATACGTGTCCAGGACTTCGCGCAGGGTGATCAGGTTGCCGGTAGACTTGGACATCTTCTCGCCCCCAAGCTGGAGCAGGCCGTTGTGCAACCAGTACTTGACAAAGGGGTGCTGTGTCGTAAAGCATTCCGATTGAGCAATCTCGTTTTCATGATGCGGAAAGATCAGGTCCCGTCCTCCTCCATGAATATCGATCTGCTCGCCAAGATAGCGCAGGCTCATGGCCGAACATTCGATGTGCCAACCCGGTCGTCCCGGCCCCCAAGGACTATCCCAGGAGGGCTCGCCCTGTTTCGCGCTTTTCCATAAGGCAAAGTCCATGGGGTGTTCCTTGCGTTCATCGATTTCCACGCGAGCGCCGGCCTGCATATCCTCCAAGTTGCGGTGAGAAAGTTGGCCATAACGAGCATCACTTTTCACCCGAAAATAGACGTCACCGTCCAGGGGATACGCATTTCCTTTCTCGATCAGGCCCTGGATCAGGCGAACAATGTGGTCGATTTCCTGGCTGGCAAAGGGATAGAGGTGCGCACGCTGAACGTTCAGTTCATCCATCTCCGCAAGGAACTCGTGGATGTATTTGGCCGTAAGTTCTCGCCAGGGCATGCCCTGTTCCGCAGCCCGCCGGATGATCTTGTCCTCGACATCGGTAAAGTTTTGCACGTGTCGCACATGGTATCCTCGATACTCCAGGTAACGCCGGATGGCATCGAAGGCGACATAGGACATTCCGTGCCCAATGTGCGCGCTGTCGTAGACTGTGGGGCCGCAGACATAAAAGAATACCCGGCCTTTTTCCCGGGGCACAAAGCGTTCCTTCTTTCGGGTCAATGTATTATAGACACGTAAAGCCATTTAGGGTATCCTCCTGTCGATCAGGTTGCGGAGCATGTACGCACGGGCCAGGAGAGACGACCCGTTTGTGACCAACTTTCTGTTTTCTCCGTCAACCGTGTCTGTGTGCATAGAATGGTCAACCGCTGCTGGCGTGTCTCCGCATCGAGCGGGATCGCTCGCCCTGCTCTTCGGCCAGTTGGGCAAAGATCATTCGTCCGGCAACGGTTTGCAGGACGCGTGTGACGTTCACCGTCAGGAAGCTGCCAATGTGTTTTCGGCCATCCTCGACCACAACCATCGTTCCATCATCCAGATATCCAACGCCCTGGCCGAGCTCCTTGCCCTCCTGGATAATTTCCACGGTCATCAATTCTCCGGGTAAAACGACGGTTTTCACGGCGTTGGCCAGCTCGTTGATGTTCAGTACCCGCACGCCCTGCAACTCCGCCACCCGATTGAGATTATAGTCATTGGTCATGACCGCAGCCGGCAGTTCCTTGGCCAGGGCAACCAGTTTGCTGTCTACCTCGGATATACCTTCGACGTCCATATCGGTGATCTGCACCGATACGGCGGGGTTCTTCTGCAAGCGGTTGAGCACCTCCAAGCCCCTACGCCCCCGGTTGCGGCGCAAGCTATCGGAGGAATCGGCAATGTGCTGGAGTTCGGCCAGGACAAACCGTGGGACGAGCATAGTTCGTTCAATAAATCCGGTACTACTAATATCATCAATGCGGCCATCTATGATTACGCTCGTGTCCAGGAGGACAGCACCGCTGCTTGCGCTGGTGGCATTGTCCCGAGAGATTCGGCTGCGGAAGGCGTTGAATAGATCCATCTCCCGCGTCACCATGGTGACTACGCCCAGGTAGCCAAAAACAAACGCTGCGATGAGGGGGAAAACCTTCCCAAACGGCGAAGGAAGAAGAGAAAGGGGCAGGGCCAGCAGCGAAGCAATGATCAGGCCGATTGCCAGGCCAATCGTTCCCCACAGAAGTTGTTGGGCGGGCAGTTGCCGTATCTTGCTGCGCAACCATTCGTACGGTTTGACAGACAGCCAGGGCATGATCAACAGGCCCATCGCGCCACCTGAGAGGGCGAGGACAAGGATGTAGCGTATGCTCTCGCCCCCCTGGTACGAGGCCAACTCGGCCCCCCCCCACCAACCTATAGCCCCAAAAACAATCATGCCAACCAGTCGTAAGAAGAATTCGATGCTCATCAGGATCATCCTTCCTACCGGCAAGGCACTGTTGAACAAAAAACGGAGTGTACCTGAAGCACACTCCGACTAGAACCCACCTGGGCACCCCATCTAGGGGGCCAAAAACGTTTCGTTATCTGGCTAGCAAGTGGCTTTCAACCTGTTGCAACATGTCGCTCGAAAGCCTAGCTCTCACCACCATAATGTGGTCTGAAGATTGTACGGGTTATGAAGGCAATTCACTCAGATAAGTTCCAGGTAATATTCTACAGGTTTGCCGGTACTCCACAGATAATAATGAATTATTAATTAGATAAGTCCAAATAAAGTTTACCACAGAACTTACAGGTTGTCAATCTGGCATCTGTGGCCGGGTGCATTTCAATTCTGGGGACAGGGTAAGGGTTTCACCGCAGAGACGCTGAGATGCTTAGGAGTTCAACTCTCGGAGAAGTTGAACTTCTAAGCCCTGGAATCCCCATTCCGTCGCACCCAGCACAGCAGTCTATTGCCCCGCCGCCGGCACGTAATGATAAACCACCATGTCTGCCTTTCCCAAAGCCTCGACCTGCGGGCACGAGGCACGATATACCGGTTGCCACACCGCAGTGTGCCCCAACGTCGTATACCAATCGGCGAATGTCACCAGGTATGGGACATGTCGTTGTTCAAGCCAGCGTTGCAGGGCAGGTTCATCCCGCAGAATGGGAATGATTTCCGGTGTAACCAGGCCGGCCAGGTCAATCAGGGGACGGTTGGCAAAGTAGCCCATCGCTCCAATATCATGGGCAGCGATCATCGATTGAGGCGGGATGTTCTGTTCCACCCATTGCGCTGTCGTCACCATCTCGCAATTGATTATGCTGACATCCTGCGCGTACGTCTGGGCCCCCAACCCCCAAAAAACGATCAGCAGTATCGGGGTGGAAATCATCACAACCTTGCGCAGCGTTGGAATCCCCACCCTGTCGAGCAAATAGGCTGTGCCCCCCACTCCGTACACAATCAACACGGGAATCACCGGCATCACGTAGCGTCCGTGCTGATACGTGACCGGCAAGCGGACGGCATAGGCCAGGATGGTCAAGCCCGCCCAGGCCAGGGGCAGCAAATTCGACGACCGGCGTTCCACTTGCACATTTTTCCCCCCGGCCGGGAGGACGTAAACAGCATACAGAAAGCCCGGCAGCAGTAACGCCTGTGCCCCCACCCACGGCACAGCCGCCACCGAGAGCAATCTGCGCCAAAGGGGCACAGTGGAGAGCAATATGCTGTACTCAAACTGTTTGGCGTAGAACGTGTTGGGAAAGATCGTCCCGCCAAGTCCCCAGTTGTAGAAGGCATAGGGCCCGGTGACCAGCAAGAAGCCTGCCGCCAGAACCAGCAGGTCGCTCACAGAGACGTCAACCGGCACCGTTGAACGCCGCCGGTGCGCGAATCTCCCTCCGAACAAGAGCAGGGCCATGTGCCCGCCGACCAGCGCGCCGAGCATCATCCCTTCGGGGCGGATCAGCGTGAGCAGGCCGGCCAACAAGCCCCATTGCAAGGGGCGCAAAGAGGGCGTCTGTTCCTGTTGGCGAAGCTGTGCTTGTATGCACCCCAGGTAACGGCCCATCAGAATCAGGGCCACGCCGCTGAACAGCGTAATCTCCATACCGGATGCGCCGGCCCACACGAGGTGCCATTCGAACGTGCAAAACAGGGCCGTCCCCCAGGCCAATCGTCGTCGCCCAAAAAGGGCGAAGGAGACCTGCCAGGCCCCAACGCCCACCAACATCAGCCCAAAGGCACCGAAAAGATATGTCCACACGTAAAAGCTCCCCGGCAAGATATAGGCCAGCGAGAGCAAGATCGTCCACAAGGGGGCTGTGGAACCGGCGCTGGGCACGCCGGGCACGAAGGCCCATTGGCCAAGTTGGGCCAGGTTTCGGGCGTACGTCTGGTGAATCCAGGCATCGTCCAGCGGGAAGCCCCACCGCCCCAGGGCCAGCCGCATCACGGCGGAATAGGCGATGACACTGGCCAGAGCCAGCAGCGCGATCCCGGCGAACAACGTCCATTTGGGCAATGTATCTTGCGTATTGCGTGTTGCGTGTTGCGTGTTGCGTGCCGTGTTCAATGCTCAACCCCCTTCAGCCGGAATAGATACACCGGCTGCTCTTTGGCATCTTGAAAGCGGGCCCGTAACTCGAACCCGGCCAGGCTCTGTGGGTCCTGATACAGGCTATTCAGCGGAACTACGTGGTCATGCTCCAGCACGAGATAGGCCACATCATAGCGTTGGGCCGCTCTCCGAATAGCCTCCACGCTGTTGTTCGGAATGACCACGGCCTCCCGACCGGTGAAGTAGTGCAGCGCCGGCGGATCCACGACCATCAGGCGGCCGGCGGCGCGGTCGTGCGTACGCAGCCAGGCATTGACGTCTTGGTAAACCAGTGAACGCTGGTTCCAGGGGGGCAGCAACGATTCGCCCAGCCACGGTTTGTGGATCGCCTGGGCGTAGAGGAAGAGGCTGATCAGCACAGAAAGTCCCACGAAGCCCCAGCCAAAGAAACGCTGCGCCTCTCCGGCATCCCAGGAATGGCGACGCCGGGCGATGAAAGCTACAGCCGACTCGATGCCGCCCGGCACAGCCGCACAGGCGAAGGGAATCAGCGCCGCCGCCGAGTGCAGCATGGAGCCGCGCCGGCTGGGGAACGTGAATACCAGCACCATCGCCGCGAAGAGCGCCGCTCCGTAGAGGAAGAAGGGCCGCCACAGAGGATGCCGGCGGTTCCGCCACCACCCGATGACGGCAAACGGTGCGAGGAAGAATTGCAAAGCCCCCGCCAGAATAATCAGATTCCACAGGCCGGCATCCAACTTGGAGCGTACAATCGGGCCGATTCCCCAGGCCAGGTAGCTGCCCCAGGTCAGGTCGAGACCATAACTGAAAAAATCTTCATAGCTGCGCAGAAAGATGGTCTTCGTTCCGGCAGAGGGAAGCGGCGTCCCCACGACCAGCCAGTTCCGGTAAAACCAGGGGGTCATGACCACAAAGTAAAAACCGAGCAAGATGGTCGCTGATTTTAGATTTTGGATTTTAGATTTTGGATTGCGCGTTTTGGGTTGCGCAGCGATGACGAGGAGGGCGACCGGCAGGAGCAGGATGCCGTCGGCGCGGGCCAGGTGCGCGAATCCGGCGGCCAGACCGGCGGCAGCGAAGTAGCGTCCCCGCCCGGTATGCAGGCCGGCATAAAGGGTCAGGAGCGAAATGTCTACGGCCAGGGCAAACGGGGTCCAGTTCTCCGGCGTGACCCAGTAGATGAAGTAGAAACCGCTGAAGAGAGTCAGCAGTCCGGCGATCCACGCATAGCGGATATTGCGCCACACGCGGTAGGCGATCCAGGCCGAGAGGGGGGGCAATAGCGACGAGAGCAAGACAAAGAACGTCTGACTTGCCCGATAGCTATCACCGAAGAGGCGCATTCCCGCGTAGGCCAAGAAAGTGGAAAGGGGCATCCAGTAGAGATGGCTGGGACGGGGAATGCCGGCAGGATTGTCCAGAAAGTTCCAGATTACGTTTTCCACCAGACCCTGGCCGTGCAGGAGATTGCGCGCCACGTTGACGTAGGAATAGGCGTCGAAATAGCCGGGTTGCCGCAGGGGCAAAGCGGTCAGCAGCCGAACCAGCAGGCTGATCAGGAACAGGCCGGCCAGCGTGCGACGTACCGTCATGGCGACCGCTCCAGAATCATGGTGCGTCCGTCGTCGTATAGGATTTTCCAGCCGCTGTTTGGGCGACTGACAGCGGCAACCAACGCGGGCTGCGAAACGCGGTCAACCATCAGCGATTGGATGCCGTAGCCGTCTAACAAGCCTTCGTAGTCGTAGCGCGCGGTGGAGATGGCCGCGTAGTCCAGCCACTGGTCCAGCGGATAGAGTTCGACGCGCGGGTCGGCAAAGACCTGGACGCGGGGCCAGGCCGCCCAAATCAGATAGCTCCCGTACCCCATGTCGTGAAAGAGGGGGCCGGGAACATCGTGGTCTAGCAAATAGCGCGTCGCGGCTACCGGCGTATCGGCCGTCGTCAGGCTGGCGATGGCCGGCGGCAAGGGCAGGCGACTCTTGTTCCAGGGCAAAGCGATCGCCACTTCCAGCAGAATCAGCACCACGATCAACAGGGTGAATCCCGCATAGCCCCCCTCTTGCCCTTCGAACAACATCTTGCCCCAGCGTCCCTGCTTGAACTTTGCCCAACGCGCACTTTGCGTAAAGCGGCCCGGCACCGCCAGCGTTTCGGTCAAGAGCGGAGCTGCAATCAGGCCAAACCAGACGACATAGCGAATGGAGGTCAAGCCCATCCAGGCAAACGCCAGAAAGGGGAGCAAATCGGCCCAGCGCAAGCGACGAATCGATTTCGCAAAGGTGAGCAGGCAGACCAGCAACAGCGTGTAGAACAGGCGGCCCTGGAACCCGTGGATGTCGGGCTGCCGCCATTCCATGATCAATTGCTGGCTGGGAGGGTTGGTCAACAGGCTGACAACGTACTGCACCACGCCCGGGCCGCGCGGGTTGATCAGCATGGCCGGAAAGAGTGCGGCCGTCGCGACGACGAGCGGTTTGAGTAGGGGCTGGCCTTGCGCCTGCCCCCGGCCTTGCGCCTGCCCCGTAGTAGGGCGACCGCCAGGGTGCGCCCCTACTTTTCGAGAAGACACCCGGAGGCGATCCAAAACCATGCCCAACAGGGCGAGCACGGCTAGGATCGGCCCGAGAATAAATGCACCGTGCAAATTCACCCAGAGGACCATCACGGCCGGGAGAATCCAGAGGGGCGCGCGCAGGCCCCGCGCGTGGCGGCGCAGCACCCAGAGGAAAAGAAGAAAGGGCAAGAACGAGAAGCTCTGCGGCCGGATCGCCCAGTTGTTCGAGGCCGCGAACAAGGCCCAGAGGGTGGTGAACACCGCCAGTCGGAAATTCCCCCTGCTCGCATCACGGCACAGCCAGTACAATCCGCCATAGGTTGCTGTGACAAGCAAGGCTTGTGCCAGGATGGTCCAGGGAAGTCCGCCAAAGCGCAAGAGTGCATAGAGCAGCACCTCGCTCAGCCAGCTTTGGTAAAACATGGGCCGGCCCTGCGCCGTGAACGAGAACGTATCCACCGTCGGGATGGCCCGCTGCTGGACGATCTGTTGGCCAACGCGGGCGTGCCACCAAAAGTCGTGCGGTGGCACCGGTCGGACCGACACAAGGGTGAACGCGGCAGCCAGCAAGGCCAGCACCCACAGGTGTTCGATGGTTATGCGGCTGATAGGGATCAGTTCTCTCCGGCGCTGGTGCCCCAATCTTTTGTCCATTCCGGCTTCTCCACCTTGATATTGGGGTCCATGAGTTCCACACTCTCCACGTCTTCCAGCCCGACCATCTCGGCAATCGCCTTGGCTCCGCCCTCTCCTTTGAAAAGCCCGATAAAGGCGCCCATCATGCGGTGTTCCTGGATGAGTTCGTCTGCATCGTTGGTTTCCCAGAACCCTGTATCGTCTTGTACTTGCAGGTTGTGAATATAATGGTCCCGTACATAGCGCAACAGAGCGACGATCAGGGCGTGAGACTTGATCGCGCCGGTGGTCTTTACCCACGGCCGGTCGAATTGGGCATAGTAGCCCGGCTCATCTGTGAAGGTGGTGAAGGGGATAGCCTTGTCACCCGAACCGAACGTGGCTGGGGCTATTTTTCCGGGCATTTCCATGTACCAACATAGGTGACCGGTACGGTTGAAGGTTAGGGAGAGTGCTTCGGCGCCGGGGGGGTGGATGCGTACCCCGCGGACACGTTCGTCAACGGGCACGAGTTCCATGTAGGCATGGCCTTCACGGAGTCCGGGAGTCTCTGTTGGGGTCTCGTCAGAGCCGAGGAAGCAGTAGGCTTGTCCCAGAATGCGGTCGTCCACGTCCTCGCAAGACCATTCGAGATGTCTACACTTCATCTTCATGTCTGCGATCAAGTTCTCGATTTGGGATGGGTCGTTCAGGTCGCCTCTGTAGCTGATGGAAATGCCCATTTTTCTTCTCCTTTTCTATCGAATGCCATCGAGGCCATCGAATGAATTCGATGTCTGGCATGGGAAACCTGCTCAAGCAGGTTCATCGCTGTTCCCCCGGAACGCGCTTGAGCGCGTTTTTGGTATCAGAGCCGTTTTTGCCACCGAATGCCACCGAAGAAGCCATCGAATG
>JAADHH010000089.1 GCA_013151955.1 Chloroflexota bacterium
GGGGAGAAGGGGGGAGAATTAGATGGTGTGTGGTTTGCCGCGTGGCTTCGCCGCGCGGCAAACCACACACCATCCCCTTCGTTCCCCTCCCCTCGCAGGGGGAGAGGCTAGGGGCGGGGGGCCCTATACGATTTTCATCCCTCTGCGCCTTTGCGTTAAAACAATTCTCACCCCCAAACTGAAATACACCCAACGCATGTGGAGGTTTTACAAAAACCGGACGCCATGTTACAATTAGACGGCAAGAAGGAAGTTCAACTTCTCTGAGAAGTTGAACTTCTTCCTTAGAAGTCGAACCTCTCTCTTGAGAAAGAAAATGTAGAAAGTGGAGAACTCTGCGCCGTGCGTAGTGCTCACACACGAGCACGCCGATTTTGATGCGATCGCCTCGCTGGTGGGGGCAGCCAAGCTGTACCCCGCATATACGCCCATCCTGCCCCGGGAGATCAACCGGAACGTAGAGACATTTATCTCGCTCTACGGCGATCAGTTGCCCTTTGGCCAAGAGAAACAGGCGCAACAGGGCCCCATCGAGTGCGTTTTCCTCGTGGACACACAATCCATTCCCTCCATTCGCGGGCTGCGTGCAGATGTCGAGGTACACGTCATTGACCACCACGCTCCGGCCCAAGATTTTCCGAAACAGTGGCAATTCCAAGGTCGCCCCACGGGGGCCTGCTCGTCTCTGCTGACCGAGGACTTGAAGGCAAGGCAGATTTCTCTCTCGCCAATCGAGGCCACCCTGCTATTGCTGGGGATTTACGAAGACACCGGATCGCTGACCTACGCGAGCACAACAGCAGACGACCTGAAAGCGGCCGCATGGCTTATGGTTCAGGGAGGCAGACTGGACCTGGTTCACGAGTATCTGCACCACCCACTTTCTCCACAACAGGGAACGCTGCTCCAACTTCTTGTGCGCCACGTGGAGTTCCACACATTGGGCGGGCACACGGTGGCCCTGTCTCTGGTGCGGGCCGGCGAATACGTGGGCGAGATTTCCACGCTGGCCCATCTGATTCGGAATCTCTACGATCCGGCAGCCCTTTTCCTGGCCGTGCAGATGAACGCCCACATTCAAATCGTGGCGCGTAGCACAACCGATTCGATTGACGTGGGCCACGTGACACGGCATCTGGGAGGGGGAGGACATCCACGCGCGGCAGCGGCCTTCCGCGAAGGGCAATCTCTCCAGGAACTTCGGGAACAAATACTGGCTCTGCTGGCCACACACGTACGGCCGGCCGCTACGGTCTCCCAGATCATGTCCTATGGGCAGGTACACACGCTAACGCCGGAGGCAACGATACGTCATGCGGATGCGTTGATGCGTCGTTGGGGACACGAAGGATTCCCGGTCCTCGAGCGGGGAACGGTCGTCGGTGTGCTCCGGCGTCAAGACGTGGACAAAGCCCTCCATCACGGGCTGGGTGATGCGCCGGCCCGCAAGTTCATGCGCAAAGGGCCGATCACCATATCGCCTCACGACTCAGTCGACCGCTTGCAAGACATCATGACCGCATTCCGCATCGGCCAGGTCCCGGTTGTCGAGGAAGGGCGGGTCGTCGGCATCGTCACCCGCACCGACTTGCTGAAGTTGTGGACGTCCCAACCTCCGACGCCCAGAGCAGAACAGATTGCCACACAACTGCAGCAAGTTTTCAAACCCATCCTTCGAGAACTGATTCGCGAGATTGGAAACGAGGCTTCGCAATTGGGGTACTCGCTGTATCTGGTGGGAGGGTTTGTGCGCGACCTGCTCCTGGCCCAGCAATCCCCTGCACAGACGTCTTTGCCGGTCGCCCGTGAGCGCATTCGCGCGCGACTCCTGACCGGCGACATCGATCTGGTCGTCGAGGGCGATGCCATTGCCCTGGCGCGACGTCTGGCTGATCTACACGGCGGACGCGTGCGCAGCCATACCCGATTCGGCACGGCCAAATGGCTGTTGGCCGGGTCCCGCTATGCGCAGGTACGCCCATTTGTCGATCTGGTCACAGCACGTACGGAATTCTACGAAAGCCCCAGTGCCTTGCCCAGCGTCGAGCGTAGTTCCATTCGCCAGGACCTGCATCGTCGCGACTTTACGATCAACACGCTGGCCATCTGTCTGGATGAGGGCCGGTATGGTTATCTGCTCGATTTTTACGGGGGCGAACAGGACCTGACGCAGGGCATTGTTCGGGTCTTGCACAATCTGAGCTTTGTCGAAGACCCCACCCGTATTCTTCGGGCCGTGCGTATGGAACAACGGTTTGATTTTCACATCGAAGAACGGACGGAGGAGTTGTTGCGTGATTCTGTGGGCCTTTTGTCGCGGGTCAGTGGCAGCCGTTTACGCAACGAATTGTACACGCTCTTTCAGGAAATTGCCCCCGAGCATTGTCTGGCCCGGCTACAGGAACTGGGCGTGTTGGCCGAGATCCATCCGGCATTTCGCTATGACGATTGGCTGGCGAGCCGCTTCGCGGCCTTGCCACAGCAGGCGGCACGCTGGAAGAGCTTCGGGGCTGCTTCGCCCGCGGCCCCCGATACCGGCAAGGAGTTTACCCTTCGCCCGTCGCACTACCTGGCTTTGCTGGGCGTGCGGCTCCAGCGGCGAGAAGTGGCAGAGATCATCAAAAGGTTGGAGTTGCCGCACCGCGATGCCGTACTCCTGCAGCAGGCACAGGCCCTCTATGACCTGCAACCCCAGTTGCAGGCGCAAACGCTGCGCCCCAGCCGGCTCTATCGCTTGCTAAAACCTTTTGACGACGACGCGCTCTTGATTCTGTGGGTCGCCACCGGAATCCCGGTTGTGCGCCGGCGGCTGGAACAATTCCAGACCCACTTGCGCTACGTGTCGCCGCACACCGACGGTCACAAGTTGCGGGCACTGGGCCTCAAACCGGGTCCGATCTACCGCGAAATCCTGGAAAAGCTACGCGACGCCCGCCTCGACGGCGACATCGTCAGTGACGAAGACGAGGAAGCACTCGTAAAGACCCTGCTTTGAAAATAACGTGTCAGGCGTCAGGTAAAACGTGATGCGTGATGCGTAAGACGCAATACGCAATACGTTTCACGTCTTCACGTTTCACGTCCCGCCATTTTCATGATTGGTGGCGAGCAGCCGCTCATGGGCACTGCTCTGGGGAGGAGGCTCAATTTGAAGAAGATTCCGAAGAATACGTGGAAACGAGCGATGGTGATCATGGCCCATCCCGACGATCCGGAGTTCTTCTGCGGCGGCACGATTGCCCTGCTGGCGCAACAGGGCATCACCGTCACCTATCTGCTCCTGACAAATGGCAACAAGGGATCGAACGATCCCCATTTGTCGGATGCCGCGTTGTGCGCCATACGCCGGCGTGAGCAGGAAGCGGCGGCCCGAAAACTGGGCGTGCAGGAGATCATCTTCCTCGACCACAACGACGGTGAGCTGGAAAACAGCGTCGAGATACGTCGCGAGGTGGTACGCATTATCCGGCAGGTTCAGCCCCAATTGGTGATCGCCAATGACCCGAGCGTGATCTTCTATGTCCCGTCCGGCTACATCAACCATGCGGATCATCGGGTTGCCGGCTACATCGCCATAGACGCGGTCTTTCCGGCGGCAGGGAATCCCCATTTCTTCCCCGAACTCCTGCGCGAGGGACTGGAGCCGCACGCCGTACAGGAAATCTGGCTGGCCCGCAGCAATCAATCGGACTTGGAGATAGACATCAGCGCGGTGAATGAGTTGAGATTGCAGGCCTTGTTGGAACATCGCAGCCAGATCGGCGAACCGGAAGAATTCTTGGCCCGGATGCGCAAACGCCAGGAGAAAGAGGCGGGGCCTCCGCTGGAAACGTTCAAGCGGTTGGTGATGCGCTAACGTGCCGGCGGCGCAGCCAAGCCAAGAGGCGAGGCCGCGCGCGCTGATATGCCCAGTAGAGCGGGCGAGAGGTGACGAAGTCCCACGCACCAATGTGGGGCGCAAACCGGGCCCCCAACCCCACCTTGAAACGCCACACCCCCCACAAGGGGTCTTCCTCCGAGAGGACATCTGGCGCACCCCACAAATCGTAGGTCACACAGCCATTTTCTCGTGCCCGGCAAATCGCTTCCCATTGCAAGAGATAGTTGGGCATGTGCCGGCGGCCCGCACCAGAGGAAGCCCCATACATGTACCAGACCCGCGTGCCGAAGCGAAAGCATAGCACGCCGGCCAGGGGCTGGTCCTCGTGATAAGCGAGCAGAAAATCGGCCCGGCCCGCTTGCAAGAAAGTAGCCCACACGTCGCGGTAGTAGTCGAATGTCCGAATGAGAAAGTCATCCCGCGCGGCTGTTTCGGCATAGAGCGCGTAGAAGATGGGCAGGTCCTCGATGCCCGCTTGCCGGACAACGACACCACGGCGACGCGCCAAGCGTATGTTGTAGCGGGTTTTTGCTTTCATGCCGGCCAGTTGCTCTTCCTCTGAGGGCAAAATGTCCAGCAGGGCTGTATTGCGGAACTGGATTTGCTCGTCCGATGGAAACCAGCCCCGCCGTTTGAGCGTAGTTACCGCTGCCTGGTGGGCGACCGGTACATCGGGGTCTAT
Organism: Chloroflexota bacterium; assembly: GCA_013151955.1. Classification (GTDB taxonomy): domain Bacteria; phylum Chloroflexota; class Anaerolineae; order Ardenticatenales; family JAADHH01; genus JAADHH01. The sequence goes on from JAADHH010000089.1 coordinate 4,563, forward strand.
CTTGACAAAGATACATCGTTGCCGGCGGGCAGTCTGCTCAATCGCGGCCAGCGTCTCCGCGAATAGCGCGGGGTTATCGTGATCGGTGAGCGGCCCCTTCGGCACGTACCCCACGGCCCAACCGGAACGCCCAATCGGCCGGCGGAGGATTTGCGCGGCAGCGACGGGCTTTCCGTCGCGCCGCATCACGAAACGCGACGTAGTCCATCCCCAGCGTGACTTGAACTCTCCCCACAAAAAGCTCTGTAGTACATGCGGCTCCGGCAGCATGAGGATCGTTTGATCCCAGGCAGCAGCGTCGTCCACACGGTTCCACAAGGTCGTTGTCATCGGTGCAGGTATCCTCGGCCATCCGCGCGTTGCGTCGTCGTGCGGTGGAGTCGGACCACGAAGGCGGGAGGCAGCAGGTTCAGGACAATCGTTACAGCGATTCGCATGTTCATACGGTTTTGTATGTTGGCCCCCCACTTTGTCATACAGGCGGATTCACGAAAAGATATACGGCGGGAAACATCCCGGCCAGAAGTGTATGCCACGAAACCACGGCATTATACAGCAACTGCGGGGAACGGGCAATTGCGAGCAGTCTGCGGTTGGCAGTTACCGCCTCCGGCCACCTTCCCCTTCCCCCGTAACAACACATCGCTTTGAAACAGTGCCCATGAGCGGCGTGCGCCACCAAGGATGAAAATGGCGGGGCGTGAAACGTGAAGACGTGAAACGTATTGCGTATTGCGTCTTACGCATCACGCATCACGTTTTACCTGACACGTGACACCTGACACGTTATTTTCAAAACAGCAGCAGCGATTGGGGCTATAGTCCCCGCGGACGGGACCATTTCCCCTCCACGATAAAGGCCCTTTGCCCCTTCAAATAAGAGACCCATTTCGAAAAGAGTAAAGTCTCATGCCTCTCGTTTTGACCTCCCACTTGCGCTATGATGAATACAAGCATAGGCAAGAACAAATTGTGGAGGAAACAGGACATGACGACAAATCAGCGCATACTTCAGACCATATCCGCACTTATAGCGGCCCTAACTATCGCCTTCGCCGGCAGATACCTTTCCCCGATGAATGCAAAAGTCGTAAACGCCGGCCCGGTGTATGAAGCACAATATGATCTGGATGGAAACGGACAGATTGACGTAGCAGATGTCGCGCAGGCCACCTCTGGCTGGGGGAGCACAACCCCAGATTTTGACGGCAACGGGAAGGATACACTGGAAGACGTGATGCTCGTTGCCTCCAGGTGGGGCTCCTCAGTCAACGACAACCCGCAAAACATAGATATTGTTTCCCAGAAAAAGGGAGTAGGCGTTCCTTCATGGGATCAAGGATATTGGAAAACCATCTCCGACTCGCAGCTTCAAACGCTCAACAGCGCATGGTTCTACGATTGGGGTGTCACTGCTCGCTTTCTCGACTATAGCGCCGAATACGTGCCGATGATCTGGAGCGACCGGTTGGATTGGTACGGTGGCGCGGCAAACATCGCCAAGCTGGCTGCCAGCCACCCCGGACGATACTGGCTCATCTTGAATGAACCAGATTTGCCGGAACAGGCAAACATCAGCCCGCAAGATGCAGCGCCCCTCTACCACCAAATCGAAGGCATTATCCTGGGTGCCGACCCGACCGCCAAGCTGATCATCGGCGGAGCGAGCCAGGTCGGATGGCCGCAGTGGCCCGAGCAATTCCTCGCGGCCTATCAGAATCTCTACGGCAAAGAGCCGACCTACGCCGGCTGGCACACCCATTTTTATCCCTACGCCGACGCAAATTCCGACCCCGCGGTACTGGCCACACGCACAGAAGAGTACGTATCGAACGCACGGGCCTGGGTTGATAGCCACGGAGGCGGAGAACTTTGGCTCACCGAGTTCAACGTTCACACCACAGAGGCCGCCGCCGAAGCCTACATGACCGACATCGTACCATGGCTGCAAAATTATGATGGCATCCAGCGCTTCGCCTGGTTCGCTATAGACGCCTCGGCCATCAACTGGGCCGCCGGCAGCCTGATGGATCGCTCCTTCAACCTGACACCGCTCGGCGAACTGTACGCCGGCTTCTAATCGTACGACGACTTCATCGACGGCGTGTCGCGCAAGAAATGCGACACGCCGTTGCTATTCCCGTACAACGTTCAACCTTGTTTTTCTCCGTGCCCATGACGCCCCCCCCAATGAAAGGAGCTACGGATGCCCGTCAAAGTTTTGCGTCTGGAGAGCCTCCCCCTCCGCTCGCGGCGGATTGTCATCCGCCGCCGCAGGGGCGCGGGCTGTCGTCCGCTGTGCGCAAGCAAGGCAACCCCAAACTTGACAAAAGCTGACTTGTGGTCTAGAGTCGGTCGTCATGAAAGTGCTATTTCTTGTAACCAACTTTGCACGATGGGAAGGAGACCCTCATTCTCCATGGCTGGTGGACCTGGCCATCCGCTTACGAGAGAGGGGTATTGCACCTTCCGTGTGGGCGCCCTCCTATCGCGGGCAAGGCGACCACACCATTCAGCAGATTCCTGTCCACCGTTTCCGTTATGCGCCGGCTCCTTGGGAACAGCTAACACACAACGAAGGCGCACCAAACAAACTGGCGAACCCTTTCTATTTGCCTCTTGTGCCCTTCTATCTGGCCGGCGGGTTGCTCGACATCCGGCGCCGCATGAGCGCACAACACTATGACGTGCTGCACGTCCACTGGCCCCTTCCCACCGCGCTGTTTGGCCTGGCCGCTCGCCGGCGCAACGGGATGCGCTTGGTAGCCTCCTTTCATGGCGCAGAACTGATGCTGGCCCGCCGCTATCCCGGATTGCAGCCTGTCTTGAAGCGGCTGACCCGCGATTTCGATGCCATTTCGGCCAACTCAGCCTTCACGGCGCGCCTGGTACGTGAGATCACCGGAAAAGAGGCGGTCGTCATTCCTTACGGCTCTACCATCGGTGAGCATGACAGTCCGTCCACAGAAACCGCACCGGTCACGAAGGACAAACCGGCGACGATACTCTTTGTCGGGCGATTGATCGAGCGGAAAGGCGTGCCCTACCTCATCGAGGCGATGGCCCACCTCAACCGGCAAACGCCGGCGGCGACCTTGAACATTGTGGGCACGGGCAGCGAGCAGGCCGCGCTGGAGCAGATGGCAACCGAGCGGGGCATTCGGGACGACATACGCTTCCTCGGACGGGTAAGCAGCCAGGAACTGGCCCATTTGTATGCCACCTGCGACGCCTTTGCTCTCCCCTCCATCGTAGATCGTCACGGCGACACCGAAGGGTTGGGCGTCGTCTTGCTGGAGGCGATGAGCCATGGCCGGCCGGTTGTCGCAACCAACGTCGGAGGCATTCCCGACATCGTCAAGCACGAATCTACCGGGCTGTTGGTTCCCGAAAAGGATGCTCCGGCACTGGCGCGGGCGCTGAACCGCCTGCTAACAGATGAGGAACTGGCCGAACGCCTGGGCCAGGCCGGGCAAGATTACACGCGCGCGCATTTCACCTGGTCGAGCATCGTAGATCGAATCATCGAATTGTACGGCGGAGCATAGCGCAACCTCTGGCAACTTGTCGGAGAAAGAATGGGGGGACACAGATTTTCCGATGATTTGGCCTGAACATTCGTGTTTATCTGTGAGAATCTGTGTTCTATAAGGGAAAAACCGCCCTCTCCGACAGCCTGCTAACTGCCCCAAAATGATCGGGCCATGAAGAGGCCGCGCCGCGTGATTTCAGGCAGTTCACTCACCGCCGGCGATCTGGCGGTAGAGGGCCGCTGTTTCCCGCACCGTACGCTGCCAGGAGAAGGCTTGCGCACGTGCCAGGCCCCGCGTCCGCAGGTCGGCGGCCAGCGTCTCGTCTCGCAGCACGCGGGCCAAAGCTTCGGCCAACGCGCCGGCATCGCCAGGATGGACCAGCAACGCGGCTTGCCCGGCCACCTCGGGCAGCGAGGAGACGTTGCTCGTGACCACAGGCGTACCACAAGCCATGGCTTCCAATACCGGCAGGCCAAACCCTTCATACCACGAGGGGTAGGCAAAGACTTTGGCCGCATTGTAGAGCAGGGGCAGGTCATCGTCCGGCACGTAACCGAGCAATCGTACCCGCCCATCCTCCTCCAGCGCTTGCAACCGGCGGGACAGACGCTGTGCCCGCCACCCGGCACGACCGGCGATCACCAACGGAGCCGGCCATGACAACTGCCTGCACGCCTCGATCAGGGTCTCCAGGTTTTTGCGTGGCTCGATGGTGCCCACAAACAAGATGTAGCCACCGTCCAGCCCAAAGCGATGTCGAACGCGCACGCCCGCCTCCCCGGCCGGCAGCACGTGGTAGGATGAGGCTACGCCGGGGAATATCACGTGGACTTTGTGGGGGGCTGTGCCCACCAACTCGACCAGGTCGCGCCGCGTACTCTGTGAATCGGCAATGACCGCCGCCGCCCGACGTACCACGTAGGGCGTGATCCATCGCAGATTCCAGCGGTTCAGCGGCCGGTGGAACTGGGGGTAACGCAAAAACGAGAGGTCGTGTACTGTAATCACGGTGGGTGTGTGGCCCATCGGCGGCGCGATCACGTCCGGGCCATGAAACAGGTCGCACTGCGGCAGCCAACGATCCCATGACACCCCAAGAAGGTGGCTCAGCAGAAGAGCAAGCCGGTATTGCTTGTTGCCGAGGGGTACGACACGGGAAGGGACACCCGCCAACGAGACCGGTGGACGCGCTGCGCCATGCCGGTTGTAAAGAAAGGTCAGGTCGGGCCGGCCGGAAAGCGAGAGCAGCCCTTCGGCCAGCTCGCGTGTGTACCGCCCCACGCCGGCCCCTTGTTGCACGGCAGCAGAGATGTCCAGGAGAGCTTTCATCGTGCCATCTCCTCAAGCCGCTGGCGAACGAGCGACTCCAGTTGGTCTACGCGATGTTCCCACGTGTGCCGGCGAGCAACGGCAAGGCGCTGGTACCGCCCGGCAACCGGCCCTTCGGCAACCCCCTTTTCGACCTGGCGCACAAATTCTTCCGCGGTGTGCGCCAGCCGCGCCACACCGGCATACGGTTGCAAAGCGGGCAAAGCCGTGGCCACCACAGGCCGGCCCGTCGCCAACATCTCGAAGAACTTGATCGGGAAGACCCCGGCAGTGTGATCGCTCAAGCGATAGGGGATGATGCACACCGCGCAGGCTTTGAGATACGCGGGCAAGTCGGCGTAGGGGCGGTAGCCCAGCGCATGCACGTTTGGCAATGCGGTGAGGTCCACGCGGGACGATTCGCCGGCCACACCACCGGGGCCGATCAGCAGCAGCGACCAATGCGGATGGGCACGAGCCAGGCGCGCAACCCAGTCCACGTTCACTTTGTAGTCGTCCAACGTGCCGACAAAACCGACGATGGGACGCGCCAGGTCGGCAACGTCGTCCGGCAAAGGCGTGGCCGGGTCCATCGCGCGGGCAAAGTGGTCGTAGTCGCCGACGTTCGGCACAAGGTGTGTGTGCGGGTTCAGCGCCCGTTTTGCGGCGAAGAGTTTGGGCGCGGTCACGAACAGCAGGTCGGCGCGGCGAGCGAGCGATTCTTCCAGGGCCACGATCTCCGCCCGGCGCGCGGCGTATTGCGGGAAAGTGGCCCAATCGTCCACGCAGTCGTAGCAGGTGAGGCGGGCGGGCAGGTGGCGCAGCGCGCGCACCGCCTCCGGGTGATAGACCCACACCACCGGAGCCAGCCGTGGCGCTGGAGAAAGGTACGAACCAGCGCGGCAGCCAGTCGCCAGGAGAGCGGTTTCAGCCGGGGGAAGTGTCGCAGGGGGAGAAACGTGGGATGAAATCGCCACAGATTCGGCTCGGGATGACTGACCCAGTGGACGATCTGGTCGCTGCGCAGCCCCCGAACGCGCGCGCCCGGGTCTACGTAGAGGACGCGATGCCCCCGGCGCGCCAGGCGCGACATGACGTGCTGCTTATTGGTCCACAAAGGCTCATCCCAATAGGCCGACGAGAAACAGACGATGGGCCACTTCCCGCTCATGTCAATCTCTCCAGCCAATGTCCAAGCCGGGGGTTCAGCCGCTGAAACAGCGCTTGGTCCTCGACGGAAAGGGGTTTGAGCAAGGCCAGAATGATGGCAAAGAGTAGGATAAAGGCCAGCGCGCCGGCAACCAGGGGGATCAGACCGGGGTGCGCCAAGGGACGGGTCAGCACCAGCGCACCGGCGGAGGCGAGCAGCACCTTGGCTGCAAAGCGGATCGGGTAACGGGCCTGTGTCACGCGCAGGGTGATGATTGTCTCGGGGACCGTCGTTGCCAGCCCCGATAGACCGGTCGCCAGCACCGCGCCGAGTGGGCCATACAGCGGAATCCACAGCAGGGCCAGCCCCACGTTCAGCGCACCGGATACCGTGCGTGTGATGAGGGGGATGCGCTCCCGTTTCATGGCATAGAGTGTGGACGTGTTCGTACCGCCGCCGAAGAAGCGTGCTACCACCGTAAACGCCAGATAGACCTGTAACAGGCGGGCCGCTTCCGTAAAGCCGGCCCCGTACAGCCCGACGATCTCGGCGGCGTGCAGGGCCGCAAACGAAAGTGCCGGCACAGCCAGCAGGATGGCCACCTTGATCAGTGCTTCCCACGTTTGCGCCAGCCGGTCCAGGCCGCGATCGGCCACCTCGGAGAGGGCAGATTGGGCGATCCCCTCGAAGCCAATCAGCAAACCAGAACTGAAGATCAGGTTGAGGAGCGCGGCCAGGTTGTAATAGCCGATAGCTGCGCTGTCGTGGAGCAAGAAGCCCAGGAGCATAACGTCAGCCTGTTGCCCCAGGACATAGTTCAGGCCATTCGTGACCCCCAGGGTCGCTCCAAACCGGTGGACATCGCCCAGGGGGAACGGTTCTGCTGGCGCTCGCAGCAGGCCGCGCAGGTAGGCCAGGTAGATCAGCGCGGCCACCATTGCGGTCACGCCCATGATGAAAAGGACGGCACGAATGTCGCCCCCCGCGTTCAGAACGAGCACACTCAGGCCAAGATTCGCGGCCTGAATGCCGACGCGCACCACCGAAACCAACGTGACATCGAGCAATCCGATGAGAAAGTAGGCCAGCAGATTCGCCAGATTGAAGAAGAAGAGATAGGGCAAGATCCACAAGAGGCCACCGGCCGCCGGCCCGACAGCTCGCTCTATCCAAGGCGTAATCAGGACGAGGAGCAAGCTCAATGCGGCGAAGATGAGGATGCGACGCACGAGAATCTGGCGCAGGAGATAGGCGAGGCGCTTTGGATGACCGGCGTGACGGGGTACGAACGTGTTCAGGGCCTGCTCGTAGCCGAATGCGCCCATCAGTGTGACCGCCGTGAAGGTGCTGACGGCAAAGGAATATACCCCGAACGAGTCAGGCCCCACCCGGCGGGCGACAAAACTGATGAAAAGAAAACGGAGGCCAAATTCGGCAATCCGCCCGGCATAGTTCCAGGCAAACCCTTGTGCGAAACGGTGCAGCAAGCCCTGGCGCATAGAATTGCCCTACAGATCGGCCGGCCGGCGCAAAAGGCCGGGCACCCAACTGGCCACCCGTCCACAAGCGAAGGAAACCGTTTCCAGCCAGAAGAACAGGGGGGCCACGAGGAGCGCGCCAAGGTCGCGGCGTTCCAGCGCGATGCGCAGTGTCCCCCGCCGCTCCGCATTCCACAGCGCAGGTCCGAATAGGCTGAACGCCTTCACCAACGACACGCCGGCATACGCCAGCTTCCCGGGCAACGAGGGGACAGCGTTCAACAAACGGTCTTTCTGCTTTTCGTTCGCGCCATTCCAAAACTGCCGGCGGGTGAATGCGCGCCAGGTGGTGGGGTCACGGTGGCGAAATTCTGCGTGCGGAACGAAGGCGGTACGCGCACCGGTCGCACGCAGCCGGCGCGCCAAGTCCCAATCTTCTACGTAGAACAAGTCCTCTCGAAAGCCACCGAGCCGTTCGAGGTCAGTTTTGCGGTAGGCCCAAACACCCGTTTCCCGTTCGCCGTGGTGGATCAAGCGTACGGCGGACAACCAGCGGTAATTTTGCAGGCGTACCAGCGGTGTGTCTTTGCCGGTCCACACACGGCGCAACCCGGCGATGGACCCGCCGACTGCCGGGTCGCGCAGCGGGGCGACGAGCACTTGCAAGTAGTCGCGGCTATACCAGCCGTCCGACTCGGCAAAGACGATGATGTCGCCCTTTGCCTGCCGCCAGCCGAGGTTGCGAGCGGCGCCGGTTCCTTTGTGGTCGCCCTCGATCACCCGCACGGCATGTCGCCGGGCAATCGCAGCCGTATCGTCGGTGGAGCCGTCATCCACCACGATCACCTCGAAGGGGGCATACGTTTGGTCCAGCAGCGAATCGAGGCAGGGGCCGATGGTTTCGGCGCTGTTGTAGCAGGGCACGACTACGCTGACGAAGGGGTTCATACGCTCACTCCCACCGGCGCAACAAGCGATTGAGGGTCGACTCCATCGCGTCCCAACTGTAGCGGGCCTGGCAACGCGCGCGTGCCCGGCGGCCAAGTTCCGTGGCCAGCGCGGGATGGCGTGCCAGCGTGTGTATCGCCTCGCGGAGTGCTGCGACGTTGCCCGGTTCGACAATCATGCCGGCCTGCTCGCCGAGGATTTCCGGCAAATCGGAGACGCGCGAGGCAACGATTGCTTTGCCCATGGCCATGGCCTCGAAGACTTTGCCGGGAACCTGAGCCTGGCTGAAGCGTGTGCGGTGCTGGGGAATAGCGACCAGGTCGGCCAGGGCCAGGAAAGCGGGCATGGTGTTGTGGGGCTGGAAGCCCACGTGAAGTACGCGGTCGCCCCCGATTTGCTTCACCTGGCTCAGGTAGCCGGCGGTCCCCTCCTGCCCGACGAGAAGCAGTCGCACGCGCGCGCTTGCCGGGAGGTCGGCGACGGCGCCGGCCAGGTGGGCGACACCTTTGTGCGGGTTCAACGTACCGGTGAACAGGACAATCGTCTCCTCGGGAGAGATGCCCCACTTTTCCCGCAGGGCTTGCCGGTCGAAGCGGGCCGGATCGAAGGCACCGGTATCCGTACCGTGGTAAAGGATCGTACCGCCAAACTTGTCCTGAAGGAACCGTGAGACAACCGTAATTTCGTCGGCCAGTCCGGTCATGCGCTCCAGCAACCAGGTGTAGGGCAACCCGTTCGGGTCCCAGAGGCGGAGCAGTTGGCGCAATCGCTGGCTGGGGTGGGGGCTGCTCCACAGGTCGGCCACTTCCCAGTCCTCGATATCGAGAATCAGGGGGCGGTGGTGGCGCAAGCGTGACAGCAGGGCGATTCCGAAGCTGGTGGGCCGGGGTTTGAAGGCGAAAACAATGTCTCCTTCGATGTGGCGCAGCAGCTCGGGGAGTGCGCCCAGGAAACGGGGGTAACGACTTCCGGTCACCGTGCGAAACGCGAACTCATCTCGATAGGGGGAGAAGATGCCATCGCCGAAACATGGGCCGATGATTTCAACCTCGTGATGCCGTTCGAGCACTTTGGCGATGGGATAGGTGCGCACGATGCTGTTTCGGCTCAGGTCAAAAACCAGACAGCTAATTTTCATTTTTCAAAACGAATATCACTTGATTGGCGAACAGATTGGGCCAGCGTTTGTAGAGCCACGGCGAACCGTTGCTCGGATGCACGGCGGCGGCGTGGTAGTCCAACTCCGCCGCCCAGCGGAGAAAGTCGAGCACGGTCCAAAAGCGCAGGTGTTCGCCGGGGTGATAGACCCATTGCACAGGGAAACGTCCCAGGAGCAGGCGCGCCCGGTGTTTGATGTGGCCGATGTTGGGAATGGTCACGATCAAACCGCGACGAAAGTGTCCCCTTGCTTTTTGCAACAGCGCCTCCGGGTCTGGGATGTGTTCGAGCACCTCGGAGATGACGATGTAGTCGAACGTGCCGTCGAACCGGAAATCGGGTGCGGTCACGTCACACACCTGCACGTGCAGGCCCTTCTCTTGGGCCATCTGCGCGGCGACTTCCGACAGGTCGCAACCATGTGCTTCGATGTTGCGCGATTGGCGCAGGTAGGCGAGGGCCGTGCCATCGCCGCAGCCTACATCGTAGACCGACGATCCCTGCTCGATGAACCTGGCCATCAAACGGACCCGTGGCTGAACCTCGTGGGGACCACGTGTTTGCCAATAGGCGTCGTAATCCATCTGCTGCAGGCGAAGGGCAGGCGTGTGGAAGAGGTAATCTGTGGCTACCCCGGCCCACTTCCTGATGTTCGTAAAGGATTTGTAGAGGCTCACAAAACGTTGTCCTTGAGTTACTACTCAGTCTGCCTTGCCGTGACGGGCTGAGGCCATCACTGGCCACACGGTAGGGGCGCACAGCCGTGCGCCCCTACTACTTGGTGAGGCTATCCAGTGCCGATTTCAATCCGGCACGGCCCTCGCCTGAGTAATTTGACAATGTCACATTTCCTTGCACGGCGGTTGAAACCGCGTGCTACCGGTGGCGAAGGCCACCTGCGTGGCCTCGTTTAGCTGCCG
>JAADHH010000076.1 GCA_013151955.1 Chloroflexota bacterium
GAAAGGGTAACTTTCCCTTTGTGACGAACAAGCCGATGATCATAATTGTGATCCCCATCAGGGCAAAGATGACATATAGGCGTAGAAGCATTACCTGGGTTTGTCCTTTCTAAGGAGTGATGTCAAGGGAGTGCTCCCACCAATAATGTCTAGTGTACTCCCCCGCGGCTTTTGCTAGGAAGTAGGTGGAGGAAGCATCAGCAGGCACGGCGGTTGTGATGAGCATTGCTCCTGCTATACACCCCGGTGGTCCTCCAAGTTCACAACTCAGGCCACCGGCAGTCAAAAAGGTGGGTACAAGAACGGCTGTAAAGGCAGTTGCTCCCCACATTTTGACAACGTCAACTCCACCAATTATCAACTCACCAGTGTTCTTGACCTTGACGTGGTAGTGTTTCCTTGTAGCAGCCACATCACCAAAGAAGATTATACGACCACGACGGTGCTCGTAATGGTACCGGGTGACCCCGGCCTCGCGCGTCTTCTGCCCCATGGAGAACTTCTAGCCAGCCCCATTGTCCTTCCAGTGTGCCCCCTTTTTCGAAGAGGGCCAGGACCTCGTCCCATGTTTTGACGCCAAAATGCTTCATGATCTCGTCTTCCGTGAAGTGCCCCGTGGGGTCCGTATACCGCAGCGGATTGTTCAGCGCGTACGCATAGCGGTTCAGCGCCTGCGGGTTGCCCGGCGCTGAACGCCAACGCTGAATGCAAAATGCGGAACGACGAACACTCCGTCGCCTGTTCCGCGTTCATCATTCTGCGTTCCGCGCTCCAATTGTACCATCTTCCTGCTGGCCTTGGCGACCAGCCGGAGGTCCAGCGCATCGTAGATGAAAAGTGAGGTTGGCCCCGGCTCCGTGTCCGGATTGGTGGTATGCAACACTTTCATGGGGAGACCTCCGTAGGTTGTGTGTGGACCCGTAGCAGCAGATCGCTTGACGCAGGCCCGACCGAGGAAATATGGTCAGTTTTACGGCCAGTATAGCACGATTCAGGCCACGTGTCAATACGCAGAAATGCGTATTTTGCTTCCGTGTTTATGCGTACGCGGCCCCGAAATCCCCATCCCGGCGCTACGGCCATGCGCAACCCTGCGACGACCGCAGGGAGTGGAGGCCGGAGGCCACAACTCGCGGCTGGCCTCACGGATGGAAAAGAACGCGGATAAATTGACTGCTGTAGCCGCGTGTGGTACAATACGGCCCGAACAGGCACCATGAGCACGGTTGTGCGCGCCACCGAGGCGGTGCAATGGTCAATGATCAGACGTGAAACGTATTGCGTCTTACGCATCACGCATCACGTTTTACGCTTTACGTGACACCTGACACTTATTTTCAGAGCAGGACTCGAAAACTCATACTATGCGTCATAGAATCCGCGAACTAGTAACCTACCACGACCTGATCCACAACCTGGTTGTACGTGACCTGAAAGTGCGCTATAAGCACTCTGCCTTGGGTATACTCTGGTCACTTATGAACCCCCTGCTCATGATGCTTGTCTTCACAGTGGTTTTCACTGTGATGATGCCCAATAACGAGATTAAGCGTTTCCCTCTCTTCATTCTTTGCGCGCTGCTCCCCTGGAATTTCTTCTCCGGCGCTATCATGGGAGGACTATCCAGCATCGTAAACAACGGGCACCTGATCAAGAAGGTCTATTTTTCCCGTGAAGTATTGCCCTTGTCCGTGGTCCTATCAAACTTGGTAAACTTCCTGCTCTCTTTGCTCATTGTACCCATCTTCATGCTTATCTACCATACGCTACCGACAATTTGGCTCATCTGGCTACCGGTGGTCATCCTCATTCAGGTCATCTTCACCCTGGGACTGGTACTCTTTCTTTCTACGGTTGACGTGTACTACCGGGATACAGCCATGATTATGGAAGTGCTGATGTTGGCGTGGTTCTTCATGACACCGATCTTTTATCCATTGAGTATCTTGCCACATTACAAAGTCGTATTGGGCCTGACACTTGACATTCGCCGGTTGACCTACATCATCAACCCTATGGCTTCGATCATTGCTTCATATCGCGTGATCATCTACAGCGGAGCACCCCCTGCCCTTGATTTCATTGCCCGTACGGCCGTAACATCCCTGGTCGTTCTCCTCGGCGGGTATGCCGTATTCAATCGCTTCAGCCCCTACTTTGGTGAGGAGGTGTAGTGGCTCCCAACCATGCGAAGAATCTACCGAATGGCCCTCGTTTTGCTGGCGGCACTTTTGTTGCCGGCATGTTCAAACCTCATAGATGCTACCCAGCCCGCTCACAATGGCGAACAAACGTATCATGCGCCCGGTATCCCGGCGATTGGGCAGACCTTTGTGGCCTCTCACGATGGGCTCAGTACAATTTATGTTGCTCTTGGTGGAGATTTCCCAACAAAAGCCGGTAGCTTCACCCTGCACCTCCGTGCCGGCCCCAGCGCCGAACCGGACTTACGCACAGCAACGGCAAGGGGTGAAGATAGCGACACCGCTCGTGGGTTCGTTCGCTTCCCCTTTGCCCCACTGCCCCACTCGCACGGCCAACGATTCTTCTTTTCCGTAGAAGCCTCCCCCTCGCCCGGGACAACCCTGATCGTGCCAACGGGGTCCCCCGATAGCTACTTCGACGGTGCGGCTTACCTCGACGATACGCCGCAAGATTTCCAGACTATCTTCCAACTCGGGTATTCCCGGCCACATATCGTATGGGGTCTTCTGACCTCTTTGCCCGCGACCCTGCCCATCGGCATCCTCATTCTCTTGCCAGGCCTCGCGCTGATCGCATTGCTCTTGCCCAAGTCGGTATTGGAGTCACTCACCCTGCCCGGCCTCCTGACCGTGGCGATTGGCTTGAGCCTTGCCCTAACGCCGCTCCTGTTTCTCTGGATGCACACAACCGGGCCGATAAAAATCGACCCTCTGCGCCTCGGCGTCCTGCTCCTCCTGGCTCTGGTGGGGCTGGGATGGGGAATGTGGCGACGATGGCACTCTGTTGCCTGGAAACAACGACCGGAGCTTCGCGTCGAAGATTGGGCCGTGATTGGACTGGCCGGCTTGATCCTGGCGGTGCGCTTTCTGATTGTACGCAGCATTTCCTTTCCCCTGTGGGGTGATTCCGTACAACATACGGCAATTGCGCTCCGTATGGTCGAAAGTGGTGGCCTGTTCGATACATGGCTGCCGTACGCTCCCTACGACAGCTTCACCGTTCATTTTGGGTTTCACAGTACCGTGGCCCTATTCCATTGGGTGAGTGGGATTCCGGTCGTCCGCTCTGTGCTCCTGACCGGTCAGCTCCTGAACGGCCTGGCTGCCTTGACACTCTTTCCGCTGGCGGTATACATGTTCCATAATCGTTGGGCCGGCCTGGGTGCTGTCTTTACGGCTGGGATACTTTCCCCCTTGCCAATGTTCTATGTCAATTGGGGCCGCTATCCGCAATTGGCCGGCCAGGTCATCCTGCCACTGGCTATTTTGCTCCTGTTGATGACCCTGGAGAACGGCGGACGAGGCACGAAAGATCGAACTCCCTTCAACTGGAAAACGATCATTGGCGATCCCTTGTTGCTCCTCACAGCACTCTTCCTTGCCGGCATGACTCTGACATATTACCGGATGCCCTACTACCTGGCTGCATTCTTGCTCGCCTGGTTTCTCATTGCCTGGCTGCCGACCTATTGGCGTAAGTGGGGAGCATGGAGCAAGTTGCTGCTTCGCCTCGCGGTCGTAGGTGGAATCGTCTTCTTACTTCTGTGGCCCCAGATGATGCGCCTGCGGCAAGGACACTTGGTGGCCGATGTCCAACTTGGCACCGCTGGCCAACCGATGGCAGCTATATGGTCGTATGTGGCAAACGATTATCACGACTGGTACTACTTAGGCCACTACTTGCCGCCCTACCTTCAATGGATGGCCATCGCTTCATGGCTCTGGAGCATCTGGAAGAGAGAGCGATACGGGATGACCCTCGGCATCTGGGTGCTCGTGCTGGCCTTGTTGCCGGCTGGCATCCTCATCCACCTTCCTGGGGCAACAAAAATGCAAAGCTTTGCCATCATTATCGCACTTTACATCCCCGTCGGTCTCTTGATAGGCTACGCCACCGGCGAACTCAGCCGGTCCTTGCTGCGCAACAATGTGCGGCGAACTTCTGTCGCACTGCTTCTCATGGCCGGAATAGCCCTATGGAGCGTGGGGCAAAGCGCAACCGTGCTGCAACCATCATACATGATGGTGACAAAATCAGACGAGGCGGCCATGCACTGGATCCGTCAAAACACATCTGCCCACGCAAAGTTCCTGGTCAACGGGTTTCGCATCTACGCAGGGACTTCTTCTGTGGGATCCGACGGCGGTTGGTGGATTCCGTTGCTATCGCTGCGCGCCAATACGATGCCACCTCAATACGCCCTTCTGAACGAACAGGAGCACACCCCCGGGTATGGAAAGGGTGTAACGGACCTGGTTGCCCAACTAGAAACCGTACATCTCTCTACAGAAGAAGGGGTACAACTCCTTTGTTCGCAAAACATTACGCACGTGTATATCGGCCAGGGACAAGGCAAAATCGGCAACTCGAATCCCCCCCTATTTACAAGAGCTGAGCTAGAAAAAAGCCCCCAGTACCGGTTGGTATACCGTCAAGATCGGGTCGCTATTTTTGCCCTGAAAGAGGATGCGTGTCCCCAGTCGTGAAAGTTGCGTTCGTCATGGCAAGCATACTGTTGATCGCGTGGCGATCACAGGGTCTACGGCTGCCCAGTTTGATCCCTCTGGGGATTTCATGGGGACTGGCGATAGCTTACACAGCCGGTTGGCAACACCCCCTCATCGTTTGGAGCGGGTTGGTATTTTTCCTTGTGGCCCTCCTCTTGCTAGATAGTGAATTTGACTCGTCGGCCATCGAAACGACCCGGCACAGGGTGATGTCGTGGGCCTTGGTGACTGGCCTGGCCACGGCAGGCAGCCTGCTCCCCACACTGCTGGAACAAGAACGAACACGCTTCTCTGCCGAAGAGTTTTTTGTCCTGGAACGTGCTGTTATTTTGTGGCTCATCTGCCTGCTCCTTCTGGCGATCTTTCGTTTCGCGCGACGCCACACGAATGTGGGCCGCGCCCTGGCCTCCCGGTATGTGGCATGGCGTACTGCAAGTGCAACGCTCCTATTCTTGCTGGCGTCCGGCGGCATCGTACACGGCGCAATCGCCTACCAGCACAGTTTCTATCCCCCAACCGCCCCCGCCTTCGATGCCATCTCAGCAACTCACCCCTTTCTTTGCGGAAAACTCAGCCAAAAGGACGCCTCGCCACCTGAGACGGACATCTTCCCCCGTATCATCCGCGCCGTCGCGGCCAACCCCCAAAAGGGTGTACCCGAATACGGCATGTTGGCGCTCGCCACACACGAAAATCAATGGGCACAACAATTCCGGCAAGCCCTCCTTGCCGAAGCAGCAAAGAAGAGATTCACAGCGCCATCGAACAGCGTGAAATCCACACAATACGAAGCCGCTCTGCGGGTTTACTATTCCATGCGGGTGCGCGACGCTTTTCCCAACCTTTTCTCCGAAGACGACGTTGCCAACCTGCGCGCCTGGTACGCAGATGTCAACCGGCGCGCTCTGACCACGGAGTGGGTGGATTGGATGTATGGACTTGCTTTCAGCAAATGGCCCGAAGGCCCCTATGAAAACCAGGAAAATGGCGCCGGCTTACTGGCCTTGTTGGAAGTGAGCGGCCTGCGCCCCGACGACCTTTCGCCGGCAAACCGGGCCTACCTGCAACGAAATCGGCGCGGCTGGCAAACCCGCTTCCGCAACACCGACGATGCGTATATCTACGAGCAGGAGTGGATCACCAACGCCTACTTCCAGTCCCTCTATTATGGAGCGCCCAACGTGCAGCATATTCAGCAATCGTTCCGTTGGCTCCTCCTCCAAGCCCTGCCAGACGGCAACCGCTTTGGCTACAACCACCCGGCCCGCCCCAACCTAGCGGCCCTGTTTTATTGGGGAGCCGGCCTGTTGCACGATCCCGCATTGCTATGGGCTGCGGGGCAGGAAATCGCCAACCTGGAAGACAACGGGGAGTACCTTCCCGCCCAGCCGGGCGCAGAATTGCCCGTAACAGCGAGCGAGACGATGCCCACAGATGGCACCTGTCTGCTTTACGGAGACTCCGGTCTGCCCAACCAGCGTGGCCCCCTGGCCCCGGACAAGATCGTATTTCGCGATGCGTGGAATCGGACAGGATGGTACGCCTTACTCAACCTCCGCTTCACCGGCTGGCACCGCTACAAAGCGACCAATGCTCTTGTCCTTCTGTACGGCGACCAGACCCCGCTGGTGACGGAACAAACGCAACAGCCGCCCATCTCCTGGCTTCCCGTGGGACGCAGCCTGTTCCGCGACAAACGGATTCCGCGCGAATCGCTGAACGGCCTGCTGGTTCCCGCTTCGAACTTGAGTGACGCACTTCGCACACTAACCGGCATTGGCAGTGTTTGGGCACAAGACCCTCCGTACTACGCCAGCGTAGAATCGTTCGCGACACTGGGGCCACTGGATGTGAGCCGCACGCGACTTGCCAACTGGCACGGCTGGTCACAGTCGCGCACGATTTACTTCTTCCACGGAGGCCCGTTCATTGTGGTTGACCACGCCACCAACGATTCCCACCAGGGCTATGCGACAATTGTTTGGCATGTAAGGGGCAAAGGCCAACGCCGGAATAGCGCTCTCATCCTGGGCAGCGAATCACAAGCACCTCGATTGCTCTTGTCCGACGAGGCCTGGCGCACAACCAACATTTCTCCCGTCGTTTCGGGAGGGCCACCGGACCCGTTTGCACCGGCTCAAACTGTACGCTTCCGGTCGCCACAACAGGGAGCGTTGGATCTCGTCTCCACTTTTGCCGGCAGCGTTTGGCAGACTGCCAATTACCTTGCGGAACCTGTAGGAGGACAAAACTCGAAAGTGGTTGGACAATATATTTCCCTTGCAAATGATAGCACTCAGATTACCCTCCTGCATAATGAAGGCGCAGCCCCCCTCACTTCGCATGGACTGGCCACAGATGGGCAATTCCTCAGCAAGAGGGAGACCACCTTTGGGCCTGTGACCTTGTGCTACAAAGGGGGCACCACCATTGAAGTGCCGGTCAGGGATAAAGTCAATCGCGTACAAGATGTGGAGAGCAAGCGCCTACTTGTACCGGGCTCGATGTGGGTGTGGGCGCATGGACGACTGGTGCTTCACCCGGCCAACTCAGAGAAGGCTAGATGTGTTACTGTCGAATGAGCGAGGTTGGGCATTTTCCCTTTGTCAATTGGACTCTGGCGTTTTTTGTTTTTGCCACAGATTACACGGATTTTCACGGAAAAGCCAAGAAATCTGTGGAAATCCGTGCCATCCGTGGCTGAAAATGCCGCTGTTATACGGGCAAAATGATTTTCGCCAGAGTCCGGTGGTCAAGATTGATTCGGGTTGAAATGAACCATGCCTTTTTTCTTCTGTGGGGGCTTGCGCAGCGGTTCGCCGCAAGCCCCGAAATGTAGAGGGGGAAAGACGAGGGGACACCCCTCGTACTCCCCGGGCATTCGCTGCGCATGCCCTGCGGGGTGGATATTTGCACTGTCGGCCAATTGACGTTATAATCGGCCCATCATGAGTAGTGGTATCCTTTCTCGCAAACAGGGGCTAGAAGAACTTGTCCTGCCGGCACTGGTTGTCCTGGCCTTTCTGCACGGCCTTCTATACCTGTCTCTCGAACCTCCCTGGCAGCACTATGACGAACCTACCCACTTTGAATATGCGTGGCTGATTGCGAATCGCTTGCAACTGCCACAGTTGGAGGACTTCGATCAGGGGATGCGGCGCGAAGTGGCCACCTCGATGCTTGCCCATAATTTTTTCCGTGACTCCGGATTCCGCCCCGACCTCATTTCATCGAAGGAACCGATTTGGATTGGGTTCTCGGAACTCAGACACCCTCCTTTCTATTACCTGTTGCTCGCTTTGCCGCTGCGTTTCTTGCGCTACACCAGCGTAACGTTTCAACTTTATGCGGGCCGTCTGGTCTCCGTGATTTTGTATGCATCGACGATTTGGGTGGCCGGTCGCCTGGTCGCCGAGCTCACCCGTGAACGCGATCCGCTGCGCTGGGCAGTGCCGTCGTTCATGGTCCTCTTGCCGGCATATTCCGATCTGATGACCGCCGTGAACAACGACGTGGGGGCCATCGCCTTCTTCTCCCTTTTTCTATGGGGGAGTGTGCGCATGATCATGCGCGGCCCGTCCCTCCGCCGGATCATCTGGGTGGTGGGGAGCGCCGCGATCTGCGCAGCGACCAAGAACACCGCCGGCTGGGCCGTCCCGCTACTCCCGCTGGTTTTTGCCCTCAGCCTGCTCCGCCGCCCGTGGCCGTGGCCGGGATATGCGATCCTGTTGGGCGTGATGCTGCTGGGCATGGGCGCTCTCTTTTCCTGGGATGATGCGGCCTATTGGTACCGGAATCCAGGGCAAGAAACATCGCTGCCGCAGGAATCGGCCCAAGCACCGCTCGGTCACCGTGTCCTGGCCATGAAGCTGGACTCCGCCGAATCGAGGGTCGGCGTCAGGCAACCGTTGCTGGACCGCGATGTCGCCGCACTCCGCGGGCAGGAGGTCACCATCGGCGCGTGGATGTGGGCCACGGAGCCGGTGCCTGTGCGCGCCCCCCGGTTACGTGACGGATCGCCGCACGTGCTCGACCTGACAACAACGCCGACATTCTACGCCCACACGGAAACGGTCGCGGACGATGCGCACCACGTGGAAGTCCTGCTGGACCCCTCGCTGGGGGCGGGAGCGCGCGAACCTGTGACGGTGTACTACGACGGCATCGTATTGCACGAAGGGGCGTGGCCGCTCCGTGCGGCCCCCCACTTCGATGATCCAACCGGACAGGGTGGCCGGTGGGGCGGGCAACCCTTCACGAACCGCCTGCGCAACGGCTCCGGAGAGTGGCTGTGGCCACGTTTGCGGCCCTGGGTTGAGAGGTCTTTGGGACAGTATGCACCTGCTCCGCCATCACTCTTCGTGGCCTCCATACTCGATTGGTCACGTACGAGTCCGTTCTATTGGCCAACAGCGGACAACCTCTTCCGAACCTTTTGGGCACGCTTCGGGTGGAATCATATCGGTCTCCCCGAAGTGTGGTACCGTATCTTAAAGGTGATTACAACGTTTAGTCTAGTGGGGGGGCTGTTTCGCGTTGCACGCGCAGCCCGCTCCTCCTACGGCGTGCCGGAGCATGTCGGGGCGATGTTCAACCGCGGAAGTTCCGGGCCGGGAAATTTGGCGCGTAAGAAACGAGCGATAGTTTTCTTGGCGACCGTCATACTCATAGGATGGGGGAGCTCCCTTTTGCGCCTCCATCCCAATCTCGATCAGGTTTTTACGCCCAGCGCCCGGTATGGCTACCCGGTGATCATACCCACGGCCCTGGCCTTGATGGCCGGTTGGCTTGCCTGGGTGCCGCGCCGGCACCAGGGGCGCGCTGCGCTCGGTTTGTTGGGCGCTCTGGCGCTGCTGGACGTGGTCTCGATGACAACGATATGGAAATTCTTTGGAGGCATGTGAGAGAATATGGAAATAACAACCGGACTCAGGAACGGTTTTTCGCGCTTGGCAGTGGCCATTTGTGTGCTGGCGACGTTGTTGGCCACGACCTGGCTTGGCTTGCACTTCAGCCACGCTTCCGCTGCAAGCAGTCGTGACGGGCGCGGGCCTGAACAAGCAGCGCTCGTTTTCCCCAGGCAAAGCGTTTCATCCACCACAGCCTATTTGCCCGTCGTGATACGTTCTTTTCCGCAGCCCTCGCCATTTGGCGTAGAATCCAACCTGTCTCTGGCCGGCGGTACGATGCTGACGCGGGCTACAGACCTGGGAGTCGGCTGGGTGCGCATGAACAGCCGCGTCTCATGGCGCAAGATCGAACCCGTAGAGGGAGATTCGTACCAATGGGATAGCCTGGCTTCCTTCGAAGGCGAGCTGCGCGCGCTGAAGTCGGCCGGCATGACCCCGGTGGTC
>JAADHH010000062.1:0-12954 GCA_013151955.1 Chloroflexota bacterium
AATAGTCGCCGTCGTCAGATACTGGCCACACGATGCTTAGAAGTTCAACTTCTCGGAGAAGTTGAACTTCTCGGCCCAATGCGTGTTGCGTGTTGCGTATTCCGTCGCTCCCCGCTCCACGGTTTTCACCTTGGTGGCGAGCAGCCGCTCATGGCAACTGTTGTGAAAATAACGTGTCAGGTGTCAGGTGTCAGGTATCAGGTATCAGGTATCAGGTGTCAGGTGTCACGTGTCAAGTAAAACGTGATGCGTGATGCGTAAGACGCAATACGTTTCACGTCCCGCCATTTTCATGATTGGTGGTGCGCAGTCGCTCATGGTGAATGTTAAGGAAAGTGGGCGAGGAGGGACTCGAACCCCCGGCCTCACGGATGTGAACCGTGCGCTCTGACCAACTGAGCTACTCGCCCAAGAGGCAACTACGATTATAGCATCCTCCAGCAATTTGCGCAAGTTTATTGTGCCAGCAGGGTGCCCGTCAAAGTTTTGCGTCTGGCCGGAAGTGGCTGAATCGCGCTGCCAGGGGAAATGCCTCGCCCCTACAAGTTCCCCACAGTTTTGCACTACGCCCCGCCAAAGAGCTTGCGTAGCGGTTCGCCGCAAGCCCCGAAATGTAGGGTAGAGGGAGGGACGAGGAACACCCCTCGTACTCCCCGGGCATTCGCTGCGCAAGCCGCCAAGCACGAGCAGTGGACAAAACAGACTGAACAGTGTATAATCAGACGATTTCATGTTAGCAGTTGAACTTCTTGGGCGAACTTGTTCTTAGTCGGTTACTGCTCAGGCACGCAGCGAGAATGGTCTCAGCATCGGTCAGTAGCCCCCCCAGCCCCCCAATCCTGGGGGGAGTACAGCGGTTTCCCCCCAAAGTTGGGGGGTCAGGGGGGCCTGGTTGAGCAGTTACCTTAGACGTTTACATAGTCCGATGCGATCCCTGCCGGCAACTCAATCCTCGGAGCACGAAATGCAGATGGACATCCTTACCGTATCAGAGGTCACAAACATTGTAAAAACGGCGCTCGACGAGCAACCGATGCTGCGAGATTTCTGGCTGGAGGGAGAAGTTTCCAACTTTACGCGCGCCTCTTCCGGCCATTGTTATTTCACTTTGAAAGATTCGGTGGCAACGATCCGCTGCGTGATGTGGAAGACGCACGCGGCCAGCTTGCCGGCCTTGCCTCGCAACGGAGAGGCGGTCCTGGCCCGTGGCCACGTGTCGGTCTATCCGGCCCAGGGGGCCTACCAGTTCTACGCGAACAAGCTGCAAACTGCCGGCACCGGAAACCTTTTCTTGCAGTTCGAAGAATTGAAACGCAAACTGGCCCAGGAAGGACTCTTTGCGGAGGAACGCAAGCAGCCGATCCCCCCCTTTCCCCGGCGTATCGGCGTGGTCACATCACCGGTCGGAGCCGCCCTGCAAGACATTCTGAAGGTGCTGCGGCGACGGTACCCGATTGCGGAGGTCCTGCTCGCCCCGAGCGCCGTACAAGGTGCAGGTGCTGCCGGACAAGTCGCGGCGGCAATCGAGAAGCTGAATCGCCTGGAGGCGGTCGATGTCATCATCGTGGCCCGCGGGGGGGGCTCGTTGGAAGACCTGTGGCCTTTCAATGAAGAGATCGTGGGGCGGGCCATCGCCGCCTCTGCTATTCCGGTGATCAGTGGTGTGGGGCACGAAGTTGATTTCACCATCGCCGACTTCGCCGCTGACCTGCGGGCACCCACGCCGTCCGCCGCCGCGGAACTGGCCGTGCCCAACGCCGGCGATCTGTGGGCCGGCATCGCCGAAATTGCCCAGCACAACCACCAGGTGATGCAACAACGACTGCTCGATGCGCGCCGGGCGGTCGATTCTCATCGCGAACGATTGCAGAGAGCCTCGCCTCGTGTGCAGATTGACCTGCTCAAGCAGCGGGTGGACGACACCAGCCGGCGCGCCGAAGCACAAATTAGCCATATACTCCAGACACATGCCTGGCGCGTAAAAGGGCTGCGCATGCAACTGGAAGGGTTGAGCCCGGCGAGAACCATCGAGCGAGGCTATGCCATCGTGACCCAGCACACCACCGGGCGGCTGATTCGGCGGGTGGGCGATGCCCTACCCGGCGACAAGTTGGACGTGCGGGTCCGCGACGGCGCATTCCCAGTGACCCGGGAAACCGATTGACGCGCGAACAGACAGGAGCAACAACATGAATGATGACATCTTGGCATTGAAATTTGAGGAAGCGCTTGCCGCCCTGGAACAGACCGCACAAAGCCTGGAAAGCGGAGAACTCAGCCTGGAGGACTCGATGGCTGTTTATGAACGTAGTGTGGCCCTGGCCAATCATTGCAGCAACCTGCTCGAACGAGCAGAACTTCGTGTGCGCCAACTGGTTGAAGAAAATGACAACAGCACGCAAGAGCCCCCGTTCTGAGGTGAACTGGTAGGAGGACACAATCTTACAAGCACTGCTACGCAATCACGTCCTTACCATCTCGTTGATGGCCTGGGTGATCACCCAATCAGCCAAGGTTCTGGTGGATTTTTCCAAGACGCGCCATTTGCACATTGGCATCTGGGCCAGCCCCGGGGGAATGCCCAGCTCGCACGCTGCCTTTGTTTCCGCTTTGGCGACGGCCGTTGGACTGGACCAGGGGTTCGACAGCGCATTGTTTGCGGTCTGCGTGGTCTTTGCCAGTGTGGTCATGTATGATGCCGCCGGAGTACGCCGGGCAGCCAGCATTCAAGCACGACTGATCAACCAGATTGTGGACGAACTGTTTCAGGGACAGCCGATCCGCGAAGAACGACTGCGCGAACTCCTGGGACACACCCCCATAGAAGTGGTGGTTGGCGCCCTGATGGGTATTTTGATTGCCTGGTGGCTGGCAATGTGACGACATATCCGGTTTGCTGTCATGAAAATAACGTGTCAGGTGTCGGGTGTCACGTAATCCGTAAAACGTGATGCGTGATGCGTAAGACGCAATACGCAACACGCAATACGTTTCACGTCTTCACGTTTCACGTCCCGCCATTTTCATGATTGGTGGTGCGCAATCGCTCACGGTGACTGTTACAGCGGAGAACTGCGCAGCGCAGAAATGAGCGTATTTTTCAGCAACATGGCAATGGTCATGGGGCCTACACCGCCCGGCACAGGCGTGATCGCCGAGGCAACCTCCCGCACCTCCTCAAAAGCGACATCGCCCACCAGCCGGTAGCCTCGCGCACGGGTCGGATCGTCGACGCGATTGACGCCGACATCGATGACCACCACGCCCGGTTTTACCATGTCGGCGGTGATCATCTCCGGCCGGCCGATAGCGGCCACCAGAATGTCTGCTTGCCGCGTAAACGCAGAGAGGGGGCGTGAGCGGGAATGGCAGATCGTCACCGTGGCATTGCGGTGCATGAGGAGAAGCGCCACGGGCAGCCCGACGATGTTGCTGCGGCCAACCACTACAGCGCGGGCCCCTTCCAACTGTACGCCGGTGCGGTCGAGCAATTCCAGAATGCCGTGGGGCGTGCAGGGGATGAACAAAGGTTCACGTCCCTTCATGGCCAGGCGGCCGATATTGACCGGATGGAACCCGTCCACGTCTTTGGTCAGGTCGATACTGCTCAGAACAGCTTCCTCATCCAGGTGGCCCGGCAAGGGAAGTTGAACCAGAACGCCGTGAATTTCGGGGTCGTCATTGAGGTCTCGCACCAGCGCCTCTACCTCGCTTTGGGTAGAATCGGCCGGCAGCACCTTGCGGATGGAGCGCATACCGACTTCCTCGCACGCGCGCACCTTCATGCGCACGTACGTTTGTGATGCGGGGTCTTCTCCCACCAACACGGTAGCCAGTCCCGGCACGCGACCATATTTCTGCTGCATAGCCCCCACTTGTTCCGCAACTTCTCTACGAACATCTGCTGCAACGGCTTTGCCATCTATCAATTTTGCGCTCAATGGTTTTCTCCTCTTTCTTCTGTAAGTTTGGTCCTACTTTGGTTTGAAACACCGCTTCTCGCCAACTGGTTAGTTTCCACCGGCCATCTGGCGGGCAATCGCGTTATGTCGCGCGATGAGTGCTGGCATGTCCAAGCCGGGAATCTGCCCGCCTTCGACAACAATGCGCCCATTGATCACCGACCAGGCGACCGAGGCCGGCGCACAAAGGAGCAATGCGCCAACGGGGTCGTGGACTGCTGCGCCGGCATAGCCCAACTGATTGAGGTCCAGGGCAATGAAATCTGCGGCCTGGCCCGGCACGAGCGCCCCGATGTCATCACGGCCCAACACGGCCGCGCCGCCGAGCGTTGCCAGGTCCAACGTTTCGGCCACCGATATGGCGTGCGCGCCGCCGAGCACACGTTGCAAGAGCAGCGCTTGCCTTGCCTCCGCCAGCAGGTGTGACGAGTCGTTGCTGGCGCTGCCATCCACAGCCAGCCCCACCCGCACACCCTGCGCACGCATCGCCTGCACCGGCGCGATCCCCGAACCGAGTCGCATGTTGGACGTGGGGCAGTGGGCTACGCCTGTTCCCGTTTCGGCGAGGCGGCGAATCTCTGCACCGTTCGCATGTACGACGTGGGCATACCAGACATCGGGGCCCACCCATCCCAGGTCTTCCATGTAAGCGATGGGCCGGCACCCGAATTTCTCGATGCAGAATTGTTCTTCGTCCAACGTCTCCGCTACGTGGGTGTGCAAAGTCACCCCCACGTGGCGGCGGGCCAGTTCAGCCGAACGGCGCATGAGCGTTGGCGTGACGGAGAAGGGGGAGCAGGGTGCCAAGCCCACTCGCAACATGGCGTATCGTTCCGGGTGGTGGTAGCGGTGAATGACGCGCTCGCAATCGGACAGGATCGTCTCTTCGTCCTGGACGACCCGGTCTGGAGGCAGGCCACCGCGCGATTGGCCCAAAGACATGCTGCCCCGCGTGGGGTGGAAACGGATGCCCAGTTCGGTCGCGGCCCGGACCTCAGCGTCAAGTGTCGAGTCGTTCGGAAAGAGGTACAGGTGATCGGTCGTTGTGGTGCAGCCGGAAAGGAGCAACTCGGCCAGGCCAATCAGCGCACTGACGTAAATGGCCTCGTCCGTCAGCTCGCCCCATACGGGATAGAGGGCCTGCAACCACGCAAAGAGTGTGGCGTCCTGAGTCGCAGGCAGCGCACGGGTAAGTGTTTGATACAGATGATGATGGGTGTTGACCAGGCCGGGCAGGACCACCATATCCCGCCCGTCCAGGATACGGTCGGCCGTTTCCGGCAATTCAGACGTCGGCCCGACCTGCTCGATAACGCCATTGCGCACGAAGAGGCCGCCGTCCGGTATCCGCCGCCGGGTCTCGTCTTGCGTAACTAGAATCTTGGCATCACGAAGCAGCAAAGTGGGCATAACATTCCAGAAACTGTGACATCAATGGCAATGGGTCTGATTCTAGCATGAATTGCAGTATGTGTCAACACGATGGGAGGGGGCGTCCAGGTCTCGCGTTTGGAGAGCCCCCCCTTCGCTCGCGGCGGATGACAATCCGCCGCCGCAAGGACGACTTTAGCCCGTCACTCCCCGCTTTTAGGACACACCAGAAATGGGTTGATCCTCGCTATGTGCTCTCGCCCTCGTCTTCGTGAGATGCCAAAACAGGCTGAAGACGATAAGCTCGACAAGCAGAACGGAAATGCTGGCCACAACCGTACGGCCTACGAACAGCCGGAAGAATTGAAAATCCGAGGGTGCAGGCACACTGAGATAACCGTAGACCCCGCCTAGAAAAAATGCTCCCGACCCCAGCGCGAGGGTCAGATTGAGCCTTGTCTTTGCAGAGAGCCTCACCGGCAGGGTCATGGGTTCTGCTGGTGCTTGGCGAAACCAGCGCATATACCAATAACAAAGCAGGACTGCCCCAACAAGCGTGCTACCATGCTGCAAGACCTTATAGATCCGTACCGATCCCCCGGATGTCTCAATGATAGACCAACTCAGCACAGGAAACTGTTGGACCATCCAGCCATACGCGTGTGTGAAGGAGTCCCATGCAACGTGCGTGAATGTGCCCAACACCAAAGACACCATTATCAGACTAAATCGCCTGAACGGACCGAAAGAAAAGTCCTTTGCCACGGGAATCAGACGGCTCTGATGGCTATTGGGCAACAGTGACAAGACGGGATACTTCAAGACAGTGTGGAATACCCAGAGAGCGGCAAGACCCACGGGAACGCAGAAAAGAAACACCCCGGCGGGTGTGTGGCTGAAGTGACTTTCCGGTGAAAGCCGAAATAGATACTCAAAATCGGGTGCCATGCTGCCGACGATGAGCGCGGACAGCACCAAACCTCGCCGTCGGGCCAACGGCACAGAAGCTGCTGGATGGGAGAAGGTAAAAGGCATTTTCACCCCTTGCACTGCACGAGCATGACCGCCCAAGGGCGCACGAGACAAACTGCGCCCCCGCCGGGTCCGACGCCGCGAGCGTAGCTTACCCCCCTAGGCGCTTAGGGCGTCAACATCGACAAAAAGTTGTCTATGTCTCCGTAGGACACAGATAAAACATTCAGAAAAATCTGTGGGCGAAGCCTGTGCAAATCTGTGTCCCCGGCCCTTTTGTCAACTGCCCCGTCAGGGGCCACATTTTCTGAGCGAAGTCTCGGACAATGCATAGTAGCTTGTCGGAGAAAGAATCATGGGACACAGATTTGCAGGATAAACACAGATTTTCCGATGATTTGGCCTAAACATCTGTGTTTTCTGTGAGAATCTGTGTCCTACGAAGGAAAAAAGATCTCTCTCCGACAGCCTGCTAGCCACAAAACAAGGGAGGGATCAGATTCGCTCTGGCTCAACATGACACCCCATCAATTCGCAGTTGACAGAACGCCGCACCCAAAAAGGTTAGCAATTTACTTGCGGCGTGGCGCGTGGCGACGTGGGCCGTGGCTACCATTGTTTTTGCGAATATGGTTTCGCTTATGGTGTGGTTGTGTCTTTCCTGGCGAATTCGAATGGTTCTCCTGGAATTGGCTTTCCGGTACGAAACTACCGTAATTGAAATCAGGTAACCGTCGCCGTTCGATTCGTGTCCCCAGCACTTTTTCAATGTCCCGTATCATCTGCCCATCCGCCTGCCCTGCAAACGTGAATGCTTCACCGGACTGGTGGGCGCGACCGGTGCGACCGATGCGATGGGTGTAGGCATCCACAGTATCGGGGATATCGAAGTTGATCACGTGCGATATTTCCGACACGTCTATGCCGCGTGCGGCAACGTCGGTGGCGGCAAGAATGTCGTACTTCCCATCGCGAAAGCCATTGATCGCCTTCTGGCGCTGATTTTGCGACATGTTACCCTGTAGGGCTGCCGCGCGATATCCACGCTTGGCCAGGTCGCGGGCCAGGTTGCGAGCGCGATACTTGGTGCGCGTAAAGATCAGGACGCGGCCCGTAGGTGTCTGTTGCAACATTGCCAACAGAAGATTTTTCTTGAGATTGTGGGGCACCGGATAGAGCGCGTGTGAAACGGTCTTTGCCGGAGCAATCTTGCCGATTTGCACGGTGACCGGGTCTTTGAGGATATTATCCGCCAGTCTGCGGATGTCCTTTGGCATGGTGGCAGCGAAGAAAAGTGTCTGGCGTTGGGCCGGCAATAGCTTGATAATGCGGCGAATGTCGGGGAGGAAGCCCATATCGCACATGCGATCAGCCTCATCCAATACCAGCACCTCCACGTGCGACAGATCGATAGCGCCATCGTGGGCGAGGTCGAGCAGGCGACCAGGACAAGCAATGACGATCTCCACGCCACTCCGCAGCCGCGAGACCTGAGAAACTTTGCTCACGCCACCATAGACGGATACGCTGCGCACTTTGGTATTCTTGCCGAGGTCAAGACTCATCTGGTGAATCTGCTCAGCAAGTTCGCGTGTGGGCGCAACGATGAGGACACGCACGCGACGCAACGGGCCTTTGGTTAGCCGCTGCAGAATAGGCAGAGTGAAGGCGGCGGTTTTGCCGGTGCCGGTCTGGGCCAAGCCCATCACATCACGCCCTTCGAGGACCATGGGGATGGCTTGCTGCTGAATCGGGGTGGGCGTGGTGTAACCGATAGCCTTAATACGGGCGACGATGCGCCGGTCGAAAGAAAATTGTTCAAAATTCACTGGAAGTACTCCTTGTCTCTATTGAGCCAAGTCGCACTCTCAGCCCGATAATGTTTTGCAAATTGCTTTGCTCGTTTATGCGGCGAATCAATTGTCCGCAGTAAAAAACCTCTACGATAGTCGTTGTGGAGAAATTGCACTAATCTCGCAACGAAGCAAATAACGCCCCCCGAAAAACCAGACCCGGGGGTCCGGCAAAGTTTTGCGTCTTGGGTTGGTCAAGGGCCGGCCTGGACGCGACGGAATAGGGATTCCGTCGCTACGGTCAGACGTAGCCCTGGCATCCCCATTCCAGGGCGGTGGAACCCCAACGCAAAAAATGACGCACACCCACCAGACCCTTTCTCTTGCCCGTATCGCTGGATTGTGTTATACTTGAATGCGAAGAAAATGGCCCCTCGGGGGGCGGAGGGGCCACCTGTCGGTATCCGGACCGGGTAGATATCCCCGGCCGGCGTTTTTTTGTTATGCCACGATTGTATCACAGATGTCCTACTTGGTCAAATAGACCATTCTTCACCCATGATCAAAAGGTTTACGGCCCACCATGTCGCACCAAATCGTGATTCGAGACGCTACAACCGGACAGTGGCTCCGGTTCCAAGACCCATGCCAGGTCATCGAAGCCCGCTGCATCGAGGAAGTGCTCCCCAAACTCCGCATCGTCGAGGAGAAGACACAGGAACGGGAGCTGTTCGCGGCCGGGTTTATCAGTTACGAAGCGGCCCCTGCGTTCGATGACGCGCTGCAGGTGCGGCCGCCTACCTCATTTCCGTTGGTCTGGTTTGGGCTTTATGCGCGACCGGAGGTGATGGCGGATCTGCCTCGTCTCCGGCAAGAACCGGCCTACACGTTGACCCCGTGGGCCCCTTCGGTAAGCCGAATGGCATACGATC
Source organism: Chloroflexota bacterium (assembly GCA_013151955.1). Classification (GTDB taxonomy): domain Bacteria; phylum Chloroflexota; class Anaerolineae; order Ardenticatenales; family JAADHH01; genus JAADHH01. The sequence continues at coordinate 9,031 of JAADHH010000062.1, forward strand.
AGGCCATCGCTCAAGTCAAAGCGCACATTGCTCGGGGCGAAACGTATCAGGTGAATTACACGTTTCGCCTACGTTCCTCCTTTGCCGGAAGCTCATGGGCGTTGTTCGTGGACCTGGCACGTGCCCAACAGGCAAAGTATTCCGCCTACGTCAACACGGGCCGGTATGCGATCTGTTCGGCCTCGCCAGAGCTGTTCTTCCAGCTCGATGGCCACCAGTTGCGCGCACGCCCCATGAAAGGGACTGCCGCGCGTGGCCACACCCTACCCGAAGACGACGCCCTGGCCCAGTGGCTCTCGCAATCCGAGAAGAACCGTGCCGAGAACGTCATGATCGTTGACATGATCCGGAATGACATGGGGCGTGTAGCAGCCATCGGAAGCGTTCACGTGCCCCATCTGTTTGACATCGAACGGTATCCCACCCTCTGGCAGATGACCTCTTCTGTCACCGCCCGGACCGACGCCTCGCTTTGCGACATCATGGCGGCGCTCTTCCCCTGTGCCTCGATTACCGGCGCACCCAAACCACGCACCATGCAGATCATTGCCGGCCTGGAAACAGAACCCCGCCGCATATACACCGGCTGCATCGGCTTCATTGCCCCCGGTCGCCGGGCCCAGTTCAATGTGGCCATTCGTACCGTGCTCATTGACCAGGAAACAGGTCAGGCGGAATTTGGCACCGGTGGAGGCATCGTGTGGGACTCCGTAGACAGCGAAGAGTACACCGAATGCCAGGTCAAAGCGCGGGTGCTGACCGAAAGACGACCGGAGTTTTCCCTCCTGGAAACGCTGCGGTGGACGCCAGAGCACGGCTATTTTCTGCTCGCCTATCACCTGCGGCGGCTTCGCGATTCGGCTGCGTATTTTGACTTCCCGGCAAACATGGAGCAGGTACAGGCAAGGCTCACCGCGTTGGCTGCTTCGCTCCCGAACGAACCGCACAAAGTACGGTTGCTCGTGGCGCAGGCCGGCACCATCTCTTGCCAGGCGACACCATTGCCCGCTGAGAGCAGTTCCCATCCGGTGCGGCTGCGGTTGGCCGGCTCCCCTGTTGATTCTGACAATCTGTTCTTGTACCACAAGACCACGCATCGCCAGGTTTACGACACGGCGCGCGCTGCCTTTCCTGACGATGACGATGTACTGCTATGGAATGAGCGTGGCGAGATTACGGAGTCCTGCACGGCCAACGTCGTCGTTGCGCTGGAGGGTGAACGGGTCACGCCACCCGTCCGCTGTGGGTTGTTGCCGGGCACTTTTCGAGCCTGGCTCTTAGACCGGCAAAAGGTGCGGGAACAGGTCATACCACTTGAAGCGCTGCGGCGCAGTCAGGGCATCTACCTGATCAATTCAGTCCGCAAGTGGCGCAAGGCCGTCCTCACCATTTGACAACATTTCGCCCCTATGTTATACTTGTGGCCGTTCTACAGAACAACGCAAGCAAGGCAAGGATTGTCAATACAGATGAATTTCTTGACGACAAGCAAAAGCAAGCGGGGAGGTAAGAAGCCGGACACAAGGTCTGGATAGTTCCACCTGCTCGCAACGAAGCGCCAAGCCGGTTACCCAGACCTATGTCGGGTACCGGCTTTTGTTTTTGTATAAGCTGGGGTGCGTAATGCGTAAGGCTTTCGCGGGGAGGCCATTACGCAGCACGCAACACGCAACACGTATTACGCATTCATCAAACATTTCTAAATAAGGAGGTTTCAACCCATGGTCACCAATTGTCCCGAATGTGAAGGCGAAGTCACCATGCCGGCCGATGTCATGCAGGGCGAGATCGTGCAGTGCCCCGATTGTGGCGTGGAATTGGAAGTGGTCCGGATCGACCCCCTCACCCTGGAACTTGCCCCAGAGGAAGAAGAGGACTGGGGCGAATAGCGAAAAGGAGACTGTACTATGCTCGTCGGTGTACTGGCTTCGCGCATCCGTGCCGAAGAGAAGCTGATCTTCGACCGCCTGCGCCAGCGCGATATTCCCTTCGACATCATCAATGATAGCAACGTCATCTTCGATCTGCACGAGGACGGCTGGCAGCGCTACAACGTGGTGCTGGAACGGTGCGTACACCACTCCCGCGCGCTCTACGCACTGCGCATCTTGGACGACTGGGGCATCCCCACCGTCAACAAGCACAACGTGGCGCACACCTGTGGCAACAAGCTGCTCACCTCGCTGGCTTTGGCGCAGGCCGGTGTGCCTACACCCCGCGTCAAAGTCGCCTTCACGCCCGAATCGGCACTGGAGGCAATCGAACAACTCGGCTACCCGGTGGTCCTCAAGCCGGCCGTCGGCTCCTGGGGGCGGCTCCTCTCCAAAGTCAACGACCGCGAGGCCGCCGAAGCGATCCTGGAACACAAGAAAATCTTGGGGAGCTACCACCACTCCATTTTCTACATCCAGGAGTACGTCCACAAACCGGAGCGGGACATTCGCGCCTTTGTCGTCGGTGACGAGACGGTCTGCGCGATCTACCGCACCTCGGAACACTGGATCACCAACACCGCGCGCGGCGGACGGGCCAGCAATTGCCCGGTCACGCCCGAGCTGAACCGCATCTGTGTGGACGCAGCGAACGCGGTCGGTGGCGGCGTCTTGGCCGTGGACGTGTTCGAAGACCCAGGGCACGGCTACAGCGTCAATGAGGTCAATTACACGATGGAGTTCCGCAACTCCATCGCCCCGACCGGCGTGGACATTCCGGACCGCATCGTAGATTACGTCTTGCAGGTGGCGCGAACATGATCACCGCGTCTATTATCGGTGCCTCGGGCTATGCCGGCGGCGAGCTGCTGCGCCTGCTCCTGGATCATCCACACGTGACGGTCGCCCAGGCCACATCGGAGCGGTACGCCGGCAAGTTCGTGTACACGGTACACCCGAACCTGCGTGGCCGAACACGCCTTGCCTTCAGCCATACGGACGACCTCGCCCCCTGCGACCTGCTCTTCGTCGCCTTGCCGCATGGCCAGGCCGCCCGCCAGATCGCCCGTTTCACCGGCCTGGCCGAACGCATCGTAGACCTCTCGGCCGACTTCCGGCTGCGCGATCCGGCCGATTACGAACGGTGGTATGGTCAACCGCATCCGGCCCCGGACTGGCTGGCCCGTTTCGTCTACGGCCTGCCGGAGGCAAACCGCGCGCTGATCCGCTCTGCCCATTACGTCAGCGGCGTGGGGTGCAACGCCACGGCGAGCAACCTGGCGCTCCTCCCGCTCGTGCGTGCCGGCCTGGTGGACGAAAGCCGTCCCCTCATCGTAGACCTGAAGGTCGGTTCGTCGGAGGGGGGCAACAAGCCGGGGCTGGCCTCCCACCACCCGGAACGGAGCGGCGTGGTACGCTCCTTCGCACCCACCGGACACCGGCACACGGCCGAGGTACAACAGGTCACCGGCCTGCCGGATGTGCACCTTTCCGTGACGGCGGTCGAGATGGTGCGCGGTGTCCTCGCAACGGCGCACGTCTGGCCGTCACGCGCCCTGTCCGAACGAGATTTGTGGCGTGCCTTCCGGCAGGCCTACAACGATGAGCCGTTCGTGCGCATCATCCACGAACGGGGCGGCATCCACCGGCATCCGGAGCCGAAGATCGTCACCGGCTCGAACTATGCCGATGTCGGTTTCGCGCTGGACGAAAACAGCGGGCGCGTCGTGGCCCTCTGCGCGCTGGACAACCTGGTGAAGGGGGCCGCCGGCACGGCCGTGCAGTGCATGAACTTGATGATGGACTGGCCGGAGACCGAGGGGTTGGAGTTTCCGGGGCTGCACCCGATCTGAGCGTGGAGCGTAGAGCGGGGAGCGGGGAGTGTAGGGAGTAGAGAGCGTCGAGCATCGCAACACGCAACACGCAGTACGCAACACGCAACACGCAATACGGGTAACGCAACCATGCAATCTGAAATCCAAAATCCAAAATC
>JAADHH010000062.1:12971-23249 GCA_013151955.1 Chloroflexota bacterium
TTTGTAGTCAAGGTCGGTGGGGGCGAAGGGATTGACCTGGACGCCGTTTGTGCCGACCTGGCCGAGCTGGCCCATGCCGGTCGCCGTTGGGTGCTAGTACACGGCGGGTCGCACGAGACGAATGTCGTCGCCACGCAACTTGACCATCCGCCGCAATTCATCACCTCGGTTTCCGGTTTCACCAGCCGGCGCACCGACCGGCGCACGCTGGAGATCTTCGAGATGGTCTACTGCGGCAAGGTGAACAAGGGCATCGTCGAACAATTGCAGCGGCGCGGTGTGAATGCACTCGGCCTTTCAGGCGTGGACGGCCGCCTACTGGAAGGGCCGCGCAAGAAGGCCCTGCGCATCGTAGACCCGCAGACCGGTCGCCGCCGCATCATCCGCGATGACTTGACCGGCAAGGTGGAGCGGGTTAATGCGGAACTGTTGCGCCTGCTGCTCGACGCCGGCTACTGGCCGGTGATCAGCCCGCCGGCGATCAGCTACGAGGGCGAAGCGGTGAACGTGGACGGCGACCGGGCCGCAGCGGCAATTGCGGCAGCGCTGGGCGCGGAGACGCTGCTCATCCTGTCGAACGTGCCGGGCCTGCTGCGCAACTTTCCGGACGAGAGCAGCCTGATCCGCCACGTGCCGGCCGGGAAGCTGGACGAGGCGATGGCCTACGCCGAGGGGCGTATGCGCATCAAGCTGCTCGGTGCGGGCGAGGCGCTGAAGGCCGGCGTACAGCGCGTCGTGCTGGGCGACAGCCGGCGCGAAAAGCCGGTGCAAGCGGCACTAGACGGCGAAGGAACCGGGATTCAATGATCAATTGTCAATTGTCAATGCTCAACGATCAATGCACAACAGTCAATTTGCAATTTGACGATTGACCGTTGACCATTGATCATTGACCATTAAGGGGGGTATGATGGCGAAGGGTGATGACATAGGGGAACGTTTGCTCAGCTTTGCTGTGCGGGTGGTCAAACTCTGTGCTCACCTGCCGAAGACACAGGCTGGCAAACATATTGCCGACCAATTGCTGCGCAGCGGCACGGCACCGGCCGCGCATTATGCGGAGGCGCGCGGAGCCGAAAGTACGCGAGATTTCATCCACAAACTAGGGATTTGCCTGAAAGAACTGAACGAGTCGGAAATATGGTTGAAAATCATTACTCGGAGCGAAATGTTGCCGGAGAATCAACTTCATACCATCAGCACCGAATGCAACGAACTGTGCAGAATTATCAATGCAAGCATCAGGACGACACGCGCCAGGCAGAAGCGATAATCAATGGTCAATTGACTACCAACCATTGACAGTTGACAATTAACAATTGACAATTGATCAGACCAGTCTAATCCCTTCGCGGACAGCGCGATTGAGAATAGTGATCTGTTGTCGCTTGCGGGAAAACTCTTTTGGGGTGTAACAGAGGACATCAATCGCGCCGACGTTGCGATCCTGAGACACACCGATCCGGCGCAGGAGGAGGGCCATGCGGCGAGAAAATTTGATATTGTTGAAGGCCTCCGAGACAACAATGAGGTCTATATCACTTTCTGCGTGAGGCTGGCCGTAAGCAGATGAACCCCACAACCAGACGGATGTGGGGTGGTACAGTTGTATAATCTTGTCTAAGTAATGAGTATGGAAGTACTGAAGTCTTTTGGCATGTGTAGCTGTCATGAGAACTATGCTTTCAGAATGGCTTCTACAGCAGTCAATAGATTGTGTGCCTGCGTAAGACCATGGTCAGCATCATCTTCATCACATAGTTCGTAAGGAAGATCCTCGCTGACGTCAGGATAGCGCAAGCTTAAATAGTACCCGTCCAGGTCAAGAGCATATTCGAGAACATTATCAGGAAGATCGCAAAGTTCAACAAGCTGTCGAAGCGAGTGCGTGCGCGGCGGCTCACGTCTTGTCTGGTGTATGTAAAGAGCCTTTAGCGTTTTCTCTACCGCTTGCTAACAGAGAATCAGACAGACATCGTAACACTGAATTTCATAATTCTTTTTCGCACTTTTGAAGTCGTGCAACGCTTGTTGTTGCCAACGCTCAACGGTTTCGTTCATGAATACAATTCTAGCATGAGAAAGACAAAAAGGCAAGCAACCGTTCAGCATTCCCGGAATCTGCCACGGATTGCACGGATGAACACGGAAAAAACAAAGAATCCGTGTTGCTGCTCAGGCCGCCTTGCCGTGACGGGCTGAAGCCGTCACTGGCCACACGGTAGTAGGGGCACACAGCTGTGCGCCCCTACTGCCGGTGGAGATTCAGCCACTTTCAGCGGCTTGGTGGGGCACCCAGTGCCGATTTCAATCCGGCACGGGCCTTGCCTGAGCAGTAACGAATCCGTGAAAATCGGTGTAATCTGTGGCAAAAAAGAGCGTGCAGTAGCTGTGTTCAGGGTAGTACCTGAACGCTTACAAAGGCAATTCGATGGGAAGATACGCAGAAACGGAACAGCAACACACCAGCAGCGTTTACCCCAAGCGAGATGTGACGATCGTGCGGGGCGAGGGGATGTGGCTTTGGGATGACCGGGGCCGGCGTTACCTCGATTGCGTCGGGGGGCACGGGGTGGCCGCCCTGGGTCATGCGCATCCCGCCATCGCCGAGGCCGTCGCCGAACAAGCCCGCCGGTTGATCACTTGCCCGGAGGTGTTCTACAACGACCGCCGCGCGGAACTTTACGCCGCGCTGTCCGAGGTCACGCCGCCTGGCTTGGACCGCTTCTTCCTGTGCAACTCCGGTGCGGAAGCGGTGGAAGCGGCGCTCAAGTTCGCACGACTGAGCAGTGGCCGGCGCGAGATCGTGGCTACCATGCGCGGCTTCCACGGGCGAACGATGGGCGCGCTCTCGGCGACCTGGAACAAGCGGTACCGCGAGCCATTTGCACCGCTCGTGCCCGGTTTTTCCCACGTGCCCTTCGACAATCTGGTGAAGATGGAGGAGGCGGTAACCGAGAAGACCGCTGCCGTGTTGGTGGAGATCGTGCAGGGCGAAGGGGGGGTGCGCTCCGGCTCGGCGGCCTATTTTCGGGGGCTGCGCCGGCTGTGTGACGAGCGGGGCGCGCTGCTCATCGTGGATGAGGTGCAGACCGGCTTTGGGCGCACAGGCCGCTGGTTCGCGTGCCAGCACCACGACATCGTGCCCGATTTGATGACCATGGCCAAGGCGATGGCCGGGGGGTTGCCGATGGGGGGTGTGGCTATCGGCCCGCGCGTGACCGGTCTCTGGCCCGGTGCGCACGGCACCACATTCGGCGGAAACCCGCTGGCCTGCGCGGCGGCGCTGGCTACGATCGGCGTTATGCGCACGGAAGACTTGCCGGCACAAGCGGCGGAGAAGGGCACGTACCTGCTGGAACGGCTGCGCCGCATCGAATCGCCACAGGTGCGCGAAGTGCGTGGCCTGGGCCTGATGGTCGGCATCGAGCTGAAGGGTCGGGTTACGCCGGTGCTGCGCAAGCTGATGGCGCACGGCGTGCTCGCCTTGCCGGCCGGTGCCACGGTACTCCGCCTGTTGCCGCCGTTGGTCATTTCGTATGATGAGTTGGATGAGGTAGCGGAAGTCATCGAGATGGTGTTGGACAAGTGAAAACTGAAAACGTAATGCGTAAATAAGGAGGTGCTGGCCATGGAAGAGACGTTGACTGTTCACATTCCCTCTGAGATCAGGCAAATGCTCAACCGCACGCGGGAAGAGTTGAGTAGTGACTTGCGTCTTTATTCGGCCCTGTTGTTATTCCAGCAAGGGAAGCTCTCATCGGGTGCCGCTGCAGAGATGGCCGGTGTGCCCCGAGTGCTGTTCCTCGATTTGTGTGCAGAGTACGGAATTCCTGTTTCGCAAATCACCGTGGAAGACTTACGCCGAGAGGTGGTGCGTGGCTAAAAGAACTCTCGTATGTGATACATCCTTGTTGCTATACCTTGGTCGTATTGCTCAGGCATCTCTGCTTCCCACGTTGTTTGAGTCTGTCATTGTGCCACACCCTGTAGTTTTGGAGCTCGACGCTGGACGACTGCTGAGACCAGACACAATTGATCCGCGAACACTGGACTGGATAACGCAAACAGCGGTTACCCAGTCCGAAATGGATCACCTGCCCCCGAACAGGCTGGGGTATGGCGAACGTGCTGTCATAGCATACGCGTATGCACACTCAGGATACACGGCCGGTCTTGACGATCTTCAAGCTCGCCTGCTGGCTGAGCGGCTTGGCACAGCCGTAATAGGCACAATAGGCATCTTAATTAGGGCCAAAGAGGCCGATCTGATTCCGTTGGTGCGACCACACATGAATGCACTACAAAGACAAGGATTTCGCATTAGCCTGGCACTATACGACGAGGTATTACGCCTGGCTGGTGAGGATGACGAGGAACCGAAGGGCAGTACGTAGCCTTATGACGAACGCCATAGATTTGCTTACCGAAATGCTCCGCATCCCCAGCCTTTCGGGGCAGGAAGGAGAACTGGCCAGCTATCTGGTAAGCCGCATGAACGAGATGGGCTTCTCTGCGCGGGTGGACGGAGCGGGCAACGCGGTCGGGGCGATGGGCGACGGTCCACGCGAGTTGGTGCTGCTGGGCCACGCGGACACGGTGCCCGGCGAGGTCCCCGTGCGCCGGCAAGCGGGGAAGCTGTACGGGCGCGGCGCGGTGGACGCGAAAGGGCCGCTGGCCGCGTTTGTCTGCGCGGTGGCCCGCGTGGGGCCGCGACCGGGCTGGCGCTGGGTGGTCATCGGCGCGGTGGAGGAGGAAGCGGCCACGTCGAAGGGGGCGCGCTATGTGCGCGACCGTTACCACCCCGACGCCTGCATCATCGGCGAACCGAGCGGCTGGGACGGCATCACACTCGGTTACAAGGGCCGGCTGCTAGTGGATTATCGCCTGGAACAGGGGACGTCCCACTCCGCCGGCCGCGACACGCCGGCAACGGAGGAAGCGGTCGCCTTCTGGAACGACGTCGTGGCGCATTGCACGGCCTACAATGCCGGCCACAAAAAGCAGTTCGACCGGCTCAGCCCCTCATTGCGCCGCATCACCAGCGGCGGCGATGGTCTGCATGAATGGGCCGAACTGACCATTGGGTTTCGCCTGCCACCGCACTGCGTGCCGGCCGAATTGGAGGAAGTGGTGCGACGACTGGCCGGCACAGCAGACGTGGTCTTTCGCGGTGCAGAAGTCGCCTGCCGCGCGCCGAAGAACACGCCGTTGGTGCGCGCGTTTCTGGCGGCAATTCGAGAGCAGGGCGGGAAACCGCGCTTCAAAGTCAAGACCGGCACATCGGACATGAACGTCGTCGCCCCGGTGTGGAATTGCCCAATCGTTGCTTACGGCCCCGGCAATTCGTCGCTGGACCACACGCCGGAAGAACACATCGAAGTGGAAGAGTATTTGCAAGGGGTAAGGGTGTTAGAGGCAGTTGTCAGTAATACGTGATCAGCATTCGGCGGTATTTCCCAAAGAAATGCAATCTGAAATCAGAATGGGCAAGTTCGGGGATTGGAAACTTATGCCAGGAGCAGGTTTGCGATTGCGTTTGATGTTCGGCGGCGTATGGTAATGGTGCGGATAAGTCGAGGCTAACTCGGCCACTCCTGGATGAGGTTGCGGATCGTACCAGCGAACACGTTCCTGGCCTTTGAAAACTGTGTAGCTATAATCGCTAATCCGGCCGGCAGCAAAATCAAGCGTTTCTCTAACGCGCAGTTCTAGGCCATTGTGAAAACGAACGACGCCTCGCAGAACGGCCGTTCTGCGGCTTGTACTGAAAAGACGCAAAGAGGAGGAAGCAATGCCATCATACGTTTGTGGCAACGCATAGACGAGTAGCTCGTAATCTTTCTGGGAAGGAAAGCGCAAGGTCACAACCTGGTTTAGGCAGCTATTTCGATAAGTGGCTCTTCCGGCAAGAGTCGTATGGAGTCGTTTTCGGCGGATGTACGTAGCGCAACAATTCGATCTCGCGAAAAGCGGCGCAGGAGGGCTTCCCTATGTTGCTTGATTTTATAGAAGCCGGCCCATTCACTAAAATCTTCCAGGTTTTGACCGTCGTCTAATTGCCCATGAGAGTATAGATCATAGAATACATCTGAACTAATCCAATACCGTTGCTCAAACTTACGTAATGCCCGGTCAGCAGCACGCAAATCATCAAGGATCTCTGTTATGGTAATTGCAGTCATATTTCTTTCCTTACAACTGGCTGATAGAGAAATGGCCTACGTAAATTATACTTGAAAATGCTATTCAGGGCAAGGTGAACCACCCAGCACTGAAACACACCCCTAACACGAAGGGTAAATTGCACAACGGAAGGAGAAAATGCCATGAGTCTACAAGACTATGCCATCATTGAATCTACGTTGCGGGAAGGGGAACAGTTCGTCAACGCATTTTTCACGACGGAGCAAAAGGTCGAGATTGCGCGCTTGTTGGACGAATTCGGCGTGGAATTTCTGGAGCTTACGTCGCCGTTGGCTTCGCCGCGCAGCGAAGAGGACTTGCGCGCAATCACCCGTCTGGGCCTGCAGGCCAAAATTCTCACGCACACGCGGGCCACGGTGGGCGATGCCAAACGCGCCGTAGATACCGGCGTGGACGGCGTGGATGTGGTCATCGGCACGTCCTCCTACCTGCGGGAGTTCAGCCACGGCAAAAGCATTCCCCAGATCATCGAGATGGCGCAAGAAGTCGTTTCTTACCTGAAGAGCCAGGGGGTGATTACCCGTTTCAGCACGGAGGACAGCTTGCGCAGCGACCAGGAAGACATGTTCGCCGTCTACGAAGCGGTGGACGCGCTCGGTGTAGACCGCGTCGGGGTGGCCGATACGGTGGGCGTGGGCACACCGCGCCAAATCTACGACCTGGTCTCTGAGTTGCGCCGGCGGGTGCGCTGCGACATCGAATTTCACGGCCACAACGATTCCGGCTGTGCCATCGCCAACAGCTACGCTGCCCTGGAAGCCGGCGCCACACATATAGACACCAGCATCCTCGGCATCGGTGAGCGCAACGGCATCACACCCCTCGGCGGATTGGTCGCCCGCATGTATGCCACCGACCCGAAACTGGTCGAAAAGTACAACTTGCCGCTGCTGAGCAAGCTGGACCGCACAATCGCAGAGATGGTCGGCGTGGACATTCCCTTCAACAACTACATCACCGGCTATACCGCCTTCACACACAAGGCCGGTATCCACGCCAAGGCGGTGCTCAACAATCCTTCGACCTACGAAATCCTGAAGCCGGAAGCCTTCGGCATCAGTCGCTACATCCACATCGCCCACCGTCTCACCGGCTGGAATGCGGTACGCAATCGCGCAGAGCAGTTGGACTTGGTGATGGACGACGAGCAGATCAAGCGGCTGACCGGCCACATCAAAGCGTTGGCCGATGAACAAGCCTTGACGTTGGATGACATAGACAGCCTGCTCTATCACTGGGCGAAGACGAACGGGGCGGGTGTGGAGGCATGACGACCGGCGCTGAACCGCCCCGCACGTTCGCACAAAAGGCAATTGCGCGTGCCGCCGGCCTGGATGGTGTGGGGATCGGCCAAGTGGTGGACGTGCAACCCGACCTGGTCCTCTCGCACGACAACACCGCTGCCATCGTGCAGATCTTCCGCCGGCTGGGCCGCGAATGGGTACGCTACCCCGACCGCATGGTCGTCGTCCTGGATCATGCTGCGCCGGCTCCCACACCCAAACACGCTGCCAACCACGCCGAAGCGCGAGCTTTTGTCGCCGAACAGGGTGTGTCGCACTTTTACGATGTGGGGCGAGGGGTGTGCCACCAGGTCGTTGCCGAAGAGGCCCTGGTACTCCCCGGACAGATGATTTTGGGTGCGGACAGCCACACCACGCACCACGGCTGGATGGGCGCTTTCGGTGCCGGTGTGGGGCGCAGCGAGGTGGCCGCGATTTGGGCGACCGGCGAGCTTTGGCTGCGTGTGCCGGAAAGCATCCGCATCGTCGTCGAAGGCGCGCTGCCACCCGGCGTGACGACGAAGGACCTTTGCCTGCGCATCATCGGCGATTTGGGTGCAGATGGCGGGTTGTACGCATCGGTCGAGTTCGACGGCTCGACGGTGGGCATGCTCTCGCCGGCGGAACGCATGGTCATCCCGAACATGATGGCCGAGTTCGGTGCGAAGAACGCCTACCTGCCGCCCGACGAAGCGGTCATCGGCTGGCTGGCCGAACGGCGCGCTCGCCGGTACCTGCGGGAAAATCCCCGCGCCGGCGTACCGGACGAGTTGGTCACGCACTGGGCCGCACAGATCGCCGAATCTGCGCTCTATCCCGATGGTGGCGCGGCCTACATCGCCGAGTACCGCTACGACGCTGCCAGCCTGGAGCCGATGATCGCGCGACCACACACCGTGGACAACGTCGTTCCGCTGTCCGAGGTGGCCGGCACGCGGGTCCACCAAGCCTTCATTGGCACCTGTACGAATGGCCGGCTGGAGGATTTGGCCGCGGCCGCCGAGGTCGTGCGGGGCAGGACGGTGGCACGGGGAACACGGCTGCTGGTCATACCGGCTTCCCGCGAGGTGTTGGCCGAGGCTTTGCGTCTCGGTTACATCCAGACGCTCGTGGAGGCCGGCGCGGTCGTCGGGCCGCCCGGCTGTGGCCCGTGCATGGGCAATCACCTGGGCGTACTGGCCCCCGGCGAAGTCTGCATCAGCACGGCCAACCGCAACTTCCGCGGGCGCATGGGCACGCCGGACTCCGAAATCTACCTGGCCAACCCGGCGGTCGTCGCCGCCGCTGCTCTCGCAGGAGAGATCGTGCCACCGTTTGACCGTTCTCCCGATTGTGGGTATAATGGTGAAAAAGATGAAGCGGGCTGAACATGAAATGGCAAACATCAAGCTATACAAGATAAAACGGGGGAAAGCTATGCAAAGGTATTATGTTGAAACGACGGTTTCCTCCAATGGAACGGTTACAATTAAAGGATTACCCTTTCTCGCAGGTGACAAGGTCGAGGTGACTGTACGTGGCCGTGAACCAGAACGCAAATCTGGTAATCGCTATCCCTTGCGCGGAAAACCGATCCGTTATGTTGCTCCATACAATAGCGTTGCCGAAGCGGATTGGGACATTCTAGAATGATCGTTCTTGATACACACATTTGGGTCTGGTGGGTACACGGTGACAAGCAGCTCACGAAAACACAGGCATCTGTGATTGAAGCGAACGAAACAAACGGTATCGGTGTGAGTGCTATCTCGTGCTGGGAAATAGCGAAGCTTGTGGAATACGGGCGACTTGAGTTGCCCTGCGTATTAAAGGAGTGGTTTGAGCAAGCTCTGAATTATCCTGGCATTCGTCTTCTTGAATTGACTCCAGAGATTGCGATAGAATCTACCCAATTGCCGGGTGAGTTCCACCGTGATCCTGCTGATCAGATTATTGTGGCAACGGCAAGAGTTTATGATTGCCTACTTGTGACCTCCGACCGCAAACTTCTAAACTACCCGCAGGTCGGGACCATACAAGAGGATAGTGATAGGCAAGGAGCGTGAGTTGTCATGCCCATACGAGGAGAGGCGTGGAAATATGGCGACAACGTCAACACGGACGTCATCTTTCCGGGCAAGTACACCTACACGATTACAGCGCCGGCGGAGATGGCCGCGCACGCGCTGGAGGACCTCGATCCGACGTTTGCACGCTCCGTGCAGCCGGGCGACGTGATCGTTGCCGGCCGTAACTGGGGCTGTGGAAGTTCGCGGGAACAGGCCGCCGCTTGCCTGACCGCGGCCGGCGTGGGTGCCGTGATCGCTGTCTCCTTCGCGCGCATCTTCTACCGTAACGCCATCAACAACGGCCTGCCGGCCATCGTCTGCCCGCCGGCGGTGCAGGCCATCGCAGCAGGGGACACCGTGGAAGTGGACCTGGCCGCGCACGAAATCCGCTGCCCGGCCGGGACGTTTCGTTTTGCACCCTTTTCGCCATCGGTGCTGGCCATTCTGAATGCCGGCGGTTTGATTCCCATGCTGGCAAGGGAAACAATGATGAACGGGGTGAACCGTGAAATGTGCCAACGTTCAAACGCATTACGCAACACGGGTCACGTTTCACACCCAATCCAAAATCGGGACGCGCAGCCAACCCCGCACCTATTGACAGCACGCGTGACAAGTGGTACAATGAGCGCGAAATTGCAGACCATCTACGAAAACAATGAATTCAAGGAGCATCGTCCATGCAGAACATGAAAGTACTTGTCTCCGATCCTTTAGCCGAGCCGGGCCTTGCCCTACTC
>JAADHH010000083.1 GCA_013151955.1 Chloroflexota bacterium
TCAGCGAACTCTGCGCCTCTGCGGTGCAAATAGGTGGCCATTGAACTTTTCTTTCAGCGGCGGTTGATCTCCAGCGTTGGCTGGCTCAACCTTTTGGGTGACGCCACGGGTATGGAGAAGGCGCGCGTCTACTACAATGTGTGTAGGAGGCCAATATGTTGTGGTCAGAAATACGAAAAATATACCCCGATCAGTGGCTCATCATTGAGGCAATCGAAGCACATACGAGTCCAAATAATCGGCGCAAATTGGACAAAATAGCCGTCCTAGAGATTTGTGATGATGGCGATGCTGCGATGAGCAAATATCGTCAGTTACATACGCAATATCCCGAACGCGAATTCTATTTCGTTCATACGAACAGGAAAGAGTTGGATATTCGGGAACGACAATGGGTGGGAATACGGAGACAATATGCAATTGCAGTTGAAGTATAGCCTTCCCTTTGTAACAGTAAGCATTGCGTACAAAGGGAAAGAGATAGATATTCCCGATGTACTAGTAGATACAGGTTCGGCGAGTACGATATTGGCAGCAGATAGTTTGAAAGTGATTGGAATAAAGCCATTGCCGGAAGATGTGCTGCACACAATTCGCGGAGTCGGAGGAGTAGAAGTTGTATATCTTCGGGAGGTTGCTTATTTGAAAGTAGGAGAGTGTAGCATCACTGATTTTGAGGTAGAAATAGGGGGGATGGACTACGGTTTTGAGATAAATGGTATCCTGGGAATGGACTTTCTGGTAGAGTCGGGAGCAGTTGTTAATTTGCGCGAGATGCGAATGGGCTTTATCAGATGAGTGCAAGAGCGAAAAGGTGTTTGTTAGCAAACGGCCAGCAAACCGTACATGCACATGACTCGTCTTCGGTTCCTGAGAAACCGACAGCCCTCCGGGGCACAGGAGCAACAAGAATCTCTTTGATACGCTACGAACATGAAAGGAGTCTATCATCATGAGCAAACGAGCATTGATCAGTGTGTCGGACAAAGCCGGCGTGGCAGACCTGGCTCGCGGCCTGGCCGCACTCGGCTGGGAGATCGTCTCTACCGGCGGCACGGCGCGCGCCATCGCCGACGCCGGCGTAGCCGTGACCCCCGTTGACCAGGTGACCGGGTTCCCCGAAATCCTCGGCGGACGGGTGAAGACGCTGCACCCCGCCGTCCACGGAGGTATCCTGGCTCGACGAGACCTGGATAGCGACCGCACCGACCTGGAACAACAGGCGATCACGCCGGTAGACCTGGTGGTCTGCAATTTGTACCCCTTCCAGCAGACGGTGGCCCGTGCCGGCGTGACCCTGCCCGAAGCGGTCGAGCAGATTGACATCGGCGGCGTCACCCTGCTGCGCGCAGCCGCCAAGAATTTCGCACACGTCGCCGTCGTCACCGACCCGAGCGATTACGACACGGTGCTGAAAGAGATCGGAGAGTCGGGCGCCGTGTCCGAAGCGAAACGGCGTGACCTGGCCCTGAAAGCGTTCGAGCATACCGCCGCCTACGACGCTGCCATCAGCCGCTACCTGCAGGGCGAACTGAGCAGCGAGACCTTTCCCAAGACGCTGGCCCTCGCTTTCGAGCACACCTCGGCGTTCCGTTATGGCGAGAACCCACACCAGTCGGGCGCACTCTACCGCTTGCCGGGCGGCGGAGGCGTTGCTTACGCGCGCCAGTTGCACGGCAAGGGAATGTCCTACACAAACTGGCTGGACGCAGACGGCGCATGGCTGGCAGCGAATGACTTCGACACGCCGACCGTGGCGATCATCAAACACGCCAGCCCGTGCGGGATCGCCACCGCCGATTCGCTGGCCGATGCCTACCGCGCGGCGCTGGCCAGCGACCCAATCTCGGCCTTCGGTGGCGTGGTGGCGGTCAACCGGTCCCTCGATTTGAACACGGCACAGGCGATTGACGAAATCTTCACCGAGATCGTCATGGCCCCGGCCTTCGACGAGGACGCGCTGGCTCTGCTGCGGGGCAAGAAGAACCGCCGCTTGCTGGAGGTTCCTCCCTCGCCGGCGGGCCGTGCCTGGGATTTGCGCGGCATTGACGGCGGCCTGCTGGTGCAGGACCGCGACTTCCCCGATCCGAGCGAGGATTGGAAGGTAGCCACGGACCGCGCCCCGACGGACGAAGAGATGGCGGCCATGCGCTTCGCCTGGCGTGCGATCCGGCACGTCAAGTCCAACGCGATCCTCTTTGCGAAGGGGACGGCGACGGTCGGAATCGGCACAGGCCAGCCCAGCCGCGTCGATTCGGTGCGCTTGGCCGCACAGAAATCGGGCGACGCGGCACGTGGCGCGGTGATGGCTTCCGACGCATTCTTCCCCTTCCCGGACGGCGTGGAGGCAGCCATCGAAGCGGGCGTGACCGCGGTGGTACAACCGGGCGGCTCGATCCGCGATGAACTGGTCACCGAAGCGGCGAACAAGGCGGGCCTGGCCATGGTCTTCACCGGCCGCCGGCACTTCCGGCACTGATACGTATCGCGTATTGCGTGATGCGTGACGTGTAAGTTGGGAGTCCTTCCAAGCTCTTACGCAACACGAATTACGGATTACGCGTTCTGCGCTACTGCGGACATTTGCCTATGAAAGCATTACGAGACCGGGATTTCATCGCCACAATCCTGGGCCATTTCTCGATAGATCTCTTGAACAGCCAGGTTTCACTCATCCTGGCTGTTCTTTCTGTGCCTCTGGCCCTGAGCAATTCGCAGATTGGGCTGGTGGGCATGGCCTACACGTTCGCCAATTCGCTGACCCAACCCCTGTTCGGCTGGTGGGCGGACCGGTTCGGCAGCCGGTTCCTGGCGGTGAGTGGGCCCCTGTGGATGGGCACGATCTTCGCTCTGGCCATCGTCAGTCCCGGCTATTTCCCGTTGGTGTTGATGGTGCTGGCTGCGCTCGGTTCTGCGGCCTACCACCCGCAAGGGACGGGCCACGCCACGGAAGCGGGTGAGCGATATGCCGGCGTGGGGGCCACGGCCGCTGCGCTATTCTTCATGGCCGGGCAGGGGGCCTTCTCCATTGGGCCGATAGTCGGCGGGCAAATCCTGGACCGTGTGGGGCTGTATGGCATGTTGGCCATCTGTGCTGTGCCGATCGTGGGCGGGTTGGTGCAATGGGCCTACTTTCACCCGGTGACCGTGGTGGAAGCCCACCCCGCCCCGGCGGCTCACAGCCCCACGAAGTCACAATTTTCGGAAGTGGGAAAGGTGGCCCTGGCCTTCTTCGTGCTGGCCGTCTTCTTGCGGTCGTGGGCGCAGTTCGGCATTATCTATTACGTGCCCCGCTTCCTGGCCGATGCCGGAAAATCGAGCGTTTTCTATGGCAACGTACTGAGCGCGTTCATGCTGGCGACGGCCGCCGGCGGCGTGTTGGGCGGTGCGTTGGCCGACCGGATCGGCGAGGTGCCGGTGCTGTTCTTCTCGCTGGTGTTGGGGGCATTGCCGACGGGGGCCTTCCCGTGGGCCGGGGGCACGGCGATGTTGTTGCTGATTGCCGCCTCGGCCGGCCTGTTCCTGGGGGCCGGACACACCCTGATCGTGGTCATCGCCCAACGGCTGGTGCCGGGCAAGCGGGCGACGGCGTCGGGCCTGGCGCTGGGATTCATGTTCGCGTCCGGCGGGGCGGGGATGTTCTTCAGCGGCATCCTGGCCGACCGCGTGGGGTTGGCGACGGTGTTGCAGGGTCAGGGAGTGCTGGTGCTCGTCTCCGCCGGGGCGGTGTTGGCCTGGAGAGCGTTACGCTGATGGGGGAGCAGACGTTGTCAGGCGGACAGGTCTACCTGCGTACCCGCACCGGTCATCATCGCCAACAGCGCAGCCGCTTGACGCTGTTGGGCTTCCATGGCCTGTTTGAGCACCTTCAGGGCAATCTCAGCTTGCACTTCAGAACTTTTGTCCACGGCGCGCAGGGAGTTTTGCGCGGCCGCAGAGATTCCTTGTACGTCCACACCTTTCGCTTTCCGGAGGATAGAAATTCATCTACATTTGGAAGAACCCTCACTCATTTTATCGGACACATTCGAGCAAACTTGAGCGTTGGGCCGGCAGTAGCCCGGGCACAGGGCCGCGCACAACCAACGGAGAGGAGCACGGCAGATAACCGGGGGACGGAGATTGAGAATCACTCCACGCCACCCGCCGCCAAATCTGCAACACCCAATGGCCCGCTATCTTCAAGGCGGCTGATGAATTATGGGATGTTGATCCTGTTGGCCCTCATTTGGGGCAGCTCGTTCTTGTTCATCAAGGTGGCGGTGGCCGAAGTGTCGCCGTTGTATCTTGTGCAGGGCCGACTCTTTCTGGCTTTGCTGTTCCTCTACGCCTTCTTGCGGCTGCGCGGGCAGCGGCTGCCGCGCGGGCGAAAGGTGTGGATCATTCTGACTGTGATCGGTCTCTTCAACAACGCCCTGCCCTTTACGCTGATTTCATGGGGCGAGCAGTACATTGACAGCGGGGTAGCAGCGGTCTTCAACGGCACGATGCCTCTCTTCACGGTGATCATCGCCCACTTCCTGACGCGCGACGACCGCATGAACCTGGCGAAGATGATCGGCGTACTGATCGGGTTTGGCGGCGTTGCCGTGATGATCGGTGCCGACTTGGCAGCATTGGCCCACGCGAACGTGCTGGGCGAGCTGGCGGTGATGGGTGCGGCGTGCGGCTATGGTCTCTCCACGACACTGGTGAAGAAGTATCTGCACAACGTACCGCCGGAGGCAGCGGCGACGGGGCAGCTTTTGGCCAGCACGATCTGGTTGGCCTTGATCATCGTGGTCACCGGCCAGCCGTTGCCGGCCATGCCCTCGGCGAAGGCGGCCGGCTCGATTATCGCCTTGGGCGTAATGGGCACCGGGATCGCCTACCTGATCTACTACCGGCTGATCAAGCGGATTCGGGCCACACAGATGTCGCTGGTGACGTACCTGATCCCGATTACGGCGATCATGTGGGGTGTGCTGCTGCTCGGTGAGCAGCCCGGCTTGCGCACCTTTGTGGGTATGGGCCTGATTCTGGGGGGCGTGATGTTGAGCGGACGGAAGTAGGGAAAATCACTCACCCGTTCATCTTGCGTGCTGTGTCTGTTTCTGGATGCGGATATACGCGTTTGCCGGTACGGTGCGAACCAGAACCGGCTCTAGTTCCTGCTCTCGAAGCGCTGTAGCTGGCTGGGACACTTCTTGTGCCTTGTCCATGTTCGGGTCACCAAGATTCCACCGGAAGTAGCTGAAGAAGGCATAAAGTACAGGAATAAAGAGTAGATAGACCCATGCTCCCTCACGGAAACGTTCACCAAAGATGATCACCGTAGCCCCAGATGTCAACACTGCGGCCGTGATCGTGCCCACAATGGTCACCAGCCGCTTGCGAGAAAAGACGGTCCGTTGCTCACGGAGAAGACGCTTTGTTGCCGCCCAGCCGGTCATGCTCAAGAGGATGAACACGCCAGCAGCGTAGAGGGCCAGATACGTTTCTTCGCTTGTGCCAAACACTAGGAAGCAAAGTACGACCACGCCAACTTCGATCCATACCGGCTTATCAGCAACCTCGAACCGATTGCGGCGGCCGATGGATTCGGGGATATATTTCCGCTCCCGAAGGCCCAAAGCCAAGTTCTGGAGACCCTGCGCGCTGGCAGCCGATGCGGAGAGGAGCACAGCGACTCCGACCAGTGTTCCCAAATAGGGCAAGGGTGCGGGCAGAAGTTTATCCATCGCCTGGGTGAAAACGGATACCTGTCCATTCAGCGGATCGGATAGACGGAAGATTGCCGGCCCTACAATTAACATAGCTACAGAGGCCGTGCCCATGATAATGATCAAGCTGCCGAAAGCCTTGTTACTCTTATCCCTGGGATCTCCATCATAGGCCGGCACCAAGTTGGCGAAGACCTCTATTCCGGTCATCACGGCCAGGATGCGGGCATATCCGCTGAAGGTAAAGTTCAAAGCAGGCGGTGTGAAGGCCGCCATGTGGATTGCCGGAAGGTGCAATCCGAATTTCCAGATCGTGGTGAACACCATGGCCCAAAGGAGCAGCAATACACCACCTGTCGCCGGACCAAAGGTGCGAGTGGCGGCTTTCGGCCCTCGGTTGACCAACCAGCCGGTTGCTACACTCAGGAGGATAGCAACCAGTGTGCGGTACTGAATGCCACTGACGCTCGCGTTCAGAATGGGGAAGCGATCGGCAATGAACGTGACCAGCGCAGCCATGCTCACCAGGAAGGTCAGCGTGTACTCGATGAAGGTAATAGCGGCGTTGATTTTCACTGCCCATCCGCCAAATTCTTCCTCGTTGAGGCCGCTGCCACCGCTACCGTCCGTGATCCAGGCCATCACCAGGCGGTACATGGCCGAGACTACAGCGATCGTGAACACGACAAGCCACACACTGGCACCGAAAGTCACTTGGGCAATGCCGGCTATGACGATCAATTTTAGGAAAGGGCCGAAAACGTAGAGCGGCGATGTTGCGGGATCGCCGCCGCCGGCCAGCGCCCCCTCGAAAGAATTGGATAGCTTGTGAGATACGTGTGCCATGTCAGAAGCTCCGTTTCGTCGTTGCGCGCGTGCCGAGCACTGCGTCGCTGCAGCACTCGGCACGGTTCACGCCATGTTTAGAGGGTTAGCATTGGGCCTGCGCGATGTACACGTCTTCGGGGTGATCGGTGATCCCCCGGTAGTACAATTCCTTGCCCAGGCGCGATTGCAAGGACTCGATGTCCGGGCCAAAATAGAGCGCCGTGCGCATCCGCCGCGTTGGCCGTGCCGCGACGAGGCTGTCCCCGTCCGTAAAGACCGGCACCTGCCGGTGGATCGTTTCACCCTCGAACTCCGCATCGTAGGCCAGCTCGAGGTCGAAGGGGTCGAGCGTATCGCGCATCTGTGTCCAGGTTGAAGCAGCGAGCCTGCGTACCGTCATTTCGTACCGGTTTGTGAGCCGTCCTCTCTTTATGAGGTGTTTACTGACCTTGTGGTACAGGGCAAAAAGTTCTGAGCTTCCCTTGCCCGAAACGGCGATGGTATGACTATCTCCCGGAGTCAGTAGCTGCTTCCCATTGCACTTTTCGGTCGGGTATACCGGAATATCTGCGGTCTTGGGTGCCCGCAACATATACTCAGGCGCGTACAACTGGAGATCAGAGGGCGAAAGGTACAGAATGCCCAATTCGCTCGGCTTCTTGATATAGCCGAGGTTCACCAGGTGGTTGGCCAGGGAGACTTGCAGTTCGGCTACACTGGGAGCACTGAAAATTGGGCTACCAGGATAGCGGGTTACGACTTGGTCGGACAGGTGATAGATCGGCCATGCTCTGCCGGCAACATGGAACACGTATTCTGGGAAGCGCTCAAAACGGATCAGGGCCAGCAGGTACTTGGCAAGCACTAATTCCAGTCCTTTCAACGTGCTTCGCTCCAAAGGCAGTCCGGCCACATACGTGCTATATGCCTCGGTGATGGCCCCTATGGGTTTCTTGAGAGAGCGGTAGTAAATGGGCACATCGGTGATTTCCGCCCCCGTGCTATAATCGCCCAAGTCAATAGCAGCGAACAATTGCGGTTCGGTAGAGAGTTCCCCAGCGTACAAATTGTTCTTGCGATATTCAATAGATAGTGCTGACATCGTAGTACCTCCTAATGATTACCGTGTGGGTGGGGCAAGACAAGGCTCCTTTGCCCTCCTACCCCACCAGCTCAACAAATCAACCCGCCACGCTTTTGGCCGTGCTCAACTTTTCTGTTCGTACCGGTGGTTCAGTCACGACCGAGTCCTGGATGCGTATACCGCGCAGTTCAACACCGGCAAACTCGGGATATGATTCAATGCCATGATAAGCCAGGTCGAGGCCGGCAGACTCAACCTCCGGTGATACGCGCAGCCCGACGAACTTCTTGATGGCGGCAAACATCAGCAGTGAGACTGGGAAGACGAACGCGATGGCGGCCACAACGCCAAGACCCTGCACGGCGAGCTGGTGCCAGCCGCCCCCGTAGAACAGGCCGGTATCGGTCGCCCACAGGCCCACAGCCAGCGTGCCAAAGATACCGTTGAACCCGTGTACGGGAAACGCGCCGACCGGATCGTCAATGCGCAACCGCTCCATCAACTCGATGCCGTAGTATGTCACGACACCGGCGAGCACGCCAATGAGTAGGGAGGCATTAGGGGTTACGAATGCACAAGGGGCAGTGATCGCAACCAGCCCCCCCAGCGCACCGTTGAAGGCCATGCTCGCGTCCCACTTGCCGCTAGCCTTCCAGGCCAGGAACATCGCTATGATGGCTCCGGTTGTTGCCGCGAAGTCGGTGTTGAGGACGATGAGGGCGATCAGGCTCGGGTCGGAAGCACTCAAGGTACTGCCTGGATTGAAGCCAAACCAGCCCAGCCACAAGAGGAACGTGCCGAGGGCGGCCAGTGGGATGTTATGCCCGCGAATAACCTTGGCGCTTTGCCCGAACTCCTTGTCCTTGCGTGGCGTCAACAGCAACGTGCCGGCCAGTCCAATCAGGGCTCCCACCAGATGGACAACCGTAGAACCGGCGAAGTCTCGCATACCCATTACCGCCAGCCACCCGTCGCCGGCCCAAATCCAGTGCCCGACGAGGGGGTAGATCAGCAATCCGGCAAAGAAGCTGTAGATCAAATCGGCGCGAAAATCGGTGCGCTCTGCCATCAGCCCGGAGGCAATGGTGGAGGCCGTCGCCGAGAATACAAACTCAAAGAAAAAGAAGGCTAGGGGCGGGAGTCCGTTAATATCGTGAGGCAGGCCTCCCAAAAAGAACCATTGCGTTCCGAACCACGCCGTCCCTGTACCGAACATGATCCCGAAACCCGCGGCCCAAAAGCCGATGGTCGTCATGGTAAGGTCCATGAAGTTCTCGGCCATAATGTTTACTACGTTCTTCGAACGTACGAAACCAGCTTCCAAGAAACCGAAGCCCGCTTGCATGACAAACACCAGGAAAGCAGCCAGCAGCACCCATACGGTATTTATGACAGTTTCCAACTCTGTGTTGCTTAGCTGGGTATTCCCCTGAGCAGCCGCTCCGCCGGTGGTGAGCAACAGCATAAAGGCGATTAGTAGAAGAATAGTTACGTATCGAAAGCGTTTCTTCAACATTTGTTTGTCCTCCTTCATTCAATAAAAAAGTCGCCTCTCCGACGATAGCTTGCGGAAAGGCGACTTCACCTCAGCTGAGACTACGTTGTCTCTGTCATTGAGTCAAAGTATAGCACAGTTATGGAACTATGTCTATGTACAATATGCACAAGATTATGGTTATTTCAAAGCGTTATTACTGCTAATACGCTGTTCTGTACCAACGCGAACCAAGGCCTCTGGTTTTCTTCGGTGTTTATTTATGCAGTATAAACATACAACAAGGGGTGTTGTGGGATTCGAAGTGTGTTACTATCACGCCGCTTCCACGGCCGCGCGGGCCGTGTGCAACTCCTCGGCGTGAGACTTCAGCAGGAAGGAGACCCTTTCATAATTCGTTTGGGGCCTCTTGAGAGTCCGGATCGGCTTTTTCCGTCCGTAACTCCGCTCTTGAGTCAGGCATTTCGGTCATCGGACTACGGTTCCAGCGACGAGATTCAGCCTCAAACCGAGGCCGGTAGGCCACTTTTGAGCATCAAACCAGTCTTTTCGGGCAGTTTGCAGCAGTCAGTCTCAATCCTTGCCGACGGGTACCTGGCCACCGCCGAACGGTACGGCCCCAGCACCGGGACATGGTCGGCCACCGGCAGCCTGCACAATGCACGGCGCTTCCACACCGCCACGCTGCTGCCGGACGGCCGTGTGTTGGTCAGCGGTGGAACCGGGGGCAGCCCACTGGATAGCGCCGAACGCTTCGACCCGGCCACCGGAATCTGGTCTCTGGCCAGTTCCATGAGCTCGGCTCGCTACGGTCACTCGGCTACTTTGCTGCCGTCCGGCCAGGTGCTGGTGACCGGCGGAAGCAGCA